>JAOPZY010000119.1 GCA_025963875.1 Actinomycetota bacterium
CCCTGCGGCTTCACGCGACCGAGCACCTTCACCTCCGGGGGAGTCATGAACTACGGTGCTGTGATTCTCCCCCGCCCAGCCGCCGATCGCGAGCATCGCGGCCGACTTTATGCCGGCTCACCTAGAGGTCTGAGCGCAGCGCCGAGGCCAGCTGGAGCGACTCGACGCTCATCATCGACTTGAAGTCGTCGAAGCGCTGGCGGATGTCGGCGTCCGTCAGGGCCTGGACCCGCTCCGTGCCGAAGCCCTCGACGTTGAACGAGGCCATCACCGAGCCGACCGCCATCGCCCGGCGCAGCACCGCCTGCGACAGGTCCCCGTCGCCGTGGCCCTCCAGGTACCCGAAGAACCCGCCGGCGAAGCTGTCCCCGGCCCCGGTCGGATCGACCACGGTCTCCAGCGGGTAGCCGGGCATGCCGAAGAAGCCCTCCTCGCCGAAGAGCGCCGCTCCGTACTCGCCCCGTTTCACGACCACGAAGCGGGGCCCCAGCTCGCGGAGCTTGCGGGCAGCCCGGACGGTGTTGGGCTCCTCGGTGAGGGAGCGGACCTCGGCATCGTTGAGCAGCACGGCGTCGACGGTGCGGATGGCATCGATCAGGGCGCCCCGCTGGGTGTCGATCCAGAGGTTCATCGAGTCGAGGCCCACGAGACCTCCTCCCTCGTACTCCGACCGGACTGCCGACTGGAGGCCCGGCTGGATGTTGCCGAGGAACAGGGCGCTTGCCGTCCTCGACCCCTCGGAGAGCTTGGGCTGGAAGCCGGCGAAGACGTTGAGCTGCGTGTCCAGGGTCTGGGCGGCGTTGAGGTCGAAGTCGTAGCGGCCCCGCCAGAAGAAGGTCGAGCCACCCGCCACCCGCTCCAGGTCCTCGGTGTCGATGCCGCGTCGGGTGAGCACCGCGACCTCCTCTTCGCCGAAGTCCTCCCCGACGATCCCGACCACCCGTACCTGGGTGAAGAAGCTCGCGGCCAGCGAGAAGTGCGTGGCCGAACCCCCCAGCATCCGCTCGCGCTCCCCGAAGGGAGTGGCGACGGAATCGAACGCGACGGAGCCAACCACGACCAATGACATGACGGCCGGTATCGTCCCATACCGGGTGGGAAGACTGCGTCCTGGGTGGGACACTGTCCCGCAACACCAATTTGAGGAGGTCCCAAATGGCAGGTCAACTATCCGGCAAGTCCATCGCCTTCTTCGCAGCCAACGAGGGCGTCGAGCAGGTGGAGCTTACGACGCCGTGGGAGCGCATCGGCGAGGCGGGGGCGACCGTCGAGATGATCTCGATCCAGAAGGGTGAGATCCAGATGATGAACCACCTGGACAAGGCCGACAGGTTCCCCGTCGACAAGATCGTCGCGGAGGCGGAGCCCGCCCGCTACGATGGCTTGGTGCTCCCTGGCGGCGTCGCGAACCCGGACCTGGCCCGGATGAACCCTCAGGCCGTGGCCTTCGTGAAGGCGTTCTTCGACACCGGCAAGCCCGTCGCCGCCATCTGCCACGCCCCGTGGATGCTGGTCGAGGCCGACGTGGTGCGAGGCAGGACGGTCACGTCCTGGCCGAGCCTGCGCACCGATATCCGCAACGCCGGCGGCACGTGGGTCGACGAGCAGGTCGTCGTCGAGAAGGGCCTCGTGACGAGCCGCAAGCCCGACGACCTCGATGCGTTCTGCCAGGCGGCCATCGAGGAGTTCGCGGAGGGCGCCATCGCCCATGGCCAGGAGCGCCGGAGTGCGTGAGGCGTGAGGTCCGCAAAGAAAGCCGTGCCTGACGCGGAGCACTCTGCGGACTTCCCGCGCAGCCTTGCCCGATAGCGAGCCCCTGTCGCTGGTCTCCCTCCGGGAGGCCGGCGGCGGGGACTCCGTGCCGCCGCCCCCCCCGCCCGATGAGCCGCGACCGCAACGGTCCCTGCGGCGGCTGTGGTGGCCGGGTGCTGCGGTGGCCGGTGTCACCCTGCTGGCGGGGGCCGTCTTCGTGCTGGCCCCGTCGGGACGGCCGGCCCTCGGCCGACCCCGGCCTGCCGTCTCGCCATCCGGAGGGCCGAGCGCCGCCAGGCCAGCCCCGGCCGCCGTCGCGGAAGCTGCCTCCGGCCCCATTGGCGGCCCCATCCCCGATGCCCGCTTCGCACCCGGCGCCTGTGTCGTCCTTCCTCCCACCGGCGCCGATCGCCACCAGACCGTCTTCCTCGACCCCGGCCACGGCGGTCCCGACCCGGGGACGATCGGTATCACCGAGGGGGGTCACGCCGTCGACGAGTCAGCCCTCACGCTCTCCACGGCCCTCGCCGCGGCGCCGCTCCTCCGGGGACAGGGCTACCGGGTGGTGCTGTCCCGTACCGGCAACTCGACGGTCGGGGTCATGGGTGCCGGCGACCTCCTGAGCGGCACCTTCACGGGGCAGGGGGCGCTCAAGGACCTGACCGCCCGGGCCGCCTGCGCCAACCTCGCCCGGGCGGCGGCGCTGGTGAGCATCCACTACAACGCCGGAGGCAGCCCTGCGAACGCCGGCATGGTCACGATCTACGACGACGTCCGTCCGTTCTCTGCCCGCAGCCTGCGGTTGGCGTCCCTCCTCCAAACCGAGATCCTCGCCTCCATGAACGGCAGGGGGTGGGGGATTCCCGACAGCGGCGTCAGGAACGACGCCTCCGCCGGAGGGACGGCGATCGATGCCGCGGACCGGGCGTACGGCCGGCTGGTGCTCCTGGGACCGGCCGCCGAGGGATACCTCGCCACGCCGAGCGAGATGCCCGGAGCCGTCGTCGAGCCGCTCTTCATCACCGATCCGTTCGAAGCCTCGATCGCCGCCGGCGCAGCTGGGCAGCAGGCAATTGCTGCGGGCATCGTCCGGGCCGTCGACACGTTCCTGCAGCCAACGCCATCCAATGCTCCATAACGCTCCTCTAAATGTCTTTGAGTATATTCTGTGGTAGAACCCCGCTTTTTACTCACAGGCCGGTCTCAGACCGCGGCATCCTCCGGCCCGGGGCCGGCGGAGATCGCCGCCGCCTGGGGCAGCACGATCGAGGACGTCATTGCACCCGGCCTCAAGGTCCTGTTCTGCGGGATCAACCCGAGCCTCTACTCGGCAGCGGTGGGTCACCACTTCGCCCGCCCGGGTAACCGCTTCTGGCCGGCCCTCCACCTCGCCGGGTTCACCGGCCGCGTGCTGAGCCCCTTCGAGGACGAGTTGGCGCTGCGCCACGGACTGGGTGTGACCAATCTGGTGGCCAGGGCCACGGCATCGGCGCAGGATCTCTCCCGGGAGGAGCTTCGCGAGGGCGGCAAGGCGCTGGCAGACAAGGTTCTGCGGTATGCACCGGGCGTGCTCGCCGTGGTCGGCATCGGCGCCTACCGGATGGCGTTCGACCAACCTCGAGCCACGATTGGGCCACAAGGCCAACAGCTGGGCGGCCGCCCGGTGTGGGTGCTGCCCAACCCGAGCGGGCTCAACGCCCACTACCAGCTCCCCGACCTTGCTGCCCAGTTCCGCCGGCTCCGGGAGGCGATTGACCTTCCTGATCCATGCTCCAGCTGTTGACAGCCCTTCTTCGGCGCCGGGGCAAGTGGAGCACAATCATGGATGGTGGCTTGGGAGAGGGGAGCTCGGATGAATACGAAGGTCTACCGAAGCGAGCTGACGCCGGTCGCGTTCTTGCAGCGGAGCGCCTACGTTTTTCCCGACAAGACCGCGGTCGTCCACGGAGAGCGCCGCTACTCGTATCGGGAGTTCGAAGAGCGGGTGAACCGGCTGGCTTCGGCTCTACGGCGAGCGGGACTCGACAAGCATGACCGGGTTGCGTTTCTCTGCCCCAACATTCCACCGCTGCTCGAGGCACACTTCGCCGTCCCGGCCGCGGGCGGCATCCTCGTCGCCGTCAACACGCGCCTGGGGTCTGAGGAAGTCGCCTACATCCTCTCCCACTCGGGCGCCCGGTTCCTCTTCGTCGACCGCGAGCTCGAACCCGTCGTCGCTCCCGTCGACACCTCCCGGATCGAAGTCGTGCGCGTGGACGACACGGGAGCACCCGGAGACCCCTACGAGGATTTCCTCGCGGGCGGTTCCCCGGAGCCGGTCGAGAGCTGGCTCGAGGACGAGGAGGAGCCCATCTCCATCAACTACACCTCGGGGACCACCGGCCGGCCGAAGGGAGTGGTCTACACCCACCGCGGGGCCTACCTGAATGCCCTCGGCGAGGTGATCGAGATGGGACTCGGCTACCCCAGCGTGTACCTGTGGAACCTGCCGATGTTCCACTGCAACGGCTGGTGTTTCACGTGGGCGGTCACGGCAGTTGCCGGTCGCCACGTCTGCCTGCGCCGGGTGGACCCCGGCCGGACCTGGGAGCTCCTCGATTCCGAAGCCATCACACATTACAGCGGTGCCCCAACGGTGCACATCGGCGTCGTCAACCATCCGGCGGCGCACCGGCTGGAACGCGAGGTCACGGTGACCCTCGCGGGAGCCCCACCGTCGCCCACACTCCTGGGACGCCTGCGCGAGCTCAACTTTCGGCCGATCCATGTCTATGGCCTCACCGAGACCTACGGCCCGATCACGGTGTGCGCGTGGCACGAGGAGTGGAACGATCTGCCCGACGACGAGCAGGCGCGGCTCCGCGCCCGCCAGGGCCAGGCGTACCTCGTTGCCGATCTCGTCCGCGTGGTGGGCGACGAGATGCTCGACGTCCCCCGCGAGGGGTCAGTGCTCGGCGAGGTCGCGATGCGAGGCAACAACGTGATGAAGGAGTACTACCGGCAACCGGAGGCAACCTCGGAGGCCTTCCGGGGCGGATGGTTCCACTCGGGCGACCTCGCCGTCTGGCACCCCGATGGCTACATCGAGCTCCGGGACCGGAAGAAGGACGTCATCATCTCGGGCGGCGAGAACATATCGACCATCGAGGTGGAGCAGGCCATCGCCAGGCACCCGGCCGTGCTGGAGTGTGCGGTGGTCGCGATCCCGCACGAGACCTGGGGCGAGCGGCCCAAGGCGTTCGTGACCCTGAAGCCGCAGACCGCCGCCAGCGAGGCGGAGATCATCGAGTTCTGCCGTGAGCGCCTGGCGCATTTCAAGTGCCCGGACGCGGTCGAGTTCTGCGAGCTGCCCAAGACGTCGACCGGGAAGGTCCAGAAGTACGTGCTGCGGGACAAGGAGTGGTCCGGCTTCGACCGGCGCATCCACTAGTTGTCGCTCAGGGAGCGCTCGCCGTACCGTTCCCCGTGAGGAAGGCAGCGACCTCGCGGTCGGCGTCCGGCTCGTCGGTGGGGTAGAGATGAGCGGCGCAGCGCAGTTCAATCAGGCGCGCGGCTGGGATCAGCCCGGCGAGCAGGCGTCCGTTGGCGGGCGGCACCATCACGTCCTCCTCGCCGTGGACGACGAGGGTCGGCGCCGGCATCAGCGGCAGGCGATCGTACGCGTCGTGACCGAGGGAGGCGGCGAGCTGGGCGGCGTAGGGTTCCGGCTCGATGGGGAACCGCAACCGCTGGCGGATGTCCTGCGAGATGCGGTCCCCGTGCTCGGCGCGGGTCCGTGCGGCGTAGTTGTAGGGAACGGAGGCCCAGACCGCTTCCTCGGCCGGCATCTGGCCGCGGCGGTGGAAGAACGCGAGCGTCGGTCCGTCGGCCGCGACGGCGCGATCACCTCCCGGGGTCGTCGCGCCCAGCACGAGTCGCGCCACCCGATCTGGGTGTCGCAGCGCGATCTCCTGCGCGATCATGCCGCCGAGGGAAATACCGTAGACGTGGGCGCGCTCAACGCCGGCGGCGTCGAGCACCGCGACCGCGTCGTCCGCCATCAGGGCGGTGGTGTACGGGCCCGTGGGCCGGTCGCTGCGCCCGACGCCGCGGTTGTCGAACGTGAGCACCCTCAACCCCGCGGCGGCGAGCACGGGAACGGTGCGCCACCAGCCGGTCGCGTTCATCCCCAGACCCATGACGCAGATGACGGGCGCGCCTTCGCCTGTGCTCTCCCAATAGAGGGAGACCGTCTGGTTGAGTGCCAAGGGCATTTCGATCCTCCGCGGCTTTTGGCCGCTAGCCCCCCGTGCGGGTAGGGAGGTCAGCCACCACAGTCGACGGCGACCTCGAGCGCCTCGCAGATCTGGCGCATCCGCCCGTCGCTGAGCCGCCCGAGGCGTTCGACGAGGACGGCGACAGAGACGCTCTCGATCGAGTCAAGATTCACTCCGGATAGCCGTGGGATGGGATCGTCGCCGGATTCCAGCACGACCTCGCTGGGGAGGTCCCGGATGGTCGTGGTGCACGGGGCAACCAGCGCACGTCGAAGCCTCGGGATGGCAGCGTCGCGCGAGAGGACCACAACCGGGCGGCGGCCGACGTCGGACGGCTCGCACCACCAGACTTCCCCTCGGGAAGGAAGCGCGTTCAGGATGCCGCAGCAGCTTGGCGGAACGACGCCAGATCGCCCCATTCATCGGGCTCCTCGAGCGGGTGTTCGTCATATGCCGCGTAGGCGGCATCGATTTGGGCCGAACGGTGCCGGCCAAGGAGCGCTCCCAGGGCTTCGTCGAGAAGCGCTGCGTCGGTGAGTTGCGAACGAAGTTGGCGCGCACTTGCGAGAAGATGCTCGTCGACTGTGGTACTCACTCGTATGCGGGCCATAGCATGAGTATGCCATCTTTATGCCATGCCCAAACGAACCTTCCCTTCGGCAGGTGAACCGCTCCGTCCTCCACGTGGACCTGGACCAGTTCATCGCCGCGGTCGAGGTGCTCCGCCATCCCGAGCTCGCAGGCCTGCCCGTCGTGGTGGGTGGGGACGGCGATCCCTCCAAGCGGGGGGTCGTGTCCACCGCCAGCTACGAGGCCCGCGAGTACGGGATCCGGTCGGGGATGGCCCTCCGCACCGCCTACCGCAGGTGTCCCCAGGCGGTGTTCCTGCCGGTCGACCGCGACGTGTACCTCTCCGCCTCCGCCCGGGTCATGGACACGCTGCGGACCTTCCCGGCCGTCGTCGAGGTGATGGGCTGGGACGAGGCGTTCATGGGCCTGGAGACGGCTGCCCCCGAGGCGGTGGCCGCTGAGGTTCAGAGGGCCGTCCTCGAGCGCACGGCCCTCTGGTGCTCGATCGGCGTCGGCGACAACAAGCTCAGGGCCAAGCTCGCCACCGGCTTCGCCAAGCCCGCCGGCGTGTTCTCGCTGACCGGGGACAACTGGCACGCGGTGATGGAGGGACGCCCCACGGAGGCCCTCTGGGGCATCGGCACCAAGACCGCACGCAAGCTCGCCGCCCTGGGCATCCGGACCGTCGCCGAGCTGGCCAGGGCCGACGTTGGAGAGCTGGTGCGTGCGTTCGGCCCGAACACGGGGCCATGGCTTGCCCAGCTGGCCCGGGGGGAGGCGACGAGCGAGGTGAGCGCCGAGCCCCGCGTGGCGAGGGGTCACGGCAAGGAGCGGACCTACCAGCTGGACCTGACGGACGCCGAGGAGATCCGCCGGGAGCTGTGCACCCTGGCCCGGGAGCTGGCGGCAGACCTGGCCGGCGAGGGACGGAAGGCGGTCCGCATCCTGGTGAAGGTGCGGTTCGCGCCCTTCTTCACGACGAGCCACAGCGTGACGCTGCCCAAGCCGGCGCTCGACCCCGCGGCGATCGAGCGTGGTGCCCTGGCGGCGCTGGAGCGATTCGACCTCGATCGGCCGGTCCGGCTTCTCGGCGTGCGGGCCGAATTGGCGCCGCCCTGACCGGTGCCGGGTGCAATTTCCCACCCCCACGGTGGTTTTTTGCACCCGGGCCCTCGGTCGAGTGCGAGGCCTGGGCTTGAATCAGCATTCCTTGGCGGAGCTGTTGACATGGTTTTCAAACCGGGGTGGGGTGCCGGGGCTCGACCCAGGCTAATCCGAGTCGACGGCTCGGGACGTTACATGTAACATGGTGGCATGTCTACGGCTCGAGACCGGGTAACCGAGCATCGTCAGCGGCTCCGTGCCCGCGGGCTTCGTCCAGTCCAGATCTGGGTGCCGGATGTGCGGGCTCCGGAGTTTGTGGAGGAGGCTCACCGTCAGTCGGCGGCCGTCGCTGCCGCCGAGGACGAGGCGGAGGATCAGGCATTCGTCGATTCGATCACCGCCGATTGGGACGCCAACCCCTGAGTTCCATTGAAGCGAGGGGAGATCTACACCGCCGCGGCCCGAGGCGCCTACACCGGTAAGCCTCGGCCTGTCGTCATCGTGCAGGACGACCGTTTCGACGCCACCGCGTCCGTGACGGTTTGTCCGTTCACGACCAACCCACTGGATGCTCCTCTGATAAGGATCGATATCGAGCCCGCTCCTGGCACCGGTTTAGGTCAGCCAAGTCGGATCATGGTCGACAAGATCACGACGATGCGCCGGGATAACTTGGGCACTCACCTCGGCAGACTGCCCAAAGCTGACCTCGTCCGCCTAGACCGGGCCCTCGTCGTCTTCCTGGGGCTCGCGGACTGAGGCACGAGGCCGTGCCGGGGTAATCGCGGTGGAGGTGGGATTTGAACCCACGGAGCCCGTAAAGGCTCACGCGCTTTCGAGGCGCGCCCGGTCGGCCGCTTCGGTACTCCACCTCGGCCAGTATAGGGGTCCGAGGGGCGTTTCCTAGAGCGATTCGACCCGCCCGCGGCGGACCCGGAAGAACTCCTGGATCAGCCCGGCGCACTCCTCGGCCAGGACGCCGGTGGTGAGGCGGCACTCGTGGTTGAGGCGGGGGTCCTGGACGATGTTGTACAGCGAGTAGGCGGCCCCCGCCTTCTCGTCGGGCGCCCCGTAGACCACCCGGAACACCCGGGCCGCGACCAGGGCGCCGGCGCACATGGGACACGGCTCGACCGTCGAGTACACGGTGACGTCGTGGAGCCTCCAGCGGCCAAGATGCTGCGCGGCGGCCCGGAGGGCGAGCACCTCGGCGTGGGCGGTTGGGTCCGAGCGGAGCTCGCGTTCGTTGTGGGCGCTTGCCACGACCGCCTCGCCGACCACGGCGACGGCACCGACCGGCACATCGTCGTGCACAGGCGCCAGATGCGCCTCGGCGAGCGCCAGGCGCATGAACCCGATGTCGCTCAACTCGTTCAAGCGGGTTGCCTGCTCCAGCGCCATTTGGCGCGCCCTGAGGGATTCGAACCCCCGACCTTGTGGTCCGTAGCCACACGCTCTAATCCACTGAGCTAAGGGCGCTTCTCAACCGATCTTACTCGGGACGCGGAGGCAGCGCGATTCGAACGCGCGAGGGACTTGCGCCCCAACGGGATTAGCAATCCCGCGCCATAGACCTGACTAGGCGATGCCTCCGCCCACGATTCTACGGCCTGGCAAGTCCCCACTCATGCGGAGGGCCGGGGATTCGAACCCCGATGACCTCTCGGTCGGCGACTTTCAAGGCCGCTGCGATGCCGTTACGCGAGCCCTCCGCCGAAAAGTGTAGACCGCCCGGTTACGGAGGGCCGATGACGTCGAAGCCCGTGTACGGCTGGAGCGCTTCGGGGATCCGCACGGACCCGTCCGCCTGCTGGTGGTTCTCCAGCAGGGCGACGATCGCCCGGCCCACGGCCACCGCCGTGCCGTTCAGCGTGTGCACGAGCTCAGTTCCCGAGTCCCGCTTGGTGCGGATCTGCAGGCGCCGGGCCTGGTAGTCGATGTCGTTCGAGCACGAGGTCACCTCAAGCCACCGCCCGGTCCCCGGCAGCCACGCCTCGATGTCGAACTTCCGGTAGTTCGGGGCGGCGAGGTCGCCGGCGCAGATCTCCAGCACCCGGTAGGGGATCTCGAGGGCCTGCCAGATGCCCTCCTCGTGGGCGAGGAGCCGCTGGTGCTCGTTGTCGGAGTCCTCGGGGAAGCAGAAGGAGAACATCTCGGCCTTGTCGAACTGGTGGACCCGGATGATGCCCCGGGTGTCCCGCCCGTAGGTCCCCGCCTCCCGGCGGAAGCAGGTGGAGTAGCCGACGTACCGGCGGGGCATCCGGTCCGCGGGCAGCATCTCCCGGGCGTGCATCGAGGCGATGGGCACCTCCGCCGTGCCGGCAAGGTAGAGGTCGTCGTCGGCGCAGCGGTAGACCTGGGCCTCGTCGGTGGGGAAGAAGCCCGTGCCGAACATGGCCTCGGCCCGCACGAGCACGGGCGGGATCACCGGCACGAAGCCGTCGGGCATCAGCCGGTCCATCGCCATGCGCACGAGGGCGAACTCGAGCAGGACCGCGGGGCCGAGCAGGTAGGCGAAACGCGAGCCCGACACCTTGGCCGCCCGCTCGGTGTCGATGATCCCCAGGCCCTCGCCGATGTCCATGTGGTCCTTCGGGGTGAAGTCGAAAACCGGCGGCGACCCGACGGTGCTGACGAGGCGGTTGGACTCGTCGCCGAAGCCGTCCGGGGCGTCGGGGTGGACGAGGTTGGGGACCTCGATGAGGGCGTGGTCGAGTTCGGACCTGATCTCCGCCAGTTCGGCCTCGAGCTGTTTCAGCCGGTCGGAGAGCCGCTTCATCTCGGCAATTGCCTGCGATTTTCCCGGCCCCCGAGCCTCGGCGATCCGCTTGCCCGCGGCGTTCTGCTCGGCGCGGGCCGCCTCGACCTCCTGCAGCAGGGCGCGGTAGCGGCTGTCCAGTTCGATCAGGTGGTCGAGGTCCACCTTGGCCCCCCGCCGCTCCAGGGACGCGCGGACGAGGCCGGGGTCGGTACGGAGCAGCCTGACGTCGATCAACCGGCGGTTGGGGAAAGGGTGACCGTGGTCAGCTGGACGAAGAGGGCGACGACGGCGAGGAGGGCTGGGAGGCCGGAACGGCGGCGGGCTTCTTCGCCCCGCCGTCCATGATCGACTGCCCCGAGAAGATCGCTCCCTGGCTCACGATCAGCGACCGGCAGGTCAGGTTGCCCTCGACCCGTGCTGTGGCCGTGAGCTCGATCGTCCCCGTGGCGATGACGTTGCCCTTGTAGTGCCCCCCGAGCGTGGTGTTGGTGGACTTGATGTCGGCGGACACCTCGGCCTCGGGGGCGATGATCACGTCGCCCTCGGCGGTGATCGTGCCCGTCACCGTGCCCTCGATGCGCAGCGATGCCGCGGCGATCAGCTTGCCCTCCAACCGGGCTCCGTTGCCGATGACCGTCACGGTCTGATCGGAGCCGGTGCGCGGCACGGCCTGGATGGACTCTGGTCGGTGACTCACATCCGCCTCCTTCGTCTGGGGGGCCTTGGTGTAGGCGGCCGCACTCTGGGCGGGCCGGTTCGATGGAACGATGGTCTGCTTCGGCGCCGCGGGCGGCGGGTTGGGTGCTGCTGGCTCGGTGCTCGGATGAATGTCCGGTTCGGGATCCTGCGTCCACAGGAACCTGCGACGGATCACGACCTCACCTCCTCGCCTTGACCTTCGTCCTGTTCCGTTTCGACCCGGTCATCGCTTCGTCGATGGCCTTGCGCTCCTCTGGCGACAGGCCCATCTCGGATTCCCCCTCCTCGATGATCTTTGCGTAGGCCCGAGCCTCCATCCGCCCGCTGATCGCCGAGAGGACCAGCCCGCTGCCGTGGTCGTCCATCAGCGCGGCCGAGAACGACAGGCGGCCACCCATGTCCTCGAAGGCGTCGTAGCGGACCACCGCGATGTTGCGGACCGACGACGCCAGGTGAGCGTAGAGGTCGTCCTGGCGCTCGATGATCCGGTTGAGGCCGTCCTCGAAGAGCTGAAGGTCCTTCCCGTACGTCGCGACGACGTCGAGCAGCGTCTTCCCGTTCGACGATCCCTGGAGGACGGCGAGCGAGCGCCTGGCCACCGCCAAGCGACGGTGCGCCGAGAGGGCCACAGCCAGCGCGACCGCGGCGAGTCCACCCGACGCGGCGATGAGGACGATTGTCTCCCGATTCATGTGCCTTCATCTGTAGGCTTGGGGCGAACCCGCTTGGGCGAACCCATAGGATACTTCACCGTCGGGCCACCGGGCAGGCTATCACCGGGGGGATCCACCGTTCTTCGAGGGAGGTTGCTGCAATCGACGAGGAGACGCTCCGCACGTTGCTCGAGGCCTGTGCCGGAGGTGCGTTGTCCGTCGACGAGGCCATTCGCGAGCTTCGCTACCTCCCGTACTCCAACCTCGGATTCGCCCGGGTCGACCACCACCGGGAGCTGCGCCTCGGCCTCCCGGAGGCCGTCTACGGGCCGGGAAAGACCGCCGAGCAGGCGGCTGCCATCGTCGCCGTCCTCCTCGAGCGCAACGTTGGAGCGGTGATCGTCACCCGGGCGACCAAGTCCCAGTTCGAGGCGGTCGCCGCGGTCGCTCCCGAGGCCGTGTTCCACGAGGTCCCCGGCCTGGTCGTGGCCCGGTCCCAGCCGGCGTCGGGCGGGCAGCCGGTCGCCGTCGTGTCCGCCGGCACCGCCGATCTCGCCGTTGCCGAGGAGGCGGCGGTCACGGCCGAGGCGCTCGGGCTCGGTGTGGAGCGCCTCTACGACGTGGGGGTCGCCGGACTCCACCGCCTGCTCGACGCGCGGGGCGTGCTGGACCGGGCGGCGATCGTGATCGTCGTCGCCGGGATGGACGGGGCGCTCGCCAGCGTCGTCGGGGGCCTCGTGGCCGCCCCGGTCGTGGCGGTGCCCACTTCGGTGGGTTACGGGGCGGGGGCCGGCGGGATCGCCCCCCTGCTGACGATGCTCAACTCGTGCGCTCCGGGCGTCGTGGCGGTCAATATCGACAACGGGTTCGGCGCCGCGGTCTTCGCGGCGATGATGCTGAGGCCCCGGACGCCGTGATCGCCTACCTCGACTGCTTCTCGGGCGCCTCGGGGGACATGATCCTCGCCGCCCTCATCGACGCGGGGGCCGATCTCGCCGCCGTCGAGACCCAGCTCACGGCGCTCGGCATCCCCTTCGAGCTCACGTTCACCACGGTGCACCGCTGCGGCCTCCGGGCGTGCAAGGTGGACATCTCGGCCCCCGACGGCACCTGGACCGTGATGCGGACCTACGCGGACGGCCTCCGCCTCGTCCAGGGGGCCGACCTCGATCCCGAGGTGGCCGCCCGGGCCGCCTCCATCCTCGGCCGGCTTGCCCGGGCGGAGGCCACGGTGCACGGGGTGCAGGTGGGCGAGGTGCGTTTCCACGAGCTCGACGGCGTCGACACCATCGTCGACGTCGTGGGCAGCGCCGCCGCCTTCGCGAGCCTGGGGGCCGGCACGGTGGTCGCGTCGCCGGTGGCCACCGGCACCGGGGTTGTCCCGTCCCGCCACGGCCCCCTCCCGCTGCCGGCGCCGGCGGTGCTGGAGCTGCTCGGCGGGGCGTCGCTCTACGGCCGCACGGTCGAAGCCGAGCTCATCACCCCCACCGGAGCCGCCATCCTGGCCGAGTACGCCGAGTCGTTCGGCAAGATGCCGTCGATGACGGTGTCCTCCGTCGGCTACGGCGCCGGCACCCGGGAGCTGGAGATCCCCAACGTGCTCCGCGTCGTGCTCGGCGAGCCATCGGCCGACACGGCCGTCGAACCGGCCGAGGGGGTCGAAGACCGCATGGTCGAGGCGACCGTGGACGACATGAACCCCGAGCTCTACCCCTTCGTCCTGGAGCGCCTCACGGCGGCCGGCGCCACCGACGCCTGGATCGTCCCCGTCATCGGGAAGTCGGGCCGCCCCGCCCAGGTGATCCAGGTGCTCGCGCCGCCGCACGCCGAGGAGGCGGTGCGGGACACGCTGATCGCCGAGACGTCGACCATCGGGGTTCGGGTGTCGTCCGTCCGGCGATGGATGCTGCCGCGCCGGTGGCTCGACGTCCAGGTCGGCGGCGTCCCCGTCCGGGTCAAGGTGGCCTTCCGGGACGACGTGGTGGTCAACGTCGCGCCGGAGTATGCCGACTGCGCCGGGGCCGCCCGGGCCCTCGGCATGCCACTGAAGGAGGTCTACCGGGCCGCCCTCGCCGAGGCCGCCGGCCTGCTCTGACCCCATCCACGAGGATCGAGATTCTGTTTGACCACGATATATGTGGTGAAACAGAAAAAGAATTCTAGATCACCTCTGCCTCCGAACTGATCCTCGCCCAACTCCGGTCCGCCGTCAGCACCTTCGCCGTCTCGGCGTCCACAGCTGCGATGCGGATCGAGAAGTCGGTGACGAACGGCCCGAAATGGATCCTCGCAGGGCGGGCAGCCGCGGGTGGGGGATTGGGTGGTGTGCAAGTGTAGGGGAAGGCGTTGCAGCGAGGGCCGGGTTTTAGTAAGCCGACTCGCTTGGGAACCACTCCCCATGGGTGTAGCACCCCCCGGTCGAGGTGATACACTGGGCACATGCCGACCACTCGTCCTCGACACTTCGTCACCGAAACCGACGCGCTCGCGGAGGCGCTCAATGACGCTGCGGCTCGGTGGCCCGGCTTGAGCCGGGCCCAACTTCTGGTACAGCTGGCGATGGAGGGGCATCGAGCCGCCCAGCGGGTCAACGACGAGCGGCGGCGACGGCGACTCGCAGCCGTGCATCGCCACAGCGGGGTCTTTACGGGCGCCTATGGGCCAGACTATCTCCGACGACTCCGCGAAGATTGGCCAGCATGATCGTCCTGGATGCCACCGTGATCATCGCTTACCTAGACGGTGACCACGCCCAGCACTCGCGTGCCGAGGAGTTGCTGGCCCGAGAGATCGATGACGATTTCGCTGCCAACCTGCTCACCTTGGCTGAGGTTCTTGTTGTGCCTGCACGCGATGGCAGACTGGAGCAGGTTCAGGCGGTCCTCCGCGACCTGGACGTGCAGGAGCTGCTCTTTCCGGCCGACGCTGCCGTTAAGCTGGCGCTCCTGCGAGCGGGCACTGGGCTGAAGATGCCCGATTGCTGCGTCTTGCTGGCGGCCCAGGCTGCCGGGGCCCGCGTGGCCTCCTTCGACGACCGCCTCAATCGAGTCGCCGTCGATCAGAACCTACCGACCGTGCAGCCCTGATCGCATCACTCCGGCGGCTATAGCCGGAGCTGCTTGGCGAGGATCCTTGACCTTGAGGCGCTTGTTGTTGTGGGCGAGAGAGGAGTTGAACCTCCACGGGCTTGCACCCACTGGCACCTGAAGCCAGCGCGTCTACCATTCCGCCACTCGCCCCCGAGTGAACACCAAGTGAACAAAGTGAACCAGAAACGAGCCGCGAGTGTAGTCGGTCCGGCGGGGCGGGGACCCCAGGGGAGCCTGAGACGGGGGCCGAGGGCGCCCGGGTATACTCACCGCGGGTCGAAACCCTTTGCCGTGAAGTCTTGGAGGATACCTGGGGCTCTTCGACGAGTTTGAACGCCGGCTGGAGCGAGTCGTCGACGGGTTCTTTTCCAAGGCTTTCCGCTCCCCGATTCAGCCCGCCGAGATCGGCAGGCGACTGCTGCGCGAGATGGAGGGGGCCAAGACCGTGAGCGTGGGTGCCGTCTACGTGCCGAACAGGTACCTGATCCACCTCGGCACGGAAGACTTCGAGCGCTTCGAGGGGCTCATCCCCACGCTCCAGGAGGAGTTCGGCTCCCTGCTGCGCCGCAGCGCCGCCGAGCGCCGCTGGCACTTCCCTGGCGCCCTGGTCGTCGACTTCGCGCAGGATGCCGCGGTTGCGCCAGGACGGTTCGAGGTCTGGGCCGAGCACGACGCCGACGCGGTAGCCCCCGCACCGTCGGAGTCGCTCCGCCGCGACGTCCTGCGGCTGACCGGGTCCCAGCCTCCCAAGGAATGGGTGCTGGACTCGGGCCGGCTGGTCATGGGGCGCCTGCCGGCCTGCGAGATCAGCCTCAACGACGCCAACGCCTCCCGCCAGCACGCCCAGCTCGTGAAGCGGGAGGACGGCTGGTGGATCGTCGACCTCGACTCGACGAACGGCACGTTCGTGAACGGAAGCCTGGTGAAGGAACGGCGGCTTGTGCCGGGGGACCGGATCCAGATCGGCAGCAGCAAGCTCGAGTTCGCCACCGAGCAGGCGCCGCCCGCCCCTCCGAAGGCGCCGCCGCCGTCTGTACCCGAGGCGACACAGGTGGTGTCCAACCCACTGAACGCCGACTGAGAGCAGAGGGGAGCCCGTTGCCCCAGGTCGCCCTGACGATCCTCAAGTACCTTTTTCTGGCACTGATCTTCCTGTTCCTGGCCCGAGCGGTCCGAGCGATGTACCTGGAGATCTCCGGCCCCCGCACGCCGCGGGCGCCGTCGGCTCCCCCCGCCGCCACGGGACGCGCCGGCAAGCCTCCGGACAAGGTGGCGCTGCTGGTGGGCGGTGAGAAGCCCAAGGTCTTCGACCTCGGCGAGGAGCTGATCCTGGGGCGCAGCGGCAAGTGCCACATCGTCCTGGGCGACACGTACGCCAGTCAGGTCCACGCCAGGGTCTTCAGCCGAAACGGCCAGTTCTTCCTCGAGGACATGGGCTCGACCAACGGCACCTACCTCAACAGCCGCAAGGTCACGGCCGCGACGCCGGTCAACCGGGGGGATCGGGCTCGCATCGGCCGGACCGAGCTGGAGTTCCGCCGTTGACCGAGGGTGACGTTCACGGAGGGCGGCCCCGGTACGCCGCGGCCACCGACGTCGGGCTGGTCCGGTCGAACAACGAGGACGCCTACCTGACGGCGCCGCCCCTCTTCGCCGTTGCCGACGGCATGGGGGGCCACCGTGCCGGCGAGGTTGCCTCCGCAGGCGCCATCCGCACGCTCCAGAAAGAGGCCGGGCACGACACGGACTCGCTCGTGGCCGCGGTCCAGTCGGCAAATCGTGCCGTCCACGCCGAGGCCGCAGCCAACCCGGAGCTCGCCGGCATGGGCACGACGATCACCGCCATGATGACGACGAACGATGCCGCCCAGATCGTGCACGTCGGGGACTCCCGGGCCTACCTGCTGCGCGACGGCAGACTCCGGAGGCTCACCCAGGACCACACGGTCGTCGACCGCCTCGCCCGGGAGGGCAAGATCCCTGCGGAGGAGGCCGACCGCCACCCCCAGCGCTCGGTGCTCGAACGGGCCCTCGGCGTCGGCCCCGAGGTCGACGTCGACGTGCAGCTGCTCGACGTCCGGCCCGGGGACCGGCTCCTGCTGTGCACGGACGGTCTGACCTCGATGCTCAACGACGAGGAGATCCGGGAGATCCTCCTCACGGAGAAGGACCCCGAGGTCGCCGCCCGGGCACTCATCGACGCCGCCCTCGCCGCAGGCGGGAAGGACAACGTCACGGCGGTGATCGTTGACTTCCCCCGCCGCGACGTCGGCGGCTCGGATCCGTCCCGCACCGCCGAGCAGCCGGCGGTCGTGCTGGCGGGCGGCCCCGCCTACGGCTCCTCACGCCTCCGGAACCCGGGGAGGGGCGCGGTAGCGGCGGAGCGTGCCGCCTCCGCGAGCGCCCGCACCCCGACGTCGCACCGGGTCCGCCAGCCGGGGCCACCGACGCCGGCCACCGGAAGCCGTCCGTCCGGCCCCCCCAGGGGAGCTCCCGAGCTGCAGGCCGCCCGCCCGGGCCGCGCCAGGCTGCTGCTCGGCGTGGCCATCGTCGTCCCGCTGCTGGTCCTCGGGCTGCTCGGCGGCCTCGTTGCCCTCCGGAGCTCCTGGTACGTGGGCGAGCGGAGCGGCCGGGTCGCCGTCTTCCGGGGCGTGCCGGGTTCGTTCGGCGGGATCCGGGTCAGCTCGGTCGCCCACGTGACCGACATCCCCACCGTCTCGCTGCCGGCGATCTACCAGCAACAGCTCCGTGACGGCATCAGCGTCGCCGACCGAAAGGCCGCCGACCGCACCGCCGAGAACATGCGCCACCTCCAGGTGCCGGCGGAGCAGATCCCCACGTCCACCGTCACGGTGACGACGACGGCGAGCGCAAGCCCATGATCGTGGCCGCCGTCCGCCGCAACATCGAGGCGTCCCTGCTCGTCCTCGCAACCGTCGTCGCCATCGGCGGCTACTGGTTGACGTCGCTCTCGCAGTCGCCCGGCGTCCCTCGCCACCTTGCCCTCTACGGAGGGGTCTTCGCCGGCGTCTACCTCGTCGCCCACCTTGCCGTCCGCAAGTTCGCTCCTGCCTCGGATCCGCTGTTCCTGCCGATCGCTGCCCTGCTCAACGCGATCGGCCTGGTGCTGCTTGCCCGGCTCGACGTCGCCTACCGGCCCCCCCACCACCTGGCGGGGGCGCAGCTGCGCTGGCTCGTGATCTCGGTGGTGATCTTCATCGCCACCCTGGTCTTCGTGAAGGACGTGCGGATGCTCGCCCGGTACCGCTACACGTGGGCGGCTGCGGGCGTGGGCCTCATCCTGCTGCCGATCGTCCCGGGTCTCGGCAACACCATCAACGGCGCCCGCCTCTGGGTGCGGATCGGACCGGTCAACTTCCAGCCCGGTGAGTTCGGCAAGCTCTGCCTGGTGCTGTTCTTCGCCGGCTACCTCTCCGAGCGGCGCGAGCTGCTGGCGGTCGCCACTCGCCGCATCGGCCCCGTGGGCATTCCGGAGATGCGCCACTTCGGCCCGGTGCTGGTGGCCTGGGCGATCTCGGTGGTCGTCCTGATCCAGGAGAAGGAGCTGGGCGCGTCCCTGCTGTTCTTCGCCATTTTCGTCGTCATGCTCTGGGTGGCGACCGCTCGCCCCATCTACCCCCTGAGCGCACTCGTGCTGTTCAGCGGGGGCGCCTACGTCGCGTACAACCTCTTCGGCTACGTCCGCGCGCGCTTCCAGGTGTGGCTCGACCCCTTCAAGACGCCTCAGGGCCACGGCTACCAGATCGTGCAGTCGCTCTTCGCGCTCGCCACGGGAGGGGTGTTCGGCACCGGCCTCGGCCTGGGGAAACCGGACCTCATCCCGGAGGTCTCCACCGACTTCATCTTCTCCGCGGCCGGTGAGGAGCTTGGCCTCGTGGGCACGACGGCGATCCTCACCTCCTACGCGCTGTTCGGCGCCCGGGTCTTCGGCCTGGCCACCCGGTGCCGGGACGACTTCTCGAAGCTGCTTGTCACCGGCCTCGGCACGGTGTTCTGCCTCCAGACCCTGCTCATCATCGGGGGGGTGACGAGGCTGATCCCCCTGACCGGCGTCACGCTGCCGTTCATGAGCTACGGCGGCTCCAGCCTGCTCGCCAACTTCGTGATGATCGCCCTCCTGCTCAGGGTGTCGGACGACCTGGCCGCGCAGAACCAGGCAGCCGGCTGGACGCCCGGGTCCGAGCCGTTGGTCGAGGTCGGGCCGGCGGGAGGTGGCCGGTGAACCGCCAGATCCGCATCATCGGCCTCATCGCCCTCGTGATGTTCGGCGTCGCCTTCGTCAACCTCAACTGGGTGCAGCTGGTCAATGCCCAGCACCTCGCCAACAACCCCGCGAACGTCCGGGTGATCCTGAAGGAGTACGCCATCGCCCGGGGGCCGATCCTCTCGGGGGACGAGAAGACGGTGGCCCTCAGCGTCAAGACACCCACCGAGACGCTCAAGTACCTGCGCACCTATCCCGAGGGCCCGACCTTCGCCCACGTCAGCGGCTACTACTCCTACGTCTACGGGAGGGCGCAGCTCGAGGCGACCTACAACTCCTGGCTCACGGGGCAGGGGGGCGGTCTCACGATGCAGCAGCTCAGCGACCAGCTCCTCGGCGGCACCCAGCAGGGGAACACGGTGGTCACGACGATCAACGATCAGCTCCAGAAGGCAGCCGCCCAGGCGCTCGGCACCCACAAGGGTGCGGTCGTCGCCCTCGACCCCACAACCGGGGACGTCCTGGCCATGGTCTCGTCGCCCTCCTACGACCCGACGACGATCTCGGGTCACGATCCCAATGCCGACGCGGCGGCCTGGAAGGCGCTCCAGGCCGACCCCGGCAAGCCGATGCTCAACCGGGCGGCCAGCCAGACCTACCCCCCCGGGTCGACCTTCAAGGTCATCACGGCGGCGGCCGCCCTGCAGAACGGCCTCGGCGTGAACACGAGCTATCCGCCCACGGGGCAGTTCCTCCCGGCACAGACCAACATGCCGATCAAGAACTTCGGCAACGAGGTCTGCGGCGGGGACATGACCCAGGCGCTCACCCAGTCCTGCAACGTGTACTTCGCCAGGCTCGCCACCCAGCTCCCGCCGGGCGCGCTGGCCAAGACCGCAAGGGACTTCGGCTTTGGCGAGGCGCCCCCGCTCGACATCAGCGACGTGCCCAGCAGGCTGCCCACCGACGCCGACCTGAAGTCGCCGGCCTTCGTCGCCCAGTCCGCCATCGGGCAGTACAACGTGGCGGCCACCCCGCTGCAGATGGCGCTCGTGGCGGCCGGCATCGCCAATCAGGGCAAGATCATGACGCCCCGCCTCGTGAAGGAGGTGCGGGATCCCCAGGGCAACGTCATCAAGTCGAAGCCGCCGTCGTTGTGGAAGACGGCCGTACCGCCGGAGGTGGCCGCAACGCTCACGACCTTGATGGAGGGAGTCGTCGATTCGGGCACGGGCACCGCCGCCCAGATCCCGGGCGTCAAGGTGGCGGGCAAGACCGGCACCGCCCAGAACGCCACGGGGCAGGCTCCCCACGCCTGGTTCATCTCGTTCGCCCCGGCGGATGCTCCGAAGATCGCCGTGGCCGTCCTGGTCGAGAACGGCGGCAACCTGGGCAGCGAGGCGACCGGTGGGAGGTTGTCGGCGCCCATCGCCCAGCAGGTCATGGTCGCGGACCGGCAGGTGCGAGGATGGTGAGGCCATGAGGAGTGACGCTGAGACGGTGCTTGGCCGCTACCGCCTGGGCGAGGCGATCGGTGCCGGCGGCATGGGCACGGTGCTCCGGGGCTACGACGACGTGCTGGGCCGGGAGGTCGCCGTCAAGCTGCTGCGGGAGGAGCTGGCCGCCGACGAGCGTTCCCTGACCCGCTTCCGCCAGGAGGCGCGCATCGCCGCCTCCCTGTCGCACCCTGGCATCGCCTCGGTGTACGACTTCGCCGACGAGGCCGGTCGCCCCGCCATCGTCATGGAGCTGCTCGACGGGCAGGACCTCCACACGATCCTGGAGCGCGAGGGGCCGATGGAACCCCGCCGGCTCGCCGGGATCCTTGCCCAGGCGGCCGACGCCCTGGCCTACGCTCACGGGCTGGGGGCCGTCCACCGCGACGTGAAGCCGGCCAACATCTTCCTCACCCGATCGGGGGCCGTGAAGATCACGGACTTCGGCGTGGCCTACGCCGCCGGGGCGAACCAGCTCACGACGACCGGGGCGCTGATCGGCACCCCCGACTACCTTTCACCGGAGCAGGTCCGCGGCCACCGGGCGACTGCGGCGAGCGACATCTACTCCCTCGGCTGCGTGGCGTTCCAGATGGTGACCGGGAACGCACCCTTCGCCGGGGACAACTCGATCGCCGCCGCGACCGCCCGCCTCGATGCGCCTGCCCCCAGCGCCCGTTCGGTCAACCCTGCGGTGGCCCCCGACCTGGATGCCGTCATCAGCAGGTCGCTCGCCGAGGAGCCCCGTGACCGCTTCCCAAGTGCTGCGGCGATGGCGCGGGCGCTGCGCAGCGCCGCCGGCGTCACGGGCAACACCGCGCCGATGGGGCTGCCGATGGAGTCCGGTCCCGGGACGGTGCCGCTGACGTTCGGCCCCCCCACCGTCGTCGAGACCCCGCCGGGCGCCCCGCCGACGCCGCCGGCTGCCCCCCCGCCCTGGGTCCCACCCCCAGTGGTGGGCCCGGTTCTGCCGTCTGCATCGCCACGGCGGCGGCACCGCCTGGCGTGGCTGTGGGTGACGCTGCTCGTTGTGTTCCTGGCGGGCCTGTCGCTCGACATCGTCCGGTCGTGGCAGCGCATGAACGCACCCAGGGTGATCCCGTCCTGGGCCGGGATGTCCTACGACTCGGCGAGCGCCGACGCCCGGCGGATGGGCTTCGGGGTGGCGCGCTCCGACGCCTCGTCGCCGGTCGCCGCCGGCCAGGTGCTGGCGTCGAGCCCGGCCGCCGGAGCCAAGCTCAAGCGCGGGAAGACGGTCACGTTCACCGTCTCGCTCGGAAACCAGTCACCGGTCCCGGACGTCTCATCCAAGTCGGTGAGCGATGCCACCGCCATCCTCGAGGCGAAAGGGTTCCACGTCGTGGTCAGCAGCCAGACAGTGCCGGGCTCCGTCGACGGGCAGGTCGCCGCCCAGGACCCGCCGGCCAACGCCCTCGTTGCGAAAGGGGCAACGGTGACGCTCACCCAGACCGCCGTCCCGCAGCCGAGCCCGACCTCCTTCGACAGCCAGAACCTGCTCTGCACCCTCCTGGGCGCGGGCTGCCCCGCCACGCCCGCCCCGAAAGCTCCCAAGGGACGGGGCGGAGGCAACGATTGAGTGAGCCCGGCCGCCTCTTCGGCGGGCGCTACGAGGTCACCGGCCCTCTCGCCTCCGGCGGGATGGCCGAGGTCTTCATCGCCCGCGACCGGCTCCTCGGCCGCCCCGTCGCGCTCAAGATCCTGCACCCCGAGTTCGCCCGGGACCGTGCCTTCATCGAGCGCTTCCGCCGGGAGGCGCAGTCGGCCGCCAGCCTGAACGACCCCCGCATCGTCTCCATCTACGACTGGGGCTCGGACGGCGGGACGTACTTCCTCGTCATGGAGTTCGTCGAGGGCAAGTCCCTGAAAGAGGTCATCCAGAGCGAGGGCCCGCTCACGCCGGAGCGGGCGGAGGAGATCGCGGCGGAGGTGTGCTCCGCCCTCTACTACGCGCACCGCCACGGCATCGTCCACCGCGACGTCAAGCCCGCCAACATCATGATCAACGGCGAGGGCAAGACCAAGGTCATGGACTTCGGCATCGCCCGGGCCCTGACGGACTCGGGGGCCACGGTCACCCAGACCGGCACGGTCCTCGGCACTGCCAACTACCTCTCGCCCGAGCAGGCCCAGGCCATGCCGGTCGATGCCCGCTCCGACGTCTACTCCGTCGGCGTCGTCCTCTACGAGATGCTGACCGCCACCGTGCCCTTCAAAGCGGACACCGCGGTGGCGATCGCCTACAAGCACGTCCGGGAGGCCCCGAAGCCGCCGAGCGCCCTCGTCGCCCAGATCCCCCCCGAGCTCGACGCCGTCGTCCTGAAGGCGCTGGCCAAGAACCCCGACAACCGGTACCAGTCGGCGGACGAGATGCGCCTGGACCTCGAGCGCCTCCTGGCCGGCCAGGCGGTCGAAGCCACGCCGGTGCTCCCCACCGACCAGACCGTGGCCATGGTCGCCTCCGGGCCGACGAGGGATGCCACCACCGTGATGCCCCCGGTTGCCCGGGATCCGGTGGTGCCGCCGCCGCGGCGGCGGGGTCTCGCGCTCGGTCTGGTCCTGGTCATGATCGCCGCGATCCTGGTGGGGGCAGGTGCGCTCGCCTACCGGGTGATCTCCGGCGGCTCGGCGTCGGTGGCGGTTCCCAAGATCGTCGGGTTACCCGTGGACCAGGCACTGACCTTCCTCACCCAGAACAAGCTGAAGGGCGTCACCCAGACCGCCTTCTCCGACACCGTCGCCCCGAACAACGTCATCGGCCAGAACCCCACCGACGGCACGAAGGTGAAGCCGAACTCGACCGTCTTCGTGACGGTCAGCAGCGGCGCCCAGAAGGGCCCGGTCCCCGACGTCACCGGCAAGTCCCTGGACGATGCCAAGACGGCGCTTACCAACGCTGGTTTCAATGTGGGGAGCGTGTCCCAGGAGTTCAATGCGACGATCCCGCAGGGTCAGGTGACCCGCACCGACCCGGCGGCCAAGGCGACGGCGCAACGGGGGCAGACCGTCAACATCTTCCAGAGTGGCGGCAAGCAACCGACGACGCTGACCAACGTCACCACCTTCGACCAGGCGCACGCGACCCAGGTGCTGAAGGACGAGGGCTTCAACCCGGTCGTGACGCCGGGAACCTGTGACACCACGAAGGCGCCCGGGACGGTCATCTCCCAGAACCCCACCGGCGGTACGGTGCCGTCGGGCTCGGACGTGAACATCACCGTCAACCCGGCGAAGCAGGTCCCCGATGTGACGAAGATGCAGCAGACCGACGCCATCGCGGCTCTGCAGCAGGCCGGCTTCAACAGCGTGAAGTCGCAGCCCCAGGCCCAGCTCCTGGGCATCCCGGGCCAGGTGACCGATCAGTCGCCCAAGGGCGGCGCCGTCGCCTGCACGGGCGATACGGTGACCCTGACCGTGGTCCAGAGCCTCGGCACCTCGCCCACGCCCTCGGGGTCCCCGTCGGTCAGCTCCACGGTGGTGCCCTAAGCGCGACGAGCCTCCGCGGCGTCAGAGGTTAGGTAAAAAAGTGCTGTTATAGCTGACAAAATTACCTAAGCTCGGCACCTCGGCCGGGACCTCGGCCGGGGGCCCCCGTTGCGGCCAGGAAGTTCACGATCATCCCCATGCCGGTGGCCGTCAGGCAGGACTCCGGGTGGAACTGGACCCCCTCCACGGCCGTCTCCCGGTGCCGGACGCCCATGATCACGCCGTCCGACGTACGCGCCGTGACCTCGAGCTCGGCGGGCAGGTTCTCCGGCGAGATGACGAGGGAGTGGTAGCGGGTCGCCTCCAGGGGGCTCGGGAGGCCGGCGAAGACGCCGGTCCCCTCGTGGAAGATCTCGGAGGTCTTGCCGTGCATCACCCGGCCCGCACGGACGACCGAGCCGCCGAAGGCGATGCCGATCGCCTGGTGGCCGAGGCACACGCCGAGGACCGGGACCCGGCCTGCGAACCGGCGGATAGCGGCCACCGAGCACCCGGCGTCCTCCGGGCGACCCGGGCCGGGCGACACGACGACCGCATCGGGCGCCACCGATTCGAGCTCCTCCAGCGAGACGTCGTTGCGCAGCACGACCGGTTCCGCTCCCGAGGCCCCGATGTACTGGGCGAGGTTGTAGACGAAGGAGTCGAAGTTGTCGATCAGCAGCACCCGTGCGCCCACGAAGGTGCAGTCTAAAGGCGTCCCGGTCAGAAGTTGGTCGGCAGGATCTGTGGGATCACGTACTCGAAGAGAACGAACAGCACCACGACGCCCACGGCGATCGCGGCCGCCACCACCAGGACCCTCAAGAAGGTGCCTGCCTCGCCGACGGGTTGTACAGCTTCGCCACGACGATCAGGCGCTGCGCCGCCGAGTAGCGGGGGTTGCACGTGGTGAGCGTGAGGCGGTCGTCGGGCGTGTTCGACACCACCTCCACCGCGGTCGGCTCGACCACCTTGACCTCCGACACGAGGTAGATGTCCCTGGTGCCGTCCGGGCTCGTGAGCGTGATGGGATCGCCGACGGCGAGTTCGTTCACGTTGTAGAAGGGGTGCAGGTACGTGGTCCGGTGGCCCGAGATGACCACGTTCCCGGGCTCGCCGGGCAGGGGGGTGCCGGGGTAGTGTCCCGGGCCGAGCTTGAGGTCCTCGACGCCCACGCCCTCGACGACCACCAGGCTGAGGTTGATCTTCGGGATCTCCAGGAGGGCGATGCCGGTGCCCAGGTTGGGCTTGGCGGCGACAGGCGCCGTCACCGTGAACGTCGTCCCCGGCGCCGGGCCCGCCGTCGACGCCGCCTTCTTCACGTTGGCGAAGAACTTGTGCTTGAGGTCGGTCTGATGGCGGCTGGTGATGAGGCCGGTGCCCCAGAGCTGGTACGCCAGGAAGAGCAGGATCAGCGTCCCCGTCCCGATCAGCACCCGGCCGGTCCAGCGCAGAACCTTGCCGCTCATGGCGCCTAGGGTAGCTCAGCCCCCGCATGGCACGGTCCCCCCCGGCCGGTACAATGCTCCCATGCCGGTCTCGAAGTCCAAGCGCCGCCGGTACCAGCCGCCGCCCAAGCCGAAGCACCCGCCGTCAGCGGCGTGGGTGCCCGTGCTCTTCTTCGCCCTCCTCGGCCTCGGGGTGGTGGTGATCCTCGCCCGCTACATCCTGTCGGGCTCCGTGGGCTTCTTCGACAAGGACTACATGATCTGGATCGGGCTCCTGCTGATCGCGGTGGCGTTCGGCGTCGCCACCCAGTGGCACTGAACGGCTAGACGCCCTCCTCGTCTTCAGCGGGACGTCGCACCAGCATCATCGTCTCTCCGCAGTGCTTCGGTGCACGGTCCTTCGCCACCTTCAGCACCGCCAGCTCCAGCCCGCACATGTCGCAGACGTAGGCCAGGCGTAGTCCCGGGTTGACCGCGATGGGCTCGGGGTCTGGCGGGGGAGGGTTGCCCACCTGGCGGAAGTACCCGATGCCGAGGGACGCCACCACCACGAAGAGCACCGCCCCCACGAGCACCCGCAGGATGGGGGAACCCAGCACGCCCGACAGGAGCCACACGATCGTGAGGGCGATCATCACGACGAAGGCCAGCAGGAGCACCCTGATGATGCGGCCCAACATCTGGATCGACCCCGGGATCCGGCCCCCGGGAGCGTCGTCGCCCGCCGATTCCAAAGGGGATCAGTCCAGGCGTTCGATGATCGTGGCGTTGGCCATGCCCCCACCTTCGCACATCGTCTGGAGTCCGTAGCGACCGCCGCGGCGCTCCAGCTCGTGCAGCAGGGTGGTCATGAGGCGGGCACCGGAGGCGCCGAGCGGGTGGCCGAGGGCGATGGCGCCCCCGTTGGGGTTCACACGCTCCTCGAACCAGGCGTCGTCGACGCCGAGGACCTTCTTCCACCCGAGCACGACCGAGGCGAAGGCCTCGTTGATCTCGACGACGTCGATGTCGGCCTGGAGGTCGAGGCCCCCCCGCTCGAGTGCCTTGCGGGTGGCGGGGATCGGCCCGGCCAGCATCCGGACGGGGTCGCCGCCGGCGAGGGCGAAGGAGTGGAAGCGTGCCCGGGGCCGCAGACCCAGTGCCTCCGCCTTCTCCCGGCTCATGATCAGGAGGGCCGCGGCGCCGTCGGTGATCTGCGAGGAGTTGCCGGCAGTCACCACCCAGCGGATCTCGGGGAACTGCTTGCCGACCTCCTCGTTGAAGAACGGCGGGAGCAGGCTGGCCATCTTGGCCCGGTCGGAGGGGTACCGGATGCCCTGGTCCGTCTCGAAGAGCTCACTGCCCTCGGCTCCCTCGATCTTGACCGGGAAGATCTCCTTGCGGAACCGGCCCTCGGCCGTCGCCTGCCCGGCGAGGGTGTGGGAGCGGTAACCGAAATCGTCCAGCTCCTCCCGGCTCAGGTCCCAGTCGGCGGCGAGGAGCTCGGCCGAGATCCCCTGCGGGACGAGGTTGCCGTCGTAGCGCGCCAGCAGCTGCGGGGTGAAGGGGAAGCCGCCCGTCATGGCGGAGCCCATGGGCACCCGGGTCATGTGCTCGATCCCGCAGGCGATCACGGCGTCGTAGGCCCCGGCGATCACGCCCTGGGCGGCGAAGTGGGCGGCCTGCTGCGACGAGCCGCACTGGCGGTCGATGGTGGTGCCGGGGACCGTCTCGGGCAGGCCCGCAGCCAGCCAGGCGTTCCGGGCGATGTTGAGCGACTGCTCGCCCACCTGGGAGACGCAGCCAGCGATCACGTCGTCGATGGCGGCGGGGTCGATGCCGGACCGGCTCACCAGTTCGGAGAGGGTGGCGGCGAGGAGATCGGTGGGGTGCCAGTCGGAGAGCTTCCCTCCCCGCTTCCCCATGGGTGTCCTGACTGCCTCGACGATCACTGCTTCGGGCATTGCCGTCCACCTTCCTTTCGATCGGGCCGCCTGGGCCCCCCATTTGTATGTACTTCACCATCCAATTTACACTGTGTACCAGGGGAGACACGGGCAGAGCCTCTCTGTCGTCTACCATCCAAATTTACGCTGTCGCCAGACTACGAGCCGAAGAAGGAGAGAATTGCCATGGCTGTGAAGTACCTGTCGGAGGACTGGGCGAAAGAGGTCACGAGCCTCTTCAGGCAGTCCGAGCCGCTGACCAAGGCCATCAAGGGCCAGAATTTCGCCATCCAGCAGGTGGTCACCGACGTGCCGGACCGGGGAGAGGTCAAGTACTTCGCCCGCTCGGCCGAGGGGGTCCCGGAGATCGCCCTGGGCGAGGCGGAGAACCCCGACGCCACGATCACCCAGACCTACGACATCGCCGTTGCCCTCGACAAGCAGGAGCTCAACCCCCAGGCCGCCTTCATGCAGGGCAAGATCAAGATCACGGGCAACCTCATGAAGCTCATGCAGCTGCAGGGCTTCGTCTCCCAGCTCGGCCCCGCGGTGGCCAGCCTCGAGCGCGAGTACTAAGCAGGAGGTTCGGGAGCGGGTCTGGCAGGCGTTGCGCGACGCCGGGGTCGCCCGCTTCCCCGGCGCCCGCGGGCGCATCCCCAATTTCACCGGCGCCGAGGAAGCCGCCCGGCGGCTTTGTGGAACCCCCGATTGGGAGCGCGCCGGGGTCCTGAAGGCCAACCCCGACCTCCCGCAGCTCCCGGTGCGTGCCGCCGCCCTGTCGCAGGGCAAGGTGGTCTACGTCGCGGTGCCGCGCCTGGCCGCCGATCTTCCGTTCCTCGCTCTCGACCCCGACCGCCTCACGGCAAGCCCCCGCAGGGCTGCGTCCATCAAGGGCGCCTCGTCGGAGGGCGTCCCCATCGCCTTCGATGCGATGGCCCCGATCGACCTGATCGTGTGCGGATCGGTCGCCGTCAACCGCAAGGGGGTCCGGATCGGCAAGGGTGGAGGCTACTCGGATCTCGAGTTCGCCCTGCCGAGGGAGGCGGGGGTGATCGGCGACTGGACGACCGTGGCCACGACCGTCCATGGCGTCCAGGTCCTCGACGAGGACCTGCCCGAAACCCCGCACGACTTCCGGGTGGACCTGATCGTCACGCCCGAGGAGATCATTCGTAGTGTACGGAAGCGGGGCGAGCGGGGCCTGCGCGGTCCCGCCGGGATCCTGTGGGCCGACCTGGACAAAACGAAGATAGCCGCCATACCGGAACTCCACCGGCGGGAAAAGTTGCGCCCGGACCGAGGAAATTTGCCTGATTTACACGATTGACGATTTGTGTTCGTGCGCGGTGGCACGTTAAATAACAGAGTGTGTCGGGCTGGTGTCTTCTCTGTAGAACACTTCCAGCAGATGGAAGGTCCCTTCACACGAGAGCGGGAGTCTCGCCAGGTGCCTCGCGCGTCCTCTCTGGCGGACCATGACTGAGCGAACCCTGGTCCAGGCGGCCCAATCGGGCCGGCCAGAAGCCACGGATGAACTGATCGAGCGTTACTACCCGCGGGTCTACTCCTTCGTCTCCGCGCAGAAGCCGGCCGCCGATGCGGAGGATCTCACCCAGGAGGTGTTCGCCCGGGCGCTGCGGGCCCTGCCCCGGTTCAACGGCGAGTACCAGTTCGGCGCCTGGCTGCTGCAGATCGCACGCAACGTCTGCATCGACGAGGCCCGCCGCTCCACCCGCCGGCCGCAGCCGACCGATCCCGTCGACCTGGTCGAGCTCGAGACCACGGCCCAGCCCGACCACGTCTGGGAGTCGGTGTCGGCCCAGATCGCCGTCACGACGGTCCACAAGGCGCTGGCACGCCTCCCGAAGCGCCAGCGCACGGTCCTGGTACTGCGCGAGCTCGAGGGGATGTCGTACGCCGACATCGCCATCGCGCAGCGCATCAGCACCCGCGCGGTCGAGATCTCGCTGTCGCGTGCGCGCAAGCGCATGCGGACCGAGCTTGCCAGCCTGGACCTTGCCGAGGAGGAGCTGGCCGAGTGCCGGCGCATGGCCGGCATCCTCGCCACGGACCCGGCGGCGATGTCGCGGGAGGACGTCGCCAGCCACGTGCGCACGTGCCGGCTGTGCCAGACGATGGCGCGCCGGCGCCCGCGCCCGGTGATGCGGGCCGTCCTCGGCTTCCTCGGTGCCTCGCCGGCCCACCTCGCCACGCTCGCGCGCCGTCAGCTCGCCACGGGCCATCGCCTCGCACAGGCCCTCACCTCCGCACCGGGGACCGCGACCCTCTCACCGCTGTCCCGCCTCGCCGAGATGGGCGCATCCGTCGCCATGGCGACGGCCGTGTCTGCCGGAGCCTTCACCAGCCCGCCGCCCACGGCGCCCGCGCTGGCGGTGCCCGCCGCCGTGCCGATCGTCGCCACCCCGGTGGACCCGGCCGAGACGGTTGCGGCGGCGATGCCACCGGTGGCCGGCGGGGACCAGCCCGCAGGCGGCCCCACCGCGCCGGCGCCCGCTGCAGCCCCTCCGGCGCTGCCGATCGTGAGCGCGTTGCCCTGTACCCTCGGCAATCTCAGCAAGGTGCTCCAGCCGTCGGCGACGCCCGCAGTTGCCACCCCGACGCCCGGCTCGGGCGCCCTGCTGTCCGAGCTGCTGAGCCCCCTGAACTCCGTGACGCCGATGCTGGCCTGCGATCCGACCCTGTCGCACCTCGGACAGACCATCCAGGCCCTTGCCGGCCAGAAGCCCCCAGTCGTGCACCCCCCGCCGCAGACCGGGGCCAGCCCCCCCGCCGGGCAGGGCTTCGACCTCTTCCGGTTGCTGCAGCAACTGCTCGGCCTCCCCTCCGCCACGCACTGACGACTTGATCCTCATCAGCATCCTCAGCCTGCTCCTGGTAGGGCTGATCGTGGGGGCGGTCGCCCGGGTGCTCCTCCCCGGGCCGGACCCGCTCGGCATCGGTATGACGATCCTCCTGGGCCTCGCCGGGTCCTTCATCGGCTTCTTCCTGGGGTTCTTCATCCTCGGCCGTCCCGGCGGCTTCATCCTGTCCGTCCTGTCGTCGATGCTGCTCATCTACCTGATCCGCCGCTCGCGCCTGTAGAGTTGATCTGAAGCGACGGTAGGATCCGTCCGATGCCAAGGCTGCGAATCCTCGTGACGGTGCTCGTGGCGGCCGCGTCGGGGAATTTGGTCGTGGGCTGTACCCCGTCGAAGCCGTCGGGGAGGCCTCCGTCGAACCCGGCCCCGGCGGCCCCGCTGGCCGGCCCCCAGACCTTCTCGGTCTCGGTCGACGCCACGAGCGCCTCGATCCCGCTGGCGGCCGACCAGTACTTCCCCAACGAGTTCCAGGTGCACCCCGGTGACACCATCAAGTTCAACGAGGTCTGGTCGGGAGAACCCCACACCGTCTCCCTCGGGTCTCTGGTGGACCAGGGCCCCACGTCCACCGCCCTTCCCACGTTCTTCCCCCGGCCAGGCCGGGGTAGCGATCCGATCCCGGCGGCAGCCCAGCCGTGCTTCCTCGACACCGGGGCCCCGCCGGCGACCGCCGCGTGCCCCAAGGCCGACCAGCCGGCCTTCAGCGGGGGCCAGGCGTTCTACAGCAGCGGGTGGCTCCCGCCGACGTCGACGTTCGCCGTGCCGCTGTCGCCCACGATCAACCCCGGCACCTACGCCTTCCGCTGCCTCGTGCACCCGAACATGACGGGTAAGATCCACGTCGTGCCTCCAGGCCAGACCATTCCCGGCCCGGTGCAGGTGACCACCGCCGGCACCGCCCAGCTCGCTGCAGTGGTGACTGCGCTGGTCCCGGCGGCCCAGGACGCGGCGCTGGTGACGGCGACGAACGTGGCGGGGATCACCGCCGGCGGCGGGGTCACCACCACCCTGGCGACCACCTTCGGGCCCGCCGAGCTGGACGTCGCCGCCAGCCAGACCCTGGCGTTCAACGTCTACGGAACCCACGCCATCGCCGTCAACCCACCGGACTCGGCGCTGGGCCTGCTCACGCAGGGCTCGGACGGTGTCGTCCACGCCAACAATCCGGCGATCCGCAGCCTCGGGGGCGAGCCGCCGCCCCTGGGCGTCCAGACCCGGGCGCGGACGGTCTTCGGCGGTTCCTACGACGGCTCGGGCTTCCACAACTCCGGCCTGCTCACGTCGCTGCCTCCGGGTCTTCTGACCTACACGCTGCAGTTCACGGCGCCGGGCACGTACTCGCTGCGCTGCCTCGTGCACCCGGCCATGACGGCGACGGTCAAGGTAAGCCCGTGAAAACCCCCGAGGCGCCCCTCAAGGCGCCGGATAAGAGGCAGGCGCCCTACGGGTCCTGGGCATCGCCGATCACGGCCGGCCTCGTCGCCTCGGGCGGGGTCCGCCTCGGCCAGGTGGCCTGGTCGGGCGACGACCTCTACTGGCTGGAGGGCAGGCCCGACGAGGGTGGGCGCAGCGTCGTGGTCCGGCGCTCGGCAAACGGCGACGTCGCCGACGTCATCCCCGAGGGATTCAACGCCCGCACGATGGTCCACGAGTACGGCGGCGGGAGCTACTGGGTGAGCGGGCCGACCGTCTTCTTCACCAACTTCGAGGACCAGCGCCTGTACCGGGTGGATCCTGGCGAGGTGCCCCGGGCGATCACGCCAGAGCCACTCGTCCCGCAGGGTGACCGCTATGCGGACGGCGTCGTCACGCCCGATGGGACGTGGGTCATCTGCGTGCGGGAGCGCCACGTGATCGGGCGGGAGGCCGTCAACGAGATCGTGGCCCTGCCAGCCGACGGCTCCGCTCTGCCGCGCGTCCTCGTCGGGGGCCTGGCCTTCTTCGCCTTCCCCCGCCTGAGCCCCGACGGGCGCCGGCTGGCCTGGACGAGCTGGGGCCACCCGCGTATGCCCTGGGACGGCACCGAGCTGTGGGTGGCCGAGGTGGCGGATGGCGCCCAGCTCCGAGGCCGCCGCCTGGTCGCCGGGGGTCCGGAGGAGTCGATCTTCCAGCCCTTGTTCAGCCCCTCCGGCCGGCTCCACTTCGTCTCGGACCGCAGCGGTTGGTGGAACCTGTACGTGGACCGGGACGGCACCGTGGAGCCCATCGCTCCCGTGGACGCCGAGCTGGGAGTGCCCCAGTGGGTCTTCGGCCTCTCGACCTATGCGTTCGTTCCGTTTGTTCCGGCTGGGCCCGACGGCACCATCGTCTGCCTGCTCGGCGGGTCCGGCGGCACGCGGTTGAGCCGGGTCACCCCGGAGGGAGGCTACGAGGACCTCGGGCTGCCCTACCGCTCCTTCTCGCCGGCGAGCCTCGTGTCCTCGGGGTCCCGCCTCGCCTTCATCGGGGCGAGCCCGGTCCAGGCGGCGGCCGTGGTGGTGTTCGATACCGGGACCAGGACCCAAGAGGTCGTCCGGCGCAGCCTCAGCGAGGAGGTCGACCCCGCCTTCGTGTCCGTGGCCGAGCCGATCGAGTTCCCGAGCACCCTGGACGGCGAGCCGGTAACCGCCCACGCCTTGTTCTACAAGCCGATCAACCCCGGCTTTTCGGCCCCCGAGGGGGAGCGGCCACCGCTGGTGGTGTTCTCCCACGGCGGCCCGACCTCCGCCACCACCTCGGCCCTCAGCCTCGAGATCCAGTTCTGGACCAGCCGCGGGTTCGGCGTCGTGGACGTCAACTACGGCGGGAGCACCGGGTACGGCAGGCAGTACCGGGAGCGACTGAAGGGCAGGTGGGGCATCCTCGACGTCGACGACTGCATGGCGGCAGCCAGGTTCCTCGTCGACCGGGGCGATGCCGATGCGGCCCGCCTGGCGATCCGCGGCGGCAGCGCCGGCGGCTACACGACGCTGTGCGCCCTCACCTTCCAGGACCTGTTCGCAGCGGGGGCCAGCTACTACGGGGTCGCCGACGCGGAGGCGCTCGCCAAGGACACCCACAAGTTCGAGTCCCGGTACCTGGACTCGCTGATCGGGGAGTATCCGAAGGAGGCGGCGCTCTACCGGGAGCGCTCACCCATCCACTACACCGACCGCCTCTCCTGCCCCATGCTCATCCTCCAGGGCCTGGAGGACAAGGTGGTGCCCCCGTCGCAGGCGGAGGCAATGGTGGAGGCCCTGCGAGCCAAGGGCCTGCCGTTCGCCTACCTCGCCTACGAGGGCGAGCAGCACGGATTCCGGAAGGCGGAGAACATCCGTCGCTCGCTGGAGGCCGAGCTGTACTTCTACGCCAAGGTCTTCGGCTTCCAGCACGCCGACGACATCGAGCCGGTGGAGATCGAGAACTTGTAGGAAATACCAGAAGCCTTTACTTCCCGGGGGGTTTCGACAACAATCCTGGGCATGGGCGGCCTGATCGCGCAGTACAACTCCAACACGTCGTCCGGCATGGGTGCCGGAGTTGGCATCCTCTTCTTCCTGTTCATCGTTGCGGTGTACGTCTTCTACGGCTATTCCCTGGGAGTCATCTTCCGGAAAGCCGGCCACCCTCTCTGGGCAGGGTTTGTCCCCCTTTACAACACGTACATCATGCTGAAGATCATCGGACGCCCGGGCTGGTGGCTCATCCTGTTCTTCATCCCCATCGTCAACTTCATCATCGGCATCATCGTGTACCTCGACCTGGCGCGGTCGTTCGGCAAGGGGGCTGGCTACGGGCTGGCGCTGTTCTTCCTCTCGTTCATCTTCATCCCCATCCTGGCCTTCAGCGACGCCCAGTACCTCGGCCCCGTGACGGCGCCCGGTGGTCCTCCATCGGGGTACCCGCCGCCCGCCTACCCGCCATCCGGGTACCCGCCATCCGGGTACCCGCCGCCGCCCGGTGGCCAGTGGGATGCCCCCAAGTAGGTAGCTAGGCAGTTCCCCCCGTGCGGTTGTCTACGCAGTTCGGATGGGTGTTTTCGCGTGCCCCCTGTGCCGATACTGGGAACATCGAGAGGGGCAGGCACATGGACACCTACGGATTCGTCAGCGTCATCGGCTTGGCGGGGGTCGGACTGCTCGCCTACCGCGCCTACATGGAGCGTGCTGCCCACGACCGGGCCAAAGTCCCCCCGCCCGAGCCTGTACCTGCCGAACCCGCCACACCGCGGGGTCGCCGCCGGAGGCGCCGCAGCTAAGCTCACCTCTTGTGAATCCAGGTGCCGCCGATCCGTTCATCGCCGTCGAGGGCTGGGACGAGGCCACGGCGCAGCAGTGGGCGGAGGTCCTGGAGCTTCGGGCGACCAACCCCAGCCAGATCCAGCTCCGAGCCGATCTCATCGCCGCGGCCTGGCTCAAGCCCGGCGACACCGTCGTCGAGGTGGGCTGTGGGACCGGCATCACACTCGTCGACCTGACCGTTGCCGTCGGTCCCGGTGGCCGAACCCTCGGCTTCGAGCCGCAGCCGCTGTTCGCCGAGCTCGCCCGGCGGCGTCTGGGGGAGCGAGGACTCGAGCGTGCGTCGGTCGAGATCGGTACGGCCGAGGCGATCCCCCTCGGCGATGCGACCGTGGACGCCGCCGTGGCCCAGACCGTCCTCGTCCACGTTCCCGGGGCCGCAGCGGCGCTGGCGGAGATGTGCCGGGTTGTCCGCCCGGGGGGCAGGGTGGCGAGCATCGACCAGGACGGCGACGCCCTCGTCATCGACCACCCCGACAAGGCGCTGACCCGTCGCCTCGTCGTCTTCAGCAGCGACCAGCGCTTCGCCGACGGGTGGACTGGCCGCCGGCTCCCGAGAATGTTCCGCACCGCCGGGCTGGGCGACGTCACCGTCACGATGCGATGCCACCTGGAGACCGAGCCGGGGAACTTCCTGCACGTGATGGCCCTTCGCCTCGCCGAGAACGCCCTCGAGGCGGGCGTGATCACCGAGGCGGAGTGGCGAAGCTGGACCGCCGGCCTGGCCGAGCTGGCGGAGAGCGGATCCTTCTTCGCCAGCTCCAACTACTACGTGTGCTCGGGCCTGAAAACCTGACACGTGCCCGCCAGGCCCTCACACCTTCCTGTAGAGGATCGTGCGCTTCACTTCCTGAATCGCCTCGGTGACTTTGATCCCGCGGGGGCACGCTTCGGTGCAGTTGAAGGTGGTCCGGCACCGGAACGCCCCCTCCCGGGCGCTCAGGATCTCCAGCCGCTCCCGGTCCCCGGCGTCGCGGGAGTCGAAGATGAACCGGTGGGCGTTGACGATGGCGGCCGGGCCGACGTAGGTGTCGTCACCCCAGAAGATGGGGCAGGACGTCGTACAGGCGGCGCAGAGGATGCACTTCGTCGTGTCGTCGTAGCGGGCACGCTCCTCGGGGGACTGCAGCCGCTCCCGGCCGCCGGGGTCGGTGTCGTCGGGGACCAGCCAGGGCTGGACCGCCCGGTAGCCCGCGAAGAAGGGCTCCATGTCGACGATGAGGTCCTTCTCGACCTTGAGGCCCCGGATGGGCTCGACGGTGACCGGCTGGTCCAATGTCTTGCAGAGCACCTTGCAGGCCAGCCGGTTCACCCCGTTGATGACCATGGCGTCCGAGCCGCAGACGCCGTGCCCGCACGACCGGCGCAGCGCCAGGGTGCCGTCGAGGTACCACTTCACGTAGTGGAGGGCGTCGAGGACCCGGCCGTTGTCCTCGACCTCGGCGACGTAGTTGCCCCAGACGGGCTTGTCCTGCGTTGCCGGGTCGAACCGCTGGATTTTGAGCTGGACCTTCAAGCGGCCCTCACACGAGCATCGCTTCGAAGGTGTCGAGCATGCCCCACCAGGCGTCGAGGGCCAGGGCCGCCGACTCCCGGGCCTGCTCGGAGTCGACCATGCCGGTGCGGATGCCCGCCGCGTGCTCGTGGTCCAGCGTCGAGTGGAGGTCGAAGAACTCGAGGGCCGCGGGGGACGTCACGCCGTAGAAGCGGCGCAGCCCGTCGGCCTTGGATGCCGCCACCGACGGGAACTGGGCCTCGTACGCGTAGAGGGCCGCCAGTGCCTCGTCGGGGCCCCGGTCGCACAGTGACTCGTACGTGTAGACGAGGTTGACCGTGCGCGGCAGCAGCGTCGCCTCCTGCACCTCCTGCCGGCTCACGCCGAGGGCCTCGGCGAAGCGCAGCCACAGCTCGGGGTGCGTGACCGGGCCCCCCGCCTCGTCGGCGAGGTTGTTCTTCAACGACTCCAGGGCCGGTCCTTCGGGGAGGTGGGCCATTGCCTGCTCGAGGAACTTGGGCAGCGCCGACTCGTAGGCGTAGTACTGGACGGCGTAGCTGCGAAGCACCTCCGGGGTCACCTTGCCCTTCTGCCAGCGGCAGTAGAAGGGGTGCATCAGAAGGTGCTGCTCCTCGATCATCCGGTCAATTGCGCCCACGCTTGACCCCTTTCTCCGGCGAGATCCGCACGAATCCTCGACTCTAGTATTTCCGTTCCATCGGCATATACCTCGTAACGGTCACTGGCTTGTAGTTGAGCTCGATGGTGCCGTCCTCCCGCCGGCGAGCCAGGGAGTGGCGCATCCAGTAGCCGTCGTCGCGCAGGGGGAAGTCCTCGCGGTAGTGCCCCCCACGGCTCTCGGTGCGGGCCCGGGCGGCGACGGCGGTCACCTCGGCGAGGTCGAGGAGGAACCCCATCTCGACGGCCTCCAGCAGTTCGGTGTTGTAGGCGCTCCCCTTGTCCTCGACGCCCGCCCGGCCGTAGCGCTCCCGCAGCTCCGCGATCGTGCCGAGCACCCGCCCGAGGGACTCGTCGGTGCGCACGACACCGCAGTCGGCCATCATCTCGTCCTGGAGCCGCTTGCGTAGCGGGGCGATCCGCTCGTCGCCCTCGCCGCCCACGGAGCGCTTCAGGAGTCCCGCCAGGAGGTCCCGGGCGCCGGCTGCCGGGTCCTCCGGCAGGGGGGGCAGCTCGGACTCCGCCGCGTGCTCGGCCATCTGGATGCCGCCGCGCCTGCCGAACACGATGATGTCCAGCAGCGAGTTCGTACCGAGGCGGTTCGCTCCGTGGACCGAGACGCACGCGCATTCGCCGGCCGCGTAGAGCCCCGGCAGGGGCGAGTTGGCCTCGTCGACGACCACCTGGGCCCCGACGTCAGTCGGGATGCCGCCCATGGCGTAGTGGGCGGTCGGCTGGATCGGCACCAGCTCGGTCGTGGGCTCGACGCCGAGGTAGAGCCGGGCGAACTCGGTGATGTCGGGCAGCTTCGTCTCGAGGACCTCCCGGGAGAGGTGGCGCACGTCGAGGTGGACGAAGTCCTTGCCGCCGACCCCCCGCCCCTCGGCGATCTCCTGGTAGATCGCACGGCTCACCATGTCCCGTGGGGCCAGGTCCTTGATCGTGGGGGCGTAGCGCTCCATGAAGCGCTCGCCCTCGCCGTTCAGCAGGATCGCCCCCTCGCCCCGGGCCGCCTCCGACAGCAGGATGCCGAGTCCGTAGATGCCCGTCGGGTGGAACTGGAAGAACTCCATGTCCTCGAGGGGGATGCCCCGGCGCAGGCACATCCCCGGCCCGTCCCCGGTGAGGGTGTGGGCGTTGGAGGTGATGCGGAAGAACTTGCCGAAGCCACCCGTGGCGAAGAGCACGCTCTTGGCATGCAGGACGTGGAGCTCACCCGTCTTGAGCTCGTAGGCAACGACCCCGGCGCACCGGTTGTCGTCCGTCAGGATCAGGTCGAGCACGAACCACTCGTTGAAGAACTGGACGTGGTTGCGCACGCACTGCTGGAAGAGGGTCTGCAGGATCATGTGACCCGTGCGGTCCGCGGCGTAGCAGGCCCGCCGGACGGGGGCCTCGCCGTGGTTGCGGGTGTGGCCCCCGAAGCGGCGCTGGTCGATGCGGCCGTCGGGCGTCCGGTTGAACGGCAGGCCCATGTGCTCCAGCTCGATGACGGCGTCGATGGCCTCGCGGCACATGATCTCCGCCGCGTCCTGATCGACGAGGTAGTCGCCGCCCTTGACGGTGTCGAACGTGTGCCACTCCCAGGAGTCCTCCTCGACGTTGGCGAGGGCGGCGCACATGCCTCCCTGGGCGGCACCGGTGTGGGACCGGGTGGGGTACAGCTTGGTGACGACCGCGGTGGACGCGCGCTTGGAGGACTCGAGCGCGGCCCGCAGGCCGCCGCCGCCGGCGCCGACGATCACGCAGTCGAACTGGTGGTAGGTGACGGCCATCGTCAGTGCGCCAGGGTTGCAGGGTCGAAGGTCACGATGACCAGGGTCCCGACGGATAGGAACACGAAGGTGGCCACGTAGAGCGTCGCCTTCGCCAGCACCCGCCACCCGTCCCGGTGGACGTAGTCGTGGATGACGGTGCGGGTCCCGCTGGAGCCGTGGAGCAGCGCGAGGGCGAGCAGCAGCCAGTCGTAGCTCCGCCAGAAGATGCCGTGCCAGCGGGCGGCGACGAAGTCGAAGTTGACCCGCTCCACCCCGCCCCCGAAGACGTGCATGATCGCCAGGTGGCCAAGGACGAGGAACACCAGCAGGAGGCCGGAGATGCGCATGAAGAACCACGACCACACCTCCCAGCTCGAGGGCGAGATCCCCGAGGGAAAGTGGCGCTCGTAGACGTCCTGGACGGTCGCCATCAGAAGATCGGCTTCAGCATGATGAAGGCGGACGGGACGAACATCACGAGGCTCACGACGTTGACGGCGACCGACAGCTGGCGCTCGTAGCGCACGCCCCGGTCCCAGAAGTCGACGAGGATGACCCGGAGCCCGTTCATCGAGTGGTAGATGACGGCGCCGATGAGCAGCACCTCCAGCGGCCGGAACCAGGCGGTCTTGTAGATGTTGACGAACGTGTCGTAGTGGTGCTTCCCGAAGCCGATGAGGGAGGTGTCCAGGATGTGGAGGAAGAGGAACCCGAGCACCATCAGCCCCGTGCCGCGGTGGAGGATCCACGACCACATCCCGCCCCCACCCTTGTACCGCGTCTTGTGGTAGGGCTCGGTCTTCCCGGCGGCGGGACTCATTACGGACGAATATACCGCGCCTCTCAGCCGGCGATTGAAACCGTGACCGTCGACCAACCGGCTGTCGCGTCCGAGCCGAACTGGGTCTGCTGCTGGGAGTGGCTCGGGCCCAGGTCGATCGGGAACCGCAACCGGCCATCGGATCCGGCGCTGACCGGCCTCGTCGTGACCCCGGTCCCGAGCACATACGTCGCGCCCGGGCGGTAGGCGGCGGCGGTGATCACGTCCAGCGTCCCGCTGCCGGTGGCGGTGAGGCCGCCGGAGGTGACGCCGGTCAGGTAGGCAAACTCCTTGACATCCCGGTGGGCCGTGAAGGTCCAGTCCCACGCACCGAACGACGGCTGGGCCGAGCGCATTGCGAATTCCTGTGGCGTGCCCACCGGCTTGCCGAGGGTCGGTGCCAGCCAGGTGAGGAAGCGTGGCAGCTCGCGGATGAAGTAGGGGTAGGCGTGGGTCCCGGGTCCGTAGAAGTCGGTGGTGCGCGCGATGCCGGCCGCGCCGAGCGCGGCGTCGAAGGCCTGGTTCATGCTCCACACCTTCGTCTCCAGGTCGTCCGGGGTCGTCACGTAAGGCGGGTCGAGCGGGCCCGGCTGTCCGTTGCCGCTTGCCAGGAAGAGGCGGGTGCCGGCGAGGTTCGAGGCCAGATAGGTGGGGTCGTTGTCCTGCCAGACGACCTCCTGCGTGGCGCGGTCGCCCCAGGTGCAGTGGCCCGGCGGTCCGTAGCCCGGCAGGTAGGTCAGGTCCCAGATGAAGTTCACCGTGCTGGAGTAGGCCGGCAGGTCGGTGTAGATGGCGCCGGAGAACGTGCCCGCCGTGCCGAACAGGCCGGGGTGCGAGGCGGCATACTTCATTGCGCCTTCTCCTCCCGCGGACAACCCGGCAATGGAGCGACCTCCGGGGGCAGCGATCGTCGGGTAGTGCGCGTCGATCCACGGCACCAGCTCGCCGGTGTGGAACGACTCCCACGCCGGTGGCTGGCCGAGCTCGACGAGCTCGGAGCCGTACCAGTCGGAGTACGAGCCGTCGCGGCCGTCGTCCGGCATGACGACGATCACCGGTGTGTCACCTACGATCCCCTCCACGCCGTTCGCCGGCCAGTCCTTGTAGGTGCCGAGCGCCCCGTGCAGCAGGTAGAGCACCGGGTACCGCGTGCCGGAGGAGGGGTCGTACCCCGTGGGGGTGAGCACGTCGACGTGGACGTCGCCCTGCATCGCCTGGGAGTGCAGCGTGATGTCCTGGAGGCGTGGATCGACGTTGACCCGGCCGGCCTCTGTGGCGCCCAGGAGGATCGGTGCCGACCGCGCGACGCAGCGCGGCCACGGCGCGGTGACGGCCTGCCAGGCGCCGTTCACCGTGCCGGTGACGGCCAGCAACGCTGCGGTGACGAGCAAGCTGACCGGTTGAAGGTCGAGGCCGCTGGATGGCATCCTGCCCCTCTCCGTCGGCCCGGGGGCATGCAAGTTAACGAATCCGCTCAGGTAGTATCCGGCGGTGCTCCTCGACGGCCGCAAGCTCCTGATCACCGGCGTGCTCTCCCCGCAGAGCATCGCCTTCACCGTGGCCCGCCTGGCCCAGGAGCAGGGGGCCGAGGTCCTGCTGACCGGGTTCGGGAAGGGGATGCAGCTCACCGAGATGAGCGCCCGCCGCCTTCCGACGACCCCCGACATCCTGGAGATGGACGCCAACGACGAGGGCCAGATCGCCGCAGTGGCGGACGAGGTCGGCAAGCGCTTCGGCCACCTGGACGGCTTCCTGCACGCCATCGCCTACGCGCCGCAGGACTGCCTCGGCGGCAACTTCCTCAACACCCCCTGGGAGAGCGTCGCCACCGCGGTGCAGACGAGCGCCTACTCGCTGAAGGCGATCTCGGCGGCGCTGCGGCCCCACCTCGCCGGGGGCGGCTCCGTGGTGGGGCTCGACTTCGACGCCACCCTCGCCTGGCCGATCTACGACTGGATGGGGGTCGCCAAGGCCGCCCTCGAGTCCGTGAGCCGCTACCTGGCCCGGGACCTGGGCCCGGACGGCATCCGCGTCAACCTGGTCTCGGCCGGCCCGCTGCGGACGATGGCCGCCAAGGGGATCCCGGGCTTCGAGGTGCTCGCCGACGGTTGGGGCAAGCGGGCGCCGCTGGGCTGGGACGTGAAGGACCCGCTGCCGACCGCCCGGTGCGTCGCCTTCCTGCTCTCGGACTGGTCGAAGGGCATCACGGGCGAGATCGTCCACGTCGACGGGGGCTACCACGCCCTGGGGGCCGACATCACCCAATAGGCCACAGAATCACCCAATGTGCCCATATAGATGGGATCCCATCGAACCGACACTTAACGTAGGCACCCGGCAAAGCGGTTGCCACGGATTCCAGCCCGGGGGGATGCTGCCGGTCGCCGGGGAGGCGACGAGGAGTCGCCTCCCCGCCCGGCAAGTCTGCTCGGTACCGGCCCGTAGAATGGGTGGGTGACCCCCCAGGACCGGCGCTTCACCGACTCGGGGATTGAGATCGAGTCCACGTACGGCCCCGAGTCGCTCGAGGGCTGGGACCCGGCCACCGATCTCGGGCGGCCCGGCGAGTACCCCTTCACCCGCGGCGTGCACCCGCAGATGTATCGGGACCGCCTCTGGACCATGCGCCAGTACTCCGGTTTCGGCACCGCCGAGCAGACCAACGAGCGCTTCAAGTTCCTCCTGGAGCGTGGCCAGACCGGGCTCTCGGTGGCCTTCGACCTCCCCACCCAGATGGGCTACGACTCGGACCACCCCCGGGCCGAGGGCGAGGTGGGGGGCACGGGCGTCGCCATCTCGACGGTCGAGGACATGGAGATCCTGCTCAAGGGCATCCCCCTCGACTTCGTCTCGACGTCGATGACCATCAACGCCACCGCCCCCATCCTGCTGCTCGCCTACGAGCTCGTCGCCGAGCGCAACGGCGTGGCGGCGGACCGCATCCGGGGCACGGTCCAGAACGACATCCTGAAGGAGTACTCCGCCCGGGGCACGTACATCTTCCCGCCCCGGCCGAGCATGCGGCTGGTCACCGACCTCTTCGCCTATTGCCAGAAACAGATCCCCCGGTGGAACGTCATCTCGATCTCCGGCTACCACATGCGGGAGGCGGGGTGCACCGCGGTCCAGGAGGTGGCCTTCACCCTGGCCAACGCCATCGCCTACGTCTCGGCGGCCCTCGACGCCGGCGTGCCGCTCGACGCCCTCGCCCGGAGGATCTCCTTCTTCTTCGCCTGCCACATGAACTTCTTCGAGGAGATCGCAAAGTTCCGGGCGGCCCGCCGCATGTGGGCCCGGATCATGAAGGAGCGCTTCGGCGCCATGGAGGAGGCGTCCTGGCTCCGCTTCCACACCCAGACGGGCGGGGCGACGCTGACGGCCCAGCAGCCGGAGAACAACATCGTCCGCACCGCCTACGAGGCGCTCGCCGCCGTCCTCGGCGGCACCCAGTCGCTGCACACGAACTCCTTCGACGAGGCGCTCTCGCTCCCGACCGAGAAGGCAGCCAAGATCGCCCTCCGCACCCAGCAGGTGCTGGGATTCGAGACCGGCGTCGGCGACACGGTCGACCCTCTCGGCGGGTCCTGGTTTGTCGAGCGCCTCACCAATGAGATAGAAGGACAGGCCGAGGAGCTTCTCGGGCGGATCGATGCCATGGGAGGGGCGGTGGCCGCGATCGAAGCTGGGTGGGTCAAGCGCCAGATCGAGGAGTCGGCATACCGCATGCAGCAGGAGATCGAGGACCAGAGGAAGGTCGTCGTCGGCGTCAACCGCTTCGCCGAGCCCAACGACCAGGCCCCCATCGCCCGCCCCGACCCCGGTGCCATGGCAAGCCACACCGCCCGCCTCGCCCGGGTGAAGGCCACCCGCCACCCCGACGCCGTCGCCGCCTCGCTCGACCGGGTCCGCACCGTGGCCAGCGGCTCCGGCAACCTCCTCTACCCCATCCGGGAGGCCCTCTCGGTCTCCGCCACCCTCGGCGAGATCTGTGACGTGCTACGGGAGGTCTTCGGCGTGTACCAGCCACGAGAGTCGTTCTGATGCGGATCGCGATCGTCGGGGGGACGGGAGGGCTGGGCTACGGCCTGGCGGTGCGGTTGGCGGCCGCCGGTGAGGACGTCGTCATCGGGAGCCGCTCCGCGGAGCGTGCGCAGTCGGCGGCGGCCCGGGTGAAGGCAGCCCTCGGCGCCAGGCTGAAGGGCTCCGTCGCAGGCGGCGCCAACGCCGAGATCGTCAAGGACGCCAACATCGTCATGGTCACCGTCCCGTTCCCCGGCCAGGCGGACACCTACAAGGCCATCAAGTCGAGCCTCGGCCCCAACACGACCGTGATCGACTGCACGGTCCCCCTCGCCAGCGAGGTCGGGGGGCGCCCGACCCGGATGCTCGGCGTGTGGGAAGGATCCGCCGCCCAGCAGGCCCGCTCGATCGTGGGCCGGGACGTGTCGCTTGCGTCGGGGTTCCACACGATCATGGCCGCCACCCTGGAGGCCATCGAACTGTCCTGCGACCAGGACATCCTCATCTGTGGCGATCCCGAGGCCCGCAAGGTGGCGGCCGAGGTGGTCGGGTTCCTACCCGGCGCCCGGTGCGTGGACTGCGGGGGCCTGGAGACGGCGAGGATCCTGGAGTCACTGACGGCCCTGCTGATCGGTATCAACGGCCGCTACAAGCTCCACCCCGGCGCTGGCCTGCGAGTGACCGGCCTGCCGCTGTAGAGGTTTCGTAACTTTTCGTCGTGTGACGACAAATTCTTACGAAACCTCAGAAACTCCCGTCTGAATGTCGGTGCTCCGCGCCTTACTAGATGTGTGCAATCCACCTCTTCTCTTGCGCAGAAGCAGCATGGCCTGCTCACACGGGCACAGGCACTTGGCGAGGGCTTGTCGGATAGTGCCATCCGAGCCCGGCTGGATACAGGGATCTGGCAGCGAGTCCACCCGGGCGTCTACCGGGTGGCTGGCTCCCGGCGGACGCACGAGCAGGCGGTTCTGGCAGCTTGCCTCGCAGCCGGTGGCAAGGTACTCGCTTCCCACGGGACTGCGGCCCGGCTGCACGGCCTGCCGGCGGAAGATAGCCATACGCACATCACCGTGGTGGGGACCAAGGCTCCCGGGTGACGGGTGTGGAGGTCCACGTCGTGTCCGGGCTGCAAGGGCCCGACTGTGCGGTCAAGAACGGCATTCCCGTCACCACCGTGGCACGGACCATCATCGACCTGGCCCAGATCCTCTCGGTCGTCCGGCTCGAGGAGGTTCTGGATCATGCCCTCGCAGCACGCCTCGTGTCCCTGAACGTTCTCCAGCAGCGCCTGGAGAAGACCGGCACGCGGGGCCGTCGAGGGGCCGGCGTGCTGGCAGTCCTCATTGGCGTTCGGCTCGACGGGTCGCCACGACCCCGGCAGCGGG
>JAOPZY010000144.1 GCA_025963875.1 Actinomycetota bacterium
TCACCCGCAACCAGATCATGAACCAGGCAGGCACGGCCATGCTGGCCCAGGCCAACCAGATCCCCCAGAGCATCCTGAAGCTCCTGCAGTAGGAGCAGCTCGGTGAAGTAGCACCACCTCCGAACCATGCAGCATGAGCAAACCATCCACTCGGGAGGCGGCGCCGGCAACGTCCGGCGCCGCCGTTCCCCACCAAGGGAGTGACCACAATGACAACTCCGGTCTCCTCCATCACGGGTCTGTCGTCCGGCATCGACACCAACAAGATCGTCACGCAGCTGATGACACTCGAGCAGGCACCGTTGACCCGGATGCAGAGCCGCGTCGCGACGTACCAGAGCCAGGTGGCAGCCTGGACGGCCGTTCGGACCAAGCTCTCCGTGCTGCAGTCCGCCGCCGCCGCCCTCACCAACGCCTCGGACATCGGGGCGATGGTCACGGCCACGACATCCTCTGCCGCGGCCACCGCCGCCGTCACCGGATCACCGTCCGTGGGGGCGGTGAGCTTCACGATCGATCAGCTCGCCGCGGCGCACCAGGCCGCGGCTGCGTCGACGTTCTCCGGCGCGGGAGACTTCGTCGGGGCGGGCACGTTCTCCCTGACCGTGGGATCGACCACGTCGTCGTTCTCCACGACCGCCGGGACCACGGTCTCGCAGCTCGCTGCCCAGATCAGCGCCTCCAACGCCGGGGTCTCCGCCGCGGTGGTCGCGGTGGACGCAACCACCTCCAAGCTGGTGCTGACGGCGAAGGCCACGGGTGTCGCCGCGGCCTTCACGGCCTCCGGCACGCAGGCGTCCCTCGCCACGTTCAACGTCCTGCAGCAGGGCCTCGATGCGAAGATCAGCGTGGGGGCTACCAACCCCATTCAGCTGTCCCGTCCCTCCAACCAGATCTCCGACTTCATCTCCGGCGTGACCCTCAGCCTGACGGCCACGACCACCGCCACCACACCCGTGACCGTGACCGTCGCCCAGGACCCCGCGCTGGTGGTGAAGGCCGTCCAGGCTGTGGTCGACGCCTACAACGGCGCGTACGCGACCCTCAAGCAGTACACCGCCTACGACCCCACGACCAAGTCGGCCGGCCTGCTCCTGGGCGACCCGACGGCCGGCGGCATGCTTGGCCAGCTCAACCAGGTCCTCGCCGACCAGGTGAAGGGCCTTGGCGGCTCCTACACGTCGGTGAGCTCCGTTGGCATCACCATGCAGGCCGACGGAACGTTCGCCCTCGACCAGGGCAAGCTGACGACCGCCCTGTCCGCCGACCCGCGCGCCGTGACGAACCTCCTGGCCCGCTCGGGCAGCGCCGGGGACACCCGTATCGCCTCGGTCACCGGATCGGACGCGACGGCCGGCGGCAGCTATGCCGTCGTCGTGACGCGGGCCGCCCAGGCTGCGACCGTCACCGGCGGAGTCTTCTACTCGCCCGTCGCGCCCTATTCGTTCACGGTCACGTCGAACGGCAACACCGCCACCGTGAACGTCGCCGCCGGCGACGACCTCTCCGCGATCCTGACCAAGGTCAACGACGCCCTCAAGGCCGCAGGCATCTCGCAGATCTCGGCGTCAGCCAACAGCGGTGCCATCCAGATCCAGAGCTCGGTCTACGGCTCCAGCACCGCGTTCACCGTTGCCGGCGACACGAACTTCGGCCTGAACGGCAGCTACGCCGGCCTCGATGTCGCCGGGACGATCAACGGTCAAGCGGCCACGGGCACGGGGCAGATCCTTTCCGCCTCCTCCGGAGCTTCCTCCGGCCTCCAGGTGCGGGTTACCGCCACGCCGACGGACGTCTCCGACGCGGGCGGGACCCTCTCCCTCGGCTCGGCGTCCTTCTCCCAGGGCGTCGCCGGGCGTCTGGGGTCGTTCCTCAGCAGCGCCACGGCGACGACCGGGACCGTCACCGACGCCGCCAACGCGTACAGCTCGCAGATCGACACCGTCAAGAAGCAGATGGCGGCACTGCAGCTGCAGCTGGCCCAGAAGGAGCTGGTTCTCCGCCAGCGGTTCTCCGCCATGGAGACGGCCCTCGTGCGCCTCCAGAGCCAGGGCAGCTTCCTGTCCCAGTTCGGCGCGACGACCACAACGTCGTCGGGTGTGGGCAACAGCCCGACCTCCTCCTCGGGCGCATGACCTGGCCGGAGATGGTGCAGACGCTCGAGCATTCCCTCTGGGACGCCGAGCAGGCCCTCAACGGGGACGTCTGGGAACAGCCGGCACCGTCGTGGACCCCTCCGTTGGTGCCGCTGGGCCATCCCTCCGCCCTGGAGGCCGCCAGCCTGCAGGAGCTGTCGTCGCGTTGCGAGCTCCTTCGCCGGCGCCTGGAACGTGCGATGGCCGACATCTCGGCGCAGCTCGACGGGACCCGCCGCCTCCGGGAGGGGGCGCACGGGTACCTGATGACCCAGAACCTGACGCCGTCCCGGTAGGCAGTCTCCTCTCAAGGCCATACCTGTGGAGCCGAATTCGTTAAGCCCTGCCCCCGGATGCCGACGGGCAGGTCGAGGACGTCTATGGACAGACGGTCCGAGCCAGGAAGGCTCGCCTGCGTGATCCCAACATACGAGATCCGAGGGAGCCCATGCACCAGCTCAGAGACCGCCTGCGCCCCATGCTCGCCGCCGTGTCGGCCTCGCAGCGCGTGGTCATCGTCGTCGCGCTCGCCGTCCTGGTCCTCGCCGGCTTCATCTTCAGCAAATGGCTCGGCACGCCGTCCTACGCCGTTCTCTACAGCAACCTCGACGACGCAAGCCTTTCGAAGGTGCTCGACCAGCTCAACACGTCGAAGGCAACGTACAAGCTGAACGGCAAGGAGGTCATGGTCCCGATCTCCGAGGTCTACACCGACCGGGCCAAGCTCGCCGCCGCCAAGGTCGGGGGCCCGGCGGCTCCGCCCGGCTACGAGTTGTTCGACAACCAGAGCCTGACCGCCTCGAGCTTCACCCAGCAGGTGAACTACCAGCGGGCCCTGGAGGGTGAGCTCGACAAGACGCTCATGACCCTGTCCGGCGTCCGGACCGCGGCGGTCCGCCTCGCCATCCCCCAGGACGCACTCTTCACCGCCGATCAGAAGTCGGTCACCGCCGCAGTCCTGCTCGACACCTCGGGCACCCTGCCGGCCTCGGCGGTCGACACCGTCGTCTTCATCGTCTCCTCGGCCGTGCAGGGCCTCGACGCCAAGAACGTGACCGTCGCGGACACCTCCGGCACCGTCCTCTCGGCCCCCGGCGGCGCGGGGTCGGGCGCGCAAGGCGACCTGCAGACCCGCCAGCGCCAGGATCTCGAGGCCACCCTGACCTCCGATGTCCAGCGCCTGGTCAGCAGCGCAACCGGCAAGCCCGGCGGCGTCGTCGTGCACGCCCAGCTCAACTTCGACCAGCGCACCTCCCAGGTCGAGACCTACGACCCCAAGGCCTCGGCCCCCATCACCCAGGCGACGACGACCGAGACGCTCGCCGGCAACCCTGCCGGTGCGGCGGGCATCATCGGCGTCGCCGGTGCAGCCCTCGCGTCCACGACCAACACCGCGACCGCCTACAGCAAGGCGGACGCGTCCACCACCTGGGGTACGGGCCACCAGGTGACGAGCACGACGGTGGCACCGGGCCAGGTGCAGAAACTGTCCGTCGGCATCGTCGTCGACGACGGGACCAAGACGCATGGCACCGCCCCGAATCTGCCGCAGCTCACCCAGCTCGTCACCGCAGCGCTGGGGCTGGATGCAGCCCGCGGCGACACGATCAGCATCTCCGCCGTGCCCTATCCCGCTGCCGCGGCCGCGGCCAAGGACAGCGCGGCCAAGCCCGGCATGATGTCGATGGTCACCCAGGCGGCCGGGGCGGCTGTCCTGGTCATCGTCGCTCTCTTCCTGCTGCTGATGGCGAAGGGCCGGCGCAAGTCCCGGGGAGACCCCATGGAGATCACGGCCACCACGCGCCGTGTCCTCGAGCCCGCCGGCGTCTCGGGGCTGCCTGGAGAGGCCCGGGCCGCGCTCGGCTCAGCCAGCGGCGGGCTCCCCGTGCTGGCCGGGCCCCGTCAGGACGTGATGGATCTGGTCATTCGCCAGCCTGAGGAGATCGCAATCCTCCTGCGGAGCTGGCTGGCCGACCGCAAACCCAGCGAATGAGCCCTCAAACCGCGGAGCTGAGCAGGCCGCAGAAGGCGGCGGCCCTCATGATGGCGGTCGGCCCCCAGCAGGCGGCCGACCTCCTCGCATTCCTGAGCGAGGCCGAGGTGGAGGCCCTGGCCAAAGAGATCGCTGCGCTGCGGGAGATCCCGATGGGGGCGCTCCAGCAGGTGGTGGCCGAGCTGCAGTCCCAGGCGTCCTCCCGCAACGGCATGCTCGAAGGCGGACTCGACTACGCCCGCGAGCTGCTGGCGCGCTGGCAGGGCCCCGGCGGCGAGGTTGCCGCCCGGATCGCGCACGGCGCTGTGGACGCGCCCTTCCGTTTCCTTGCCGATGTCGAGCCCGCCGAAGTCGTCCAGGTCGTCGCCGAAGAGCACCCGCAGACGCTGGCGCTCGTGCTCGCCCACCTCCCCGCCAGCTACGCGGCCCGGGTCCTCGAGGGCCTCGACCCGCCGCTACGGGCGGATGCCGCGCTGCGCGTCGCCACGATGGATTATGTGGCCCCCGAAGTCATCCGCCGCACCGAGCAGGTCATCCGCCAGCGTCTCGGCACGGCGTCGACGGGACGTCAGGACCGCCTTGGCGGGGCGAAGGACCTGGCCGGGATCCTGAACAAGATGGACAAGGACAACGAAGGCGCGGTGCTGCGCGGCCTGACCGAGCTGCGGCCCGAGCTGGCCGACGAGGTCCGGTCGCTGATGTTCGTCTTCGACGACATCACGGGGCTGCGGGACCGGGACCTCCAGGAGGTGCTCCGCACCATCGAGCCCAAGGACCTGGCGCTCGCAGTCAAGGGCGTGGGCGACGAGGTCCGCAACGCCGTGACCCGCAACATCTCCGACCGCGCCCGGGAGTCGTTGCAGGAGGAGACCGAGGTGCTCGGCGCGGTGCGGCTCACCGATGTGGAGTCCGCCCGCGGGCGGATCATCGCCCAGATCCGGGAACTCGAGGACGCGGGCAAGATCGTGCTGCGTCGTGAGGCCGGAGGCGGCCTCGTTGAGTAGGGTCATGCGCGAGCCGGCGTTCACCGCCGCGCCCCGCCTCGTGGCCTTCGGCCCCGACCTGGGACTGCCGGAGGCCGTGCAGGCGCTCATTTCCACGGCGGCCCGCGAGGCGTTCGACCGCGGCCGCAGGGAGGGGATCGAGGCAGGAACCACTGCCGCCGCCCGCCAGGCCGCCGCACTCGCCGGGCCGGTGGCCGAAGCCATCGAGGGTGGGATCCAGCAACTGCGTTCCCTGAGGGACGCCGGGCATGCCGAGCTGCTCGAGTTGGCGGCAGCGATCGCCCGCGCGGTCACCGGCGGGGAGCTCAACGCCGGGGGACCGCAGCTCCTCCAGGACGTCGCTGCGGCCCTGGACGCCCTCGACGACGCCCCGCTCGTCGTGGTGGTCCACCCCCGCGACCTCCAGCTCCTCGTGGATGGTCTCACCGGCCGGCCGGGTATCTCCGTCGTCGAGGACGCGACGCTGGAGCCCGGGGAGGCCCTCGTGCGCGGCCCCTGGGCGGTGGCCGAGCTCACCCGTGACGCGCTGTGGTCAGCGGTCGCCGAATCGCTCGGGCTTGGGGAACGGCCCATCCGCCTGGTGGGGGCCCCCCTGGCTGGGGGAGCGCAAACGGCCCCGAAAGATTATCCAAACTAGTCCCTTAAACCGCAGCCGGGCACGCCGACGAGGAACGCATGACTCAGTACCCGTACACCGACGCCCTCCGCACCCTCCTGGGCAAGCTGTGGGTGGAACGCCACACCCTGGAGCTGCTGGCCTACAAGCTGACCTGCGCCAAGCTGATCATGGCCGGCGATATCCGCCGGTACGTCGCACCGGCCCTGGTGGGCGTGGAGCACGTGGTGGACAAGGTCCGGGTGGCGGAGCTCGACCGGAGCATCGCGCTCGCCGAGGTCGCCGACGACTGGGGGGTGCCAATGTCGACGCTCACCCTCGACTACCTCGCCCAGAACGCCCCCGAGCCGGCTCGGACGATGTTCGAGGAGCACAAGCACTCCTTTCGCCAGCTCGTCGCCGAGATCGAGGACACCGCCATCGAGAACCGCAAGCTGGCGACCTCGTCGCTGCGGGGCATCCAGGCGGCCCTGGACGACCTGATGCGGTCGGAGGCCGGCGCGACGTATGGGGCCAGCGGCCTCCGCCAGCCGAGTCCCGTGGTCACCCACATCTCGAGGATCCTCTAGATGTCCGAGTTCGTCTCGCTGCAGACCGCCCTCTCGGGTCTCCGGGCTACGCAGGCCAGGATGGACACGATCGGCCACAACATGGCGAACGTGGACACTCCCGGCTACACCCGCCAGATCGTCGACCTCACCGAAGCCGCTCCCTACCAGAGCGTGTCGGGCTGGATGGGTGCGGGAGTCGACGTGACGGGGATCACCCGGGCCCGCGACGCCTTCCTCGATGCCCGCGTCCGCTCCAGCAGTGACACCCAGGCCGGCTTCCAGACGCGGGCCGACCTCCTCCAGCGCACCGAGACCGTGCTCGGCGAGCCGAGCTCGGGCATCAGCGGGCCGCTCGCCGCCGTCTGGAGCGCGTTCGAGAACGCGGCCAGCTCGCCGTCCGACAGCGGGGCGCGGACCGCGGCGCTCAGCGCGCTGGGCAACCTCACGACCCGGATCCAGCAGGTGTCCAGCGGGTGGAGCCAGGTCGCCGGCGACGTCAAGCAGTCCCTCTCGGCATCGGTCACCGACGTCAACGACAAGCTCGGCCAGCTCGCGAAACTGAACCAGGCCATCGGATCGGCGTCCTCCTCTGGGGCCCCGAACGACCTGCTCGACCAGCGCGACCTGTTGATCGACCAGCTGTCCACCGAGGTCGGCGCCACCGGCATCGTCAGCCCCGATGGAACCGCACGGGTGGTCATCGGCGGCTTGTCGGTGGTCGACGGATCGTCGTCCACACCGCTCACCCTGCGCACCGACGGGACGATCGCGGGCCCCTCCGGCTTGACGGTGAACGCGGGCGGGAAGATCGGCGGCTACCAGAGCTTCCTGTCGACCGACCTGCCGGGGTACCAGGCCCGGCTCGACGGCGTCGCCACCGACCTCGCCACCGCCTTGAATGCCCAGCACGCCGCCGGGTTCTCGCCGGACGGCCAGGCGGGTGGGCCGCTGCTCACCTACACGCCGGGCGTCGCCGCCTCGACCCTGGCGGTGGTCCTCACCGACCCCTCGAAACTCGCCCTCTCCAGCGCCGCGGGGCCGCCGTTCCCCACCTTCAACGGAGTGAACGCCCAGGCCCTCGCCGACCTGCGCACCGCCACGAGCGCGTCGGGCGGGACGCTCACCCTGGGCGGCGCCGTCACGTCGCTCGTGAGCGTCCTTGCGGCCGGGACGGCCTCGGCCGCCAGCTCCGCTGCGAGCCAGTCGAGCCTGCTCCAGGCGATGACGTCGGCTCGCCAGGGCGCCCAGGGCGTCTCGATCGACGAGGAGATGACCAACATGATGGAAGCCCAGCGCGCCTACCAGGCTGCCGCCCGGGTGATGACGGCCGTCGATCAGAACCTCGACACGCTGGTGAACCACACCGGCATGGCCGGCAGGTAGGAGGCAGGCAGGCATGCGCGTCTCCAACCAGCAGATAGTGTCGAGTGCCCTGAACGGGGCCCAGACCCAGCTCGCCGCCCTGATGCGGGCCCAGGCCCAACTCTCGTCCGGCAAGCGCGTCATGACCCCCTCCGACGACCCCGCCGCTGCCGGCAGCATCCTGATGCTCCAGGCCGCCACCCAGTCCAACAACCAGGAGCAGCTGAACGCCCAGGACGGCCAGGCGTGGGTCAACGGCACCGACAGCCAGCTGCAGCAGGCCTCCACGCTCCTCCAGCGGGCGCGGGACCTCGCCGTCCAGGCGGGCTCCAGCCTCGGCGCTTCGCCGTCGAACGCGATCGCCACGGAGATCCTCAGCATCCGGGACCAGCTCGTTGCCGTCGCCAACAGCCAGCAACAGGGCCGCGGGCTGTTCTCGGGGTTCGCCGGGGGAGCTGCGGTCACCCAGGTCGCCGGTGCCTGGACCTACACGGGGGACGGCGGTGCGATCCAGCGGCGGATCGGCGAGCAGAACCTGGTCACGGTCAACGTCACCGCCGATCAGGTCCTCGGCTTCTCGGCTGGCGCCGGCCAGGATTCCGTCACCATGCTCGAAAACCTGGCCACACAGGTCAGCGCCGGCAACGCTACTGGCGTCTCCGCATCGATCGCCGGCGTCGACGTCGCCCTCGGCCTGGTCAACCAGGGTCTCGCCCAGATCGGCTCGGCTGGCAACCGCATCGATGCGGCGCTCGCGCTCAATCTGAACAACGCAGAAACGATCAAAAGCCAGCTGTCCTCGGTCCAGGACGTAGACTTGGCCGAAGCGACCATGAATCTCCAGACCCAGCAGGTGGCCTACCAGGCGGCGCTCGGAGCCCTCAGCAAGGTGCTGGGGCCGTCCCTGCTCGACTTCATCCCGAGAGGCTGATTATGGCAATGGCGAGCACGGACGGGATCGACACCGAAGAGATGCCCGAGAACAAGGTCATCCTGTTCGACGAGGGCATCCCCGGGCTGCCCGATTGCCATCGTTTCGTGCTCCTCGACCTGGCCCCCGACTCCGCGTTCCAGGTACTGCAGAGCGTGGACAGCCCCGAGGTCAGCATGATCGTCACCGTCCCGTGGCTGTTCTTCCCCGACTACGCCCCCGAGCTGTCGGATGTGGAGCAGGCGAGCCTGGCCATCGGCGGGCCCGAGGACGTTGCGCTCTTCTGTTCGGTGGTCCTCACGCCGGACGACAAGGACACCGTGTTTGTGAACCTCATGGGACCGTTCGTGGTCAACCCGGGCACCCGCCGCGGCTGCCAGTTCGTCCTTGCGGGCTCGGGGTACCCGCTGCGGGCGCCGGTGAAGCTGCCCGAGGTCCCGCACTAGGTGCTGGTCCTCAGCCGCAAGCAGGGGGAGTCGGTCGTCATCGGCAACGACATCCTGGTGACCGTCCTGGAGGTCCGCGGCGACCAGATCCGCCTTGGGATCGACGCCCCCCGCTCGATCACGGTGCACCGCCAGGAGGTCTACCTGCAGGTGGCCCGCGAGAACAGCGCAGCGATCGCCAGTGCCGACCGGGGGTCTCCCCTCCTGCGCCGGCCGGTGCCGGGAGCCGTCGCGAAGCCGGACCTCGAGCCGTAGTTCGCCGAGATTCTGTGCTCGGACATTCTTTGAGCATCTGACCGCGCTCTACGCGGTGAAACGCTCAAAGAATGCGGGGCACTGGGGGCCAGGGCACGCTCAGCTCCCGCACGGTGAGGCTGGCGAAGCGGACGGCGATCGGATAGTCGCTGTCGTGCCAGACCTCCAGGGCGATACAGGATGGCCCTCCGGGGCCGAAGAGCCCGTTGCCCCGCAGGAGCTGCCGGCCCTCGCTGATCTGAGCGAGCACGGCGGCCGTGATCGCCTCGCTGTGGAGAGGTTGTTGGCCGGGAATCTTCGTGTGGGCGAAGCGGGTGCCCTCGGTCTCCTCCTCGTCCCAATGAACCTCGAGCAGGACCTCGTACCATCCGGCAGTCAGGAATTCGATGGCGTCATCTCCGAGCGCCACGGCGGAGGACCCTTCGTCGGGCTCCGTCAGCGGAACCCGGGTGAGCCGGCGCTCACCCACGACGAGCGGCCCCTGGGTCTCGAATCGTGTGGACGGAGTGTCGGCTATCGCCCGCTGCGCCTTCAGCTCCCTGGCGTCTCGGGAGGCTTTCTTCCGCTGGGATGAGGCGCTCACATGCCACCCCCGGTAGCCACCAGAGCGATCGCTGCCGCTGCCATCACGCCCACGGTGAGCCATCCGAGCGTCCGGGCCAGACGGCCGTTGCGATGCTCGCCCATGATCCCCGGATCCTTCGAGATGAGCATCACCACCACAAGGAACGGCGCAGCCGCCAGGCCGTTGACGACCGCGACCACAACGAGCAGTTTCATGGTGTTGATGCCCAGCAGCGTGAGGGCGGTGCCCCCCACCGTCCCCGCGAACACGAGGCCGTAGAACACCGGCGCATCCCGGAGGGACCGGGAGAAGCCCCAGCGTTTGCCGAGGAGACCGGAAAGGCCGGCCGACCCGGAGCCGGCCAGGACCGGAACGGCCAGGAAGCCGGCCCCGATGAATCCTGCGGCGAAGAGCACGCTCGACAACCGGCCGGCAATCGGCCGCAGGGCCCGGGCCGCCTCGGCGGCCGAGGCGACGTCGTGGTTGCCGTGACGGCCGAGCGTGACGGCCGTCGACACGATGATGGCGAACATGACCACGTTCGAGAACGTCATGCCCGTGAAGACGTCTCCCCGGCTCGTGCGTACCTTCTTCTTCTCGCCCGCCGTCGAGCGGCTGTCCAGGGTGACGGCATCCTCGCCACCCTCGGGTTCGTCCCGGAGCTCCTCGATGCGGTGTGCCGATTGCCAGAAGAACAGGTAGGGGCTGATCGTGGTCCCCAGCACCGCGACCAGCAGCATGAGGTAGCCGGCCGAGAAGGTGATGTGGGGCACGAAGGTGTGGGACGCCACCGACAGCCAGTCGACCTTCACGACGAAGAGCACGCCGAGGTAGGCGAGCAGCGCCACGCAGAGCACCTTGAACACCCGGGCGATGGTCTCGAAGGACCCCGTCATCACCAGGACCGTGGTCCCGGCTCCCGCCAGGAGTGCCCACAGCCAGGGAGAGCCGGCGTGCAGCAGGTGCACGCCCTCCCCGATGGCGGCGAGGTCGGCGGCGATGTTGAGGGCGTTGGCGCCGATGAGCGCCACCAGCAGCACGGCGATCACGACACGGCCCCGTTTGGCGAAGCGCTCGGCAGCCAGCTCACCCAGACTCTTCGCGGTGGCGAGAGCGGTACGGTCACAGATTTCCTGGACCGCTGCCATGAGCGGCAGCGTCACCAGCGCCGCCCAGAGGAGCCCAAAACCGAACTTGGCGCCGGCCTGGGAGTAGGTAGCGATCCCTGACGGATCGTCGTCGGACGCGCCCGTCACGAGGCCCGGACCGAGGGCCTTGGGGTACTGCCGCCACAACGGGCCGCTCGCCGCGCGGGTGGTGTCGACTCGGGAACGGCGAGGCCGTGCAGGCTTGCGCAGCGATGCTACGGACACAATCAAACCCCCCTCTTCGCCCAGCGGGGTTTTCCCACCCCCGGACGATGGCAAACCGGCGCCGAGACTGGCGGCCTGAAATGCCAAGTTCGTCGCGAGCAGGGGGCGGCACAATGTACGGGTCCGCACGACGAAGTGTCCAGATCGCTGTTGAACGCGCAGGGGGCCCCTAGGAGGACGTCGCGGGCAGACCCAGGTACGGGGCGGGGTCCACGGCCACGTCATTGAGGCGGACCTCGAAGTGCAGGTGCGGGCCGGTGGCGTCTCCCGTCGCCCCCACGGCCCCGATGACCTCTCCGGCCGCCACGGGCTGACCCGCGGTGACCAGCATGGCGCTCTGGTGGGCGTAGCGGGTCGACAGGCCGCCGGCGTGCTTGATGATGACGATGTTGCCGTAGCCGGACATCTGGCCGGCGAAGCTGACCGTCCCCGAGGCGGCGGCCCGGATCGGTGTGCCCTGGGCTGCGCCGAGGTCGATGCCTTCGTGGAACTCCTGGACGCCGTTGACGGGGCTGCCGCGGCTGCCGAACGGCGACGTCACAGGGCCGGCCACCGGCAGCGTCAGCGCCCCGGACCCGGCGGGGGTCTGGCCGGGGGCGAGCGAACCGGCCAGCCCGGCGATCGCACCGGCGGCGGCGGAACCGACCGGCGCGGTCGCAGGGGCGGCTGTGGTTGCACCTGGGGTGTCACCAAGGGCCCGTGCCAGGGCCGCCTCGAACCCTGTGCCGGCCGGGGAGCGGATCCCGACGGTCGCGCAGAGCGAGTCGATGCGGTTGATGGAATCGATGATGCCGGCCATAGTGCCTCCACAACGTCCTGTCGGTCCGCGGCCCCCACAATGAAGGGGATGTGACTACTTCTCCGACGGGGGGAGCCAGCGGTAGCCGAGACCGGTTTCGGTCATGATCCACCTCGGATGGTCGGAATCGTCGCCTAGCTTGCGGCGAAGCTGGCGCATATAGACCCGAAGGTACGTAGACTCTGTTGCGTAGCCCACGCCCCAGACTTTTTGGAGCAACCACTGGTGCGTAAGGAGCTTGCCGGGGTTGCGCGCCATGGCTTCGAGCAGGTCGTATTCCTTGGGCGTGAACTTCAGCAATTCGCCGTTCAAGTGGACGAGGTGCCGGGCGCTGTCGATCTCGAGGTCCCCGAACTGCAGGGTCGGGTCGTGTTCCTCCTTGGCGGTCCGGCGGAGCAGCGCCCGCATCCTGGCGACCAGCTCCTCTTCCGCGAACGGTTTCGTCAGGTAGTCGTCCGCGCCGGCGTCCAGCGCCGCCACCTTGTCCTCGACCGTATCGCGGCTGGTCAGGACGATAATCGGCACTGACGACCAGGTCCGGATCCGGCGGATGAGGGTCAGCCCGTCGATGCCGGGCAGGCCGAGGTCGACCAGTGCGATGTCCACGGCGTTCCCGCCGAGCGTCTCCAGGGCCACCTCACCGCTCTCGGCCGCCCGCACCCGGCTTCCCTGGGCTTCGAGGACGCCCACGACGTAGCGCCGGATCGCTGGCTCGTCCTCGACGACCAGGACGGTTCCAAAGTTCATCCGTACGCTCGAACGGCGTGCCCTTGGGGACTTGGAAATGCAATTTTCACGGCGTCTTTACGCCTCTCGGTGATCTTTTTACCAGCTACTTACGTCGTGCTGACGACCTTATCAGAGAGCGGAAAACCCCCCCCGGAACTATCGGAGGTCAGCATGGCGGTCCTTGCAGGAGAGCGGGAAGGCTTGATCCTCGATCACATCGACCTCGTCCAGCACGCGGTCAACCAGGTTTCGTCGCGCTATCCCTCCCATGTCGACCGGGGCGAGCTGTGGAACGCCGGCGCCCTCGGCCTGGTCGAGGCGGCAGCGCGCTTCCGCGAGGAGGCGGGCGTCCCCTTCGGTCGCTACGCCTCGACACGGATCAAGGGAGCCATCATCGACTCGACCCGGCAGCGGGACTGGGCCGGCAGGGCCATCCGCCGCAACACCCGGGACATCCGGCGTGCCGAGGAGGCACTCACCGACGAGCGGGGTTGCCTGCCCTCCGACCCGACGCTGGCCGCAGCACTCGGCATCACCGAGGAGCAGCTCCGCACCCGCCGCAACGCTGCGGCGGCTGCGTCCCTGCTCCACCTCGACTACCAGGTCGACGACGAGGATCCCCTCGCGGTGGTCGTGGCCGAGAATCACCCCGACTGCCTTCCGGAGGACTCGCTGCTGAGCCGCGAGCTGTCCGGCACGCTCCACGTGGCCGTGGCCGGCCTGCCCGACCCTCAGCGAGAGGTCGTCGAGCGCTACTTCTTCGGTGCGGAGCTCCTGCAGGACATCGCCGCATCCCTCGGCGTCACCGAGGCCCGGACGTCGCAGATCTGTGCCGAGGCGCTGAACGCGCTGCGCTCGTACTTCGGCGCCGTGTACGACGGCGTACCGCAGGTCCCGGCCGACGCGCCCGGCAAGCGAAGCCGAGCCGCCTACGTCGCTACCCTGACGACCGACGCCACCTGGCGCACCCGCATCGGGGCCGCCGCCGCCTTCCAGCAGGCGGTCTGACCGCACCTCCCGGCAGGAAATGTTGCGGGCATCACCTGCAGCTTCCGCCAAAACGCCCGATACTACCAACATGGTGCACGGCGCAGAGCCTCCCGTCACGCTCGACCTCGAGCGACTCGATCGGATACGCAAGCTCCTCGGCAGGCGCCCGCGGTCCTTCGACGAGTTGCTCGGGCTGTTCATCTCCGAAGCCTACGAGCGCGTCCGCCAGGTCGGGGAGGCGCTGGGAAAAGGTGACCCGGACGCCGCCGCGACGTTGGCCCACGGCCTGCGCGGCAGCAGCTCGGCATTCGGGGCGGTTCGCCTGGCAGGGCTCTGCCAGGAGTTCGAGCAGGTTGGACAGGCCAGGGGGCTGGCGGGCGTCCGGGAGGCCTTCCCGGCCCTCGAGGCCGAGTTGGCCGCCGTGTCCTGCGAGCTGAAGTCGACGTTGGGCTGAGCACGGCCCTCAGGACCGCCCGAGGTGCTCGGCGAAGAAGCCGAGCAGGCGGGCCCAGGCGTCCCTCGCTGCGTCCACCCGGTACGAGGGGCGGGTGTCGTTGAAGAACGCGTGCGGCGCCCGCGGATAGATGTGGTATTCGAAGGAGGCGCCCATCTCCTCAATCGTCTTCGCCATGGTGGGGACGGCATCGCTGATGCGGTGGTCGTCACCCCCGTAGAAGCCCAGCAGGGGGCAGGACAGCCCCTGGAGGTCCTCCTCCGACGGCGGCATGCCGTAGAAGATCGCGGCGGCCCCGAGATTGGGTTCGGAGCAGGCGAGCCGGCCGGACAGCGACCCCCCCAGGCAGAAGCCGACGCAGCCGACCGGCTTGCCGGCGGCGTGGGGATCGGCCCGCAGGTGACCCACGGCCGCCCGCAGCACGTGGAGGTGGTCGCCGCTTGTCAGCGCTGCCGACATCGCCGTCATCGACTCGGCCACCTCTCCCCGCTCGGGTTCCGGCAGGAGGTCGAGCGCCTCCTGCCGCGAGCGGGTGTCGGTCCAGGCACTCGGCGGCATGGTGTTCATGAACCGCTTCAGCGCCTCCATCCGTTCGGCTCGAAGCGGCTCGGGCCGCTCGCCACCGGCGGCGTACAGGTCGGGTGCCAGGGTCAGGTAGCCGGCGGTCGCCAGTCGTGCCGCCACGTCGATGATGTGGTCGTCCACCCCCCAGGCCTCCTGGATCACGATCACCGCGGGAAGCGGATCCGGAGCCGCTGCCGGCCTCGCCCGGTAAGCCGGGACGGGTCCCGCTTCCCACTCGTAGGTCGTCCAGCCCGCAGCAAGGTCCATATCCATCCTCCTTGGTAGTTTGTCCCACGATCGAACGATGACGCCGAGGCATACTTTTCTACAGATCAAGCTCTTCCACAGATCAAGGCCGAAGGGGAAGCCGCTATCGAGGGACCACGAGGAGCCGGCCGCCGCGGGTTCGCCATGCCGGCGACACCCGACCTGGAGCTCGCCGCCACCGTCGCGGCGAGCGCGGAGGAGCTGGGGTATTCCTCTGTCTGGACCAACGATGCCCCACCCGGGGACGGGCTCGAGATGGCCGGCGCCATGCTCGCCGCCACGAGGGCGATCCGCGTGGGCATCGGGGCCGCGCCCTGCGACCGCCGGCCGCCGGCCGCCGTCGCCAACCAACTCCTGGCGGCATCCCTGCCGCTCGAGCGCCTGGTGCTCGTCGTGGGATCGGGCGCCTCGCGCTCCATCGAAGTCGTCCGCAGGGCGGTGAACGACCTCCGGGACCGGCTCGGCGCCGAGATCTCCATCGGCGTCGCCGCCATGGGGCCGCGCATGTGCCGCCTTGGCGGCGAGATCGCCGACCTGGTCCAGCTCAACTGGATGACGCCCGAGCGCATCGTGTGGGCACGCCAGCAGGTGCGTGAGGGTGCCGCCGGCCGCGCCGCCGGCCTGCGTGCCTCGGAGCCGGAGCTGGCCTGCTATATCCGGGTCTCGCTCGGCCACGGGGCGGCGATGCGGGTGGGAGCCGAGGCTGCCCGCTACGGGGCCATGCCCGCCTACGCCCAGAATTTCGCTGCCATGGGGGTCGCCTCGCCGGGCATCGCGGTATCCGACCCGCTCCTTGCCCTCGCGATGCTGGAGCCCTACGAGGAGGTCCTGGACGAGGCCATCGTGCGGCCCATCGTCAAGGTCCCCGCCTCGCCGCGCCCCGAGCTCGACGAGGTCCTCGAGACCCTGGGTGTCATCATGGAGATCGCCGGGGTCTTCGCTCCCAACCCACCCCCCGACAAGCCGACCGAGGAGTAGCCGCCATGTGCCGCAGTATCAAGACGCTCCGGGGCACGGGCCCCAGCGAGGAGGAGATCCGCGCGGCGGCACTGCAGTTCGTGCGCAAGGTGAGTGGCTACCGTGCCCCCTCGAAGGCCAACGCCGCAGCGTTCGAGGCCGCAGTGGAGGAGATCGCCGGGGTCTCGGCCCGCCTGCTCGATGCCCTCCCCGACACGCCGCCCCCGCCACCGAGGCCCTCGTCCCGGCAGCGGTACGCCGAGCGGGCTTCCTAGCACCCTCGGGCGCCCGGTGGACCGAGCGCCATCCGGCGAGCAGTACGGTATCGCCCACGGAGACCAGTGGGCCACCATCGTCGAGGTCGGCGGCGGTGTCCGGGAGTACTCGCAGGGCGGCCGGCCGGTCCTGGATCCCTACGACGCCACCAGCATGTGCGACGGTGCCCATGGCACCCCGCTCATCCCCTGGCCCAACAGGCTCGCCGATGGCCGCTACCGTTTCGACGGCCGGGACTACCAGGTGGCCCTGACCGAGCCGGCGAAGCACAACGCCATCCACGGATTCCTGCGGTGGCGTCCGTGGAGGGCGATACGGCATGACCCGGACCGCGTGGTGATGGCCACGACGCTGTTCCCCCAGACCGGGTATCCGTTCCTGCTGGACGTCGCGGTCGACTACCGCTTGACCGGCGACGGCCTGGTGGTCACCACCACGGCCACGAACGCAGGCGACCGGGCCTGCCCGTACGGGTGCGGCCAGCATCCCTACCTCTCGCCCGGCTCGGGTCTCCTGGACGAATGCGACCTCGAGCTTGCCGCGGGGACCAGGATCGCCACGGACGAGGACCGGCAGTTGCCGGTGGGAACCGAGAGCGTCGCCGGCACGCCGTTCGACTTCCGGGCCCGGCGGCGGATCGGCTCGTTGCACGTTGACTTCGCCTTCACCGACCTCGCCCGCGACCGGGAGGGTCGTGCCTGGGTCCGCCTGTGGGGAGCAGACGGGCGCTGCGCCGAGCTGTGGGTGGACGAGGGGTACCCCTTCGTCGAGATCTACACGGGCGACACCCTCGCGCCGGACCGTCGCCGCCGGGGCCTCGGAGCGGAGCCGATGTCGTGCCCTCCGAACGCCCTTCAGTCCGGCGAGGGAGTCATCCGCCTCGAGCCCGGAGCCTCCGTGGCGGCCCAGTGGGGGGCTCGACTGAGCGGGATTCAGTAGTAGCCGTACGCTCGCTTGACCTGGAACTCGTAGATCAGCCGCTGCTCCTCGCGCATCGTGGCGAGGAACTCCTCCTTCGAGAGCATGCCGCTGAACCAGGCGACCTTCCCCTCGGGCGCCCTGTCCTTCTGCATCGTCCGAAAGAGGCGGAAGCTCAGCTCGGGAACGTCGGGACCCTCGAGGATCGTGACCTCCGTCTCGAGGCCGAGCCATTTCGAATCGGGCGAGGTGTCGAACACGAAGAGGTTCGAGCGTGGGTCGCGCCGCAGATGCTTCGTCCGCACGCGTGTCTGGGTCCCCGAGCTCCAGATCTTGCCGTCGACCACCGCGACGCCGACCCGGGCCGAGTGCGGCGTGCCGTCCTCCCGCAACGTGACCATTGCCGCGGAGGAGTGCTGATCGATGAAGGCAGCGACCCGCTCGTTCACCCGGCCATGCTACTTGGCTCGGGCCCTACGGCGAGGTCCAGCTCCCCAACGGCGTGCCGTTCGTCGAGTTCGAAGTCGGCGCCGGGGTCGGCCGCGGGGAGGGGTTGCCGCCGAAGTATCCGAATAACGCCTGCCACCACTGGAGGTAGGCCGGCATCGAGGGCGACGGTGACGCCGACGGCTGGATCCTCACCGGGGCCGCCTGCACCGAAGCCGTGTCCACCGGGACCGCCGCCTCGACTACGGGGGCGGCCGGGGTCAGGGGGGCGGTCCTGGCGATGGTGGCGGGCTTCACGACCTTCGTCTGGGCGACGCCCGCAACCGGCTGGGCGGCGGCAGCCGCCGGAGGCGCCGCCGGGGGAGGGGCTGCCTGAGCAGCCGGAGGCGCGCTGTCGGTCGGTGACGGCGAGGTCGCAGGCACTGCCGGGGCCGCTGCCGGCACGTGGCTCGGGAGCTGCGCCGCCCGCGGCTCGCCGGCCGGGGAGACGGCTCCGCCAAGGTACAGGCCGACCATGGCCGCAACGCCGCAGGTGGCGGCGGTCGAAACGAGCGCGAGCTTTCGGCGCGACCGCCGGGCGGATGCCACCCCCACCGCGACGGGCTCGGCCAGGGGAGGAGGCGCCAGCTTGATCTGGTCGTCGCAGAGGTGGGCGATCCGCGGATCGTGGGTGACGACCATGACAGGGATCGTCTTGCCGATCCGCTTCAGGACGGCGACGGTCTCGTCCCCGAGCTGGGTGTTCAGGTTCGCGGTCGGCTCGTCGGCGAGGATGAGCTCCACGTTGCGCACCAGGGCCCGGGCGATCGCAACCCGCTGCTTCTGCCCTCCCGACATGTCGGCGATCCTCCGGTCCGCGTAGGCGTCGAGGTCCATCTGCGAGAGCGCCCTGAGCACCCGGTCGTCGCACTCCTTCTTCGGTACGCCCGCGTCGAGGAGGGCCTGAGAGAGCATCTGCCGCGGCGTCTGGTTCGGTAGGAGCCCGAGATCCTGCGGGATCAGCCCGATCCGGCGGAGGTGGAACTGCCGGGACCGGTCGCTGCGCAGCTCGGCCCACTCCTTGCCGAGGACCTGCAGCGAACCCGTGTATCCCTCACGGAGCGTCCCGGCCAGCAACTCGATCAGCGTGCTCTTGCCCGCCCCGCTCGGTCCCGTGATGGCGACGAGCCCGGGCCGGCTGATGACCAGCGCCGGCATCCAGAGCGCATCGTGGTTCATGCCGGGGTAGCGGAAGCGCAGGTCGCGAATCCGGATGATCGGTGCTGGGAAATGGTCGCTTGACAAGGGCACTACTCCTTCCGTAGCAGCGCCGGGCTGGCACCCGCCGAGTGCCAGGCCGGGATGAGCGTCGCGGTCAGTGCGAG
>JAOPZY010000145.1 GCA_025963875.1 Actinomycetota bacterium
CGAGATCAACCCTTGCAGCTGATCGTGGAGCGCCCGCTTGCCTCCGCCACTGGGCAGGTCATGCCAAACCGCAATCTTCATATGCCGTTCAATGCTACAGACCGTTGGCCAGCGATCGTCGCGATAGAGCGCATCAGCACGATCTGCTCCCAAGGGCCGGTAGAAGGTTAGGGCCCCAGCGCGCGCATGCGCGCGATTCGCTCCCAAGTTCGGCCCGCCCACCGCGGCCAGGGAGACGGTGGTGCAACGCTACTCGGGACAGCAGTGGGCGCGCCCCGTTTCGTCGAAGTGCTGGGAGGAGGCCAGGCAGACCGGCCCGATCCGTTAGACGGCCACGTGCGATTGTGGCAGTACCCTGGAAGAAAGTGGCCACGCAAAGCAGGACTCCGAGGCAGTTGGCTGGCGAAGCCGTCGTCCGGGCCCGGGGAGCGTCCCACCGGTCGAGCCAGGCCCACCGGGGTCGCCGCGTGGCCGGCAACGTCACCACGATCGAGGACCTGCAGGCCGAGGGACCGGAATTCGAACGCCTGCGCCAGATGATCCGGGCATCCGGAACCGACTGCCTGAAGCACTTCGAAAACGGATATACGCACGAAGGCGGACTCTCCCTCCAGCAGAACCCCGACGAGTTCGCCGCACTCTGCCGTTTCCTGAAGCTGCGCGGCCCGTACGCGACGTACATGGAGATCGGGTCGGCGAGCGGGGGCACCGCCTTGGTGCTGTCCCGGGAGGTCGGCTTCGACCGGGCCATCAGCATCGACGACGGACGGCACCTCCGTGCCCAGGAGCAGGGGGTCAATCTGGCGGCGATCCCTGGCATCCGCCAGTTCGTTGGAGACAGCCACAGTGCGGCGGCCGGGACGTTCCTTGAGGAGGTCCTGCAAGGAGCCCCGATCGACCTTGCGTTCGTCGACGGCGACCATTCGACCGAGGGGGTCTGGCAGGACATCAAGTTGGCGCTGCGGTTCTGCCGGCCGGGCACGCTGCTGGTCCTCCACGACACGAGGGCCTGCGAGGCGGTCGAACTGGCCTGGTTGGGACTGATCCGGAAGGGAGTCGTCGAACCACTCGCCGAGTTCGTGGGGGAGCACCGGCCGCTCGGCATCGGGGTGGGGCGCGTGGCGTAGGGGCGTTGCCCGAAGTATTCGCGGAATGTTCACAGATACGTCTTACGGCGCCAACGTATAGTTTTGACTCGTGCGCGCACTCATCACCGGCGGCGCCGGCTTCATCGGATCACACCTCGGGGACGCTCTCCTCGCCCGCGGGGACTCGGTCATCGCGCTCGACAACCTCGCTACCGGGCGCCACGACAACATCCGCGAGCACCTGGCCGACCCAAGGTTCGAGTTCGTCCTGGGATCCATCGTCAACGCCGATCTCGTCGACGACCTGGTGGCCCGGGCGGATGTCGTCTTCCATCTGGCGGCAGCCGTCGGCGTCAAGCTCATCGTGGAGCGCCCGCTCGAATCGCTGGTGACCAACATCCGCGGCTCGGAGATCCTCCTCGAGAAGGCCCACAAGTACGGCAGGAAGGTGCTCATCACCTCGACCTCGGAGATCTACGGCAAAAGCCCCGTCATCCCGATGCACGAGGACAGCGACCGGCTCCTCGGCTCGCCGCTGGTTGGCCGGTGGAGCTACTCCACCTCCAAGGCAGTCGACGAGATCCTCGCCCACGCCTACTGGAAGGCGAAGGGCCTGCCGACGGTCATCGTCCGGCTCTTCAACACCGTCGGCCCCCGGCAGTCGCCGGACTACGGGATGGTCCTGCCCCGCTTCGTCGAGGCGGCGCTGTCGGGCCGCGACCTCAAGGTCCACGGTGACGGCACCCAGTCCCGCTGCTTCGGCCACGTGCGCGACATCGTCCCAGCCCTGCTGGCCCTCATGGAGTCCCGGGAGGCGGAGGGCCTCGCCGTCAACCTCGGCTCCCTGGAGGAGATCACCATCCTGGGTCTGGCGAAGCTGGTGATCGAGCGAAGCGGGTCCTCCTCCAAGGTCCAGCTGATCCCCTACCAGGACGTCTACGTCGGAGGGTTCGAGGACATGCCTCGGCGTGTGCCCGACATCAACAGGGCGCGCAAGCTGATCGGCTTCGAGCCGGTGACCACGCTGGCCGAGATCATCGATTCGATGATCGACGACGCCCGGCGCCGCCACTGAGTGTCCGGGCCCCGGCGGACGACCGACTGAGGGTATGGGCGCCGTCTACGCCGCCGCCTTCGCTGCCGCGCTCCTGGGGGCACTGTTCGCCACTCCCGTTGCCCGGAAGGTGGCGCTGCGCCTCGACATCGTCGACATGCCGGCGGCCCGGAAAGTCCACACCGACCCCATCCCGTACCTCGGGGGCCTCGCCATCATCCTTGCCTTCGTCGGGGCGATGGTGCTGGGCGTCATCGTCCATCCCCTCGCCGGCTCCTACGAGCAGGTGGCAGCGATCCTCGGCGGCGGACTTGTGCTTGCCGGCATGGGCCTCGTCGACGACCTCAAGGTGGTTCCCGGGTGGATCAAGGTCCCCCTCGAGATGGTCGCGGCATTGGTCCTCTATGCGTCCGGCGTGGCCGCCCACCCGTTCAAGAACATCGCGCTCGACCTACCCCTCAATGTCGCGTGGGTCGTCGGCATCACCAACGCTGTCAACTACATGGACAACATGGACGGGCTGAGTGCCGGCGTGGTCGCCATCGCGTCGGGCTACTTCTTCGTCCTCGCGGCGCTGTCGCGGCAGATCCTCGTCGCCAGCCTCGCCGCGGCACTCACGGGCTGCGCCCTGGGCTTCCTCTGGTGGAACCGGCCCCCCGCCCGCATATTCATGGGGGACACCGGCAGCCTGTTCCTCGGCTTCATGCTGGCTTCCATCGGGCTGAAGCTGCGGTTCCACGCCCTGCCCGACCGGGTGGGGTTCCTCGTGCCCATCGCCGTGATGGCGATCCCGATCCTCGATGCCCTCATGGTCTCGGTCTCACGGGTGCAGCGGGGCCTGTCCCCCATCCACCCCGGCAAGGACCACATGTCGCACCGGCTGGTGCGGGTCGGAATCCCCTCGAAAGCTGCGGTAGGCTTGATCTACTTCGCCTCCGCATCGTGCGGTTGGCTTGGCGTGATCATTGTCTACGCCAGCCCGACGACTGCCTACCTGCTCATGGGCTGGCTCATCGTGGTGGCTGTGTTCCTCGGATGGCTGCTTCTTCGTGTAAAGGTCGAATCGCAGTGAGAGCCCCGAGAGCCACATGAGAACCTGGATCCTCCAGAAATGGCATGGCTACGCGCGCGCGGTCCTGCTGTTCGGCCTCGTGTTCAATGCGATCATCTTCTGGCGGCCCACGGTGGACGTCTTCAACCTCGTCAAGATCACGTCGCTGTGGATCACCGGCATCGTGAGCCTGGCCATCTGGGTGGCCTGGGCGGCCGAGCGAGGAGCGTGGCTCCCAAAGATGCGCCTCTTCTGGGCAGCCGGGGCGTTCCTTGCGGCAGTGCTTCTGTCGACGCTGTTCTCCCAGGACCCCGGTCTCTCCCTCATCGGCCTCTACCATCGCTACGGCGGCCTCCTGCCGTTCGCCCTCTACGCAGCCATCGCCCTCACGATCGTCGGCCTGTACTGGGAGCGCCCCGACCGCCTGAAGGAGATCCCCTGGGCGATTGCGCTGGCATGCGTCGTCATGATTCCCCTGACGCTGTGGCAGGCCACCAAGATCCAGTGCAGCGCGACGGCGCAGGGTCCGTTCTGTATCCCGTGGCGTGACAGCAACGGCCAGCCGCCGTCCTTCCCGGTGGGCACCATGGGCAACTCCAACTTCGCCGGCGGGTTCATGGCCATGGCGGTGCCGATGTTCCTCTACGTGGTGCTCACCGCGAGGAACTCCGTCGTCAGGATCGTCATGGGCGTGCTCTTCGCCGCCGACCTGCTGGCGCTCTGGTTCACCCAGACCCGAGGCGCCTTCATCGCGGTCGGCGTCTCGTTCCTCGTGGCAGCGTTCCTCTACCGTGACAAGCTGCCCCGTTGGGTCCGGCTCCTGGCGGCGGTGGGGGCGGTTGGCGGCGTTCTGGTTGCGGTTGAGGTCCTCGTGCATCCGGGCACGAAGACGGCGCCGGGCCTTTTCGCCCATGCGGGGGCCTTCAGCCCGTTCCGTACCGGCACGTTCCAGGACCGCGGCTACTACTGGATCACGGCCCTCAGGATCTTCCGCCACCACCCCATCCTCGGGACCGGGCCGGACACCTACTACGCCAACTATCCGTTGTTCCGCCTGGCCAAGGATGGGGCGAAGCTCGGTCTCACCATCACGGACAAGCCCCACAACATCTTTCTCGAGTACGCCTCGAACACGGGCATCCTCGGCATCGGGACCTACCTCACCCTGGTGGGGCTGGCGCTGACCTACGGCTACCGGCGGGTGCGGCAGCTCGAGGGGCCGATGCGCCTCCTGCTCGTGGCCTTCATGACCACGCTGGTGGCCTACCTCGTCAACCAGTTCTTCTCGATCGACGTGCCGCCGCTGGCGGTCATGGGATGGGTATCCCTGGCCGGCATCGCCGTCCTCGCGGATCCCGGCGCCGTCGCGGCCCGGGAGGCCATCGCCGCCGCACGGGCGTCCCAGGGACCGAAAGGGATGCGGAAGAAGAAGAAGGTGCCGGGCGCGAAGACCTCGGCGCCCTACGGCGGCACGCGGGTGACGCGCCAAGGGCAGACCCGCTGGCTGGTGCACATCCTCGCCGCGGTCGGCGCCCTCGTCCTGCTCGCCGTCGGCGTCCGCCCGTTCTGGGCGGACCACCTCGCCCACAACGGGCAGCAGGCGCAGGCGAACCAGTCCCCGCTCGCGGACGTCAGGGCTGCCTTCCTCCATGCGGCAGCCTTCCAGCCCCTCGAGCCCAGCTACCTGTCCCTCGCCGGCTCCCTGGACGAGTCCCAGGGCGACGGCGCCCAGGATCCCGCTGCCCGGACCACCAGCTTCAACGCCGCACTCGATCGCTACCGGCAGGCGCTGAATCTGCAGCCCGAAAACGTCTTCTATGTTATGAACATCGCCAGGGTCTACACGCGCTGGGGGGCCACGGACGTCGCCAAATACGGGGAGGCCGACAAGTGGTGGCAGCGGGCCGTGAACCAGGACCCGACCGACTGGCAGGTCCACACGCAGTACGCCGGCATGCTCGCCTCCTGGGTGGCTGCCGCCCCGACCGACGCCGGCCTCCGCAACAAGACAATCGGCCAGATGATGGCCGTGGTGCGCATCAGGCCCCAGGACGCAGCCACGTGGGTCAACATCTCCAAGGTCTACCTCCTCGGGGGCCAGAACAGCGAGGCGAAAGCTGCCGCCACGACCGCCCTCAGCCTCGACCCGACGAATGCCGACGCCAAAGGCGCCCTGGTCTCGGCAACCGCGTCGTCGACCGCGACCTCCACGACGGGCGGGTAGGTAGCCGGTGGCCGCCAGGCTGACGCGCTGGGACGGTTCGCCTCCCTCCGACTCGGCGCTGCGCGACGCCTTCCGTGCCGAGGGCCTCTCCCCCTACGCCTGGTCGAACGGTCCGGGGGATCGCTACGGCGTCCACACGCACAGCTACGACAAGGTGCTGTACTGCGCCAGCGGCAGCATCACCTTCCACGTCGAGGGGGCCGACGTGACGATGAAGGCGGGCGACCGCCTCGACCTGCC
>JAOPZY010000155.1 GCA_025963875.1 Actinomycetota bacterium
TGCAGCTCGAGGAGCTGGGCGGGGCGTTGCGGTCCTACCGCGATGGCGTCGAGTACGACCCCGAGCGGCTGGCGCAGGTCGAGGAGCGGCTGGGGGCGATCTTCTCGTTGAAGCGAAAGTACGGCGGCACCGTGGAGGAGATCCTGGCCTTTGCCGAGGGAGCGGAGGCCGAGCTGGCCGGCCTGGCCGGCCGGGAGCAGACCATCGTTGCCCTGGAGGCGGACGAGGCGTCGCTGCACCGGGAGCTTGGCAGCGTCGCCGGCGAGTTGTCGGCCGGTCGGCGCCGGGCGGCACGGAGCCTGGAGCGACACGTCGAGGAGCAGCTCGGAACCCTGGCGATGTCGGGAAGTTTCGGCGTCCAGTTTCGCCCGGAGGCGGCCCTCAAGGCGCCGGATAAGAACAAAGACCCGTCCGCAGGCGAGCTCGAATCCGTGGAGTTCCTGCTCTCGCTCAACCCCGGCGAGCCACCCCGTCCCCTTGCCAGGATCGCATCCGGCGGCGAGACCTCCCGGGTGATGCTGGCGATCAAGGCGGCGCTGACCGGGGCCGACCCTCATCCCACGCTGGTCTTCGACGAGATCGACTCCGGCATCGGGGGGCGGGTGGGCGAGGTGGTCGGTCGCAAGCTGTGGGACCTGGCTCGCCACAGCCAGGTGCTCGCCGTCACCCACCTCCCGCAGATTGCCGCCTATGGCGACGTCCACCTGCACGTCGGCAAGCACGTGGCCGAGGGCAGGACGGTGACAAGTGTGGACAGCCTCGTAGCCGAGGATCGCCTGGACGAGCTGAGCGACATGTTCGGCTCCGACCGGGAGGCCGGGCGCCTCCAGGCGACGGCCCTCCTGGACCGGGCGCGAGCCGCGGACCGTCTCGCCGAGGGACGATAGGCGGTTCCTCGAAGGGGGAGGCATGGACATCCCGTCGGAATCCGATCGAGCGCTGCGGGACGAGATCGTGGAACGGGCGAGGACCGCCGGCCTCCGGCTCGTCCGGTTCCTCTACTGCGACAACGACGGGCTGATCCGGGGCAAGGCCACGGGCATGTCGAGCCTGGCCCGGCGGCTGGAGACGGGGATCGGCCTGACGGTGGCGATGCAGGCATTCAGCCTGCTCGACCAGCTGGCGCCCGTGGAGGGCATGGGCCCGGTGGGGGAGATCCGCCTGGTTCCCGACCTCAAGACGTTCGTCGTCGCCCCGTACTCCGTGGTCACCGGGGTCGTGCTGGTGGACATGACGACCCTGGAGGGAGCCCCCTATCCCGCCGACGGCAGGGGTTTCCTCAGGCGGATGGTGGGGCGCGCCCGCGACGCGGACATGGAGATCGTGGCGGCCTTCGAGCCGGAGTGGTCCCTGGCGAGGTCGGAGGCCGGTTCCTACGTGCCCCTCGACGAGAGCAACTGCTTCTCCACCTCGGGAATGGTCGCTGCTGCTGGTGTGATCGACGAATTGGTCGCCGCCCTCGAGGCGCAGGGCATGGCGGTGGAGCAGTACTACCCCGAGCTGGGCTGGGGCCAGCAGGAGCTTTCCATAGGACGCGCCCCGGCCCTGCGGGCTGCCGACAACCACCTTCTCTACCGGGAGACGGTCCGCGACGTGGCGGCCCGGCACGGACTCGTGGCCTCGTTCGCCCCCAAGCCCTGGCCCGACCAGGCCGGGAATGGCTGCCACCTCCACTGGTCGGGTTGGAACCGCGACCTGACGGTCAACCGCTTCCATGAAGCCGGCGGTCCCTACGGCCTCTCGGAGGCCGCCCGGCAGTTCATAGCGGGCGTCCTCGACCACCTGCCGGCGCTGGTGGCGCTCACGTGTGCCTCGGTCAATTCCTACCGGCGCCTTCAGCCCCAGACGTGGGCGTCCGCCTACCGCACGTGGGGCTTCGACAACCGGGAGGCGGCGCTGCGGGTCCCGTCGCCACTGCGGGGGTTGGAGGCGGAGTCGACCAACGTGGAGCTCAAGGCCTCGGATTCCAGCGCCAACCCGTACCTGGCGCTTGGCGGGGTTATCGCTGCCGGGCTAGACGGGATCGAGCGCGGCCTCGACCTGCCCCGCCCCGTCGCCGTCGACCCGGCCTCGCTGAGCGAGAAGGAAAGGGAGGAGCTGGGAGCCGTCCGTTTGCCGACGAGTCTCGGGGAGGCCATCGACAACCTCGAGCGGGACGCGGTCCTCCTGGATGCTCTCGGCGATCGCCTTGCCGCCTCGTACCTCGCCGTGAAGAGATCCAACATCGCGGCCTTCGCAGCGCACGACGAGGCGTTCGAGTTCGCCCAGCACTTCTCCAAATTTTGATGGAGGCCCTCCTGGCGGAATGGGAGGGCGTCCGAGCGGTCGACCACCACTGCCACCCCCTGCTGCGCTGGCCGCTTGACCTGACGCCCTTCGGGTTGCGGGCCGTCTTCACCGAGGCGGCTGACCCGACGATGATCCGGGAGCACGTCCCATGCACCGCCGCCTACCGAGGCGCCCTCGCCTGCCTCGCCGGCGCGCTGGGCTGTGCAGCCACCGAGGAGGCGATCCTGGAGGTCCGGGCGGGACGAGACCCGGGCACCTACGCCAACGCCCTGCTGGAGCGGAGCGGCACGGGTGTCCTGCTCCTCGACCATGGGTTCGCTGGCGGGGATGCGTTCACCGTTGCGGAGCATCACCGTGAGGTCACGCTGCCCCAGCACGAGATCGTGCGGCTCGAGACGCTTGGCGAGGACCTTGCGGCCGGCGTCGACGATCCCCAGGAATGGTTCCAGGCGGTGCGAGCCGCCCTCCAGGCGGCGGTCGAGGATGGTGCCTGCGCCGTCAAGACCATCGCGGCCTACCGATCGGGCCTGCGGCTCCGGCGGCATTCGCCGGAAGACGTCGCCAGAGAGTTCTCCCTGTTCCGGGCGGCTGTGCCGCCGCGTCTCACCGGCAAGGCACTCTGCCACACGCTCGTGTTCGAGGCGGCGGCCTGCTGCCGAGTGCTCGACGTGCCGCTGCAGGTCCACTGCGGTCTGGGCGACCCTGACGAGGACCTGGCCCTCGCCTCACCGCTCGGGCTGCGGCCCCTGTTCGAGGACCCCGGCCTGAGGGGCCTGAACGTGGTGCTGCTGCACTGCTACCCGTACCACCGGGAGGCCGCCTACCTCTCGGCGATGTACCTCGGCGTCTTCATGGACCTGTCGCTGGCCATCCCGCTCGCCGCCGCCGACGGCGCCCGCGCCTTGAAGGAGGCGCTGGGCCTGTGCCCCTGGAGCAAACTGCTGTACGCGACGGATGCCAGCCGGCTGCCCGAGCTCTACTTCGTCGCAGCGACCCGGCAGCGCGAGGCGCTGGCGGCGGCGCTCTCGGACCTCGTCACCGCTGGCTTCCTCAGCCGGGACGAGGGCGTTGAGGCGGGGCGGCGGGTCCTGGCGGGCAACGCCACTGCCCTGTACCGCCTCCAGCCGAGGTAGCGCACGGGGGTCTTGGGCTCCTCGCGGGTTCGAGTGGATGATCACAGCAATCTTCTTTGTATGATTAAGCATCATTATCATGTTTATTCATACAAAGAAGGGCAGCGCCGGCACCAGTGGGGGGGTGGCCTCGCCACCGCACCGGGCGTTCGTTCAAGGAATACCCCCCGGCCCGCGGCGTTGTTCGATGAAGATAGTAAGGAGGCTAATTATGAAGCTTGAAGGTATTCACCACATCACTGCAATCACCGGCGATGCCCCCGGCAACGTGGGCTTTTACGCCGGAACGATGGGGCTGCGCCTGGTCAAGAAAACTGTCAACCAGGACGACCCCACCGTGTACCACCTGTTCTACGCCGACGAGGCGGGCAGCCCCGGCGCCGACCTCACGTTTTTCGAATACCCAGGTGCCGGTCCGGGGAGTCCCGGTGCCGGCATGGTGCACCGCGTCGTATGGCGCGTGGCGTCGGAAGAGGCGCTGACCTTCTGGGAGGAGCGGCTCCTCGCTGACGGCATCGCGTCGCAGCGCAGCCCGGGACGCCTCGAGTTCAACGACCCCGAAGGCCTGGGCCTCGCACTCACGGTGTCGGCGGTCGCCGACCAGCCGCTCATCGCCGAGCATCCCGAGATCCCCGGCGACCTTGCCCTCCAGGGCTTCGACGGCGTCCGGGCCTACAGCTTCGACCCCGACCGCAGCCGGGGCCTCCTCCAGGAGACACTGGGGTTCACGCCGGTAGCCGGGGGCTCGTTCGAGGCCCGTGGCGAGCAGCGTGGCGGCTTCTACGTCTACGACGACGCACCCGGACGGGGCATCCCCGGTGCCGGAACGGTGCACCACGTCGCCTGGGCATCGCCCATGGACGATCACGAGGCCTGGCAGCGCCGCCTCGTCGAGGCGGGGGCCCGGCCGACGCCCATCATCGATCGCTTCTACTTCCGGTCGATCTACTTCCGGGAGCCGAGCGGCGTCCTGTTCGAGATCGCCACCATCGGTCCGGGGTTCGCCACCGACGAGGACCGGGCACACCTTGGCGAGTCCCTGTCGCTGCCGCCGGCGTTCGAACACCTGCGCGCCCAGCTCGACGGCATCCTGACCCCGCTCCCCAACCCGCGCCGGGACCTCGTCAAGGACGTGTCGCGATGACTCGGCTCGACGAGCTCACGCATCTCGTCCGCCATTCCGCCGGGGCGCCCGAGGGAGCCCTCGTGCTGTTCCACGGCAGGGGATCCGACGAGTACGACCTGTACCGGCTCCTCGACGATCTCGACCCGGACCAGCGCCTCCTCGGCGTGACGCCACGCGGCCCGCTGTCGCTTCCCCCGGGCGGGGCGCACTGGTATATCACCCGCCAGGTCGGCTACCCGGATCCCGGCACGTTCCACGCGACGTACCGCCTCGTGTCCGGCTGGCTCGACGAGCTGGCTCGCTCCACCGGCATCCCCACGGAGCGCACCATTCTCGGTGGCTTCTCGCAGGGCGCGGTGATGACGCATGCGATGGGGCTTGGGGCCGGACGCCCGAGGCCGGCGGCGATGCTCGCCTTCAGCGGCTTCATCCCGACGGTCGAGGGCTTCGACATCGACCTGTCGGCGCCTCTGCCCCCAGTCGCAATCGGGCACGGGACCTACGACAACATCATCGCCGTCGAGTTCGGCCGTGAGGCCCGTGACCGCCTCACGGCGGCGGGGGCCGACGTGACGTACCGGGAGTCCCCGATCCGCCACGGCATCGACCCGGGGTTCCTCGACGAGCTCGTGCCGTGGGTGGCATCGGCGATCGACCGGGCGGCCGTCGCGCGGGGGTAGCCTGCGTAGGTGGTCGCCCACGCCATCACGTCGGCGACGTAGGCATCCGAGTCGTTGTAGCGGTGCAGGGCCGCGGCCAGGGCAGCGGGATCGCTGAGGTCCGCCGGCGGCTGGCAGAGGATCACCCCCGCCGTCAGCGCCGCGTCGGCGGGGTCCTGCGGATCCGCAACGCCGTCGCCGTTGGCGTCCTGTCCCCACCGGCGCCACATCGAGGGCAGGATCTGCATCGGTCCCAGCGCGTGGTCCCAGACGGGATCCCCGTCGAGGGATCCGCCATCGGTGTCGGGCACGACCGCCGTGCCAGGGATGGACCCGTCGAGTGCCGGCCCGATGACCGGCGCAGTGGCATGGTTGCTCTCGACCTTCCCGATGGCCAGGAGCACGGGGGCCGGGACGGCGCAACCGGTCACGAGGCTGCCGATGCGGTTGGACGCGTCGGTCGAGGCCGCCATCGCCACCGGGGGAATGTCCCCGGCGGATGCGACGTTGGCCGCAACGGGAGGGGCCGTGCCGGCCACCAGGAGGAAGATCACCAGGAGCGGAGCCCCGAAGAGGCACAGCAGCGCCAGGCAGAGCCCGATGGCAACGGTCTTGATGCTCATAGAGGATGATTAAAACATGAATACGACCGCAGATGGGCAGATCGTCTCCGTCAATGTCGGTGCCGTTCGGGAGATCGTCTACCGCGGCCGCCCCCGCACGACTGCCATCTGGAAGGAGCCGGTGGCCGGGCGGCTGCCGGTTCTCGCCGAGCAGGTGAGCGGCGATCACCAGGCGGATCCAGCGGTGCACGGCGGGCCCGCCAAGGCCGTCTACTCGTACACCTCCGAGGACTACGCCTGGTGGAGCGAAGAGTTGGGCGAGACGCTAGGGCCCGGGACGTTCGGCGAGAACCTGACCACCGCCGGCATCGACCTCAGCGACCTTCGGATCGGTGAGCAGGTGCGGGCCGGGACCGCCCTCCTGGAGGTCACCGCGCCGCGCTTTCCCTGCTGGAAGCTCGGCTTTCGGATGGGCACGCAGAAGTTTCCCCGGCGGTTCCTGGAGGCCGCCCGGGCGGGTACCTACTTTGCGGTCGTCGAGGAGGGCGACGTGGGTGCAGGTGATCCCATCGTGTCGGTGTCCCGGCCGAACCACCCGGTGACCGTAGGTCTGATCGCGCACCTGAACCACGCCGATCGGGAGCTCGCGGCCTTGCTGATGGAGGCGGTCCAGGCGGGGGTGTCCGGTGCGGAATGGGATGCCCTGCTGGCGAGGGTCGCCACCCCCTGATCATGGCGCTCCACATCGACCACATCGTCTGGGGGGTCGACGACCTCGACCGGGCCGCAGCGCAGGTGCAGGAACGCTACGGGCTGGCGTCGGTCCCGGGGGGACGGCATCCCGGCTGGGGGACGGCCAACCGCATCATCCCGCTCGGTCCAAGCTACCTCGAGCTGATCGCCGTGGCCGACGCCGGTGAGGCGGCAGCCGATCCGGTCGGCAGCGGTTACGCCCGGCACATCCAGGCAGCGACCGGCCTGATGCTGTGGTGTCTCGCCACCGACGAGCTCGACACCGTCGCGGCCAGGCTGGATCTGCCAATTGAGGCGAAGTCACGGGTGCTGCCCGACGGCACCAGCCTCGGTTGGCGCCTCGTCGGTCTGCCGGCGGCCCTGGACAACCCGTCGCTGCCCTTCTTCATCGAATGGGATGTCTCCCCGGAGCGCCACCCCGGTCGCATGCAGGCCGAGCACGCGGCAGCGCCGGAGGGCATCGCCTCGGTGACGGTGGGGGCCGATCCCTCGGAGCTGTCCGCCTGGCTCGGCGGTGCGTCGTTGCCGGTGCGCCTCGCGGGGCCGCCGGGTGTGAACTCGGTGACCGTCGCCACGGCGGGGGGCGACATCGTCATCCCGTGACGTCGGCCTGATCGGCCAAGCCCGCGCCGGGGTCCTTGATCTATAGCTGAACGATCCTTCGTGCCAGGGCAGACAGCGCTGTAGTTCTTCCTGAATAGAACTTAACGTGACTTTCGCCCTGAATAGGCCCAACAATAGGCCTAGGGTTTCGGGCAGAGACTCTTCTGATGAAGACAGAAAGGGGGGATGTCTTCATGCATGCAAAGGTCGGAGTCGTTGCCGCGGGAGTATGCCTCTCGGAGTTCAGGATGGGGGGAACCCGATGGGGGGCCTCAGTCTGGATGCGGCCTGCGGAGGGACCCGGGACATGACCATCCGGCAGTATTTCAGGCAGTAACAGCTCCTCGACCGCACCTTTTCCCGGCACACGAGATGGATCATCTTTCTCACCCTGCGCGGCGACGGCTCTTTCTTATGCAGCATCGATCGGGAATGCCCATTCAATGTCGCACCAGTGGGGGAGATCTACGGAATGAAAGAGCTTGATACGTTCATGGCGTCCGAAGCCCCGATCCGGGCCCGGAAGCCTCAAGGTTTGCACGTCCGAGGCCGGGCAACGGCTTGCCCCGGCAGGTCCATCGTCGGAACCATCGGCACGCTGGCCATCGTTCTCCTGATGGCCGCCTGCAGCCGCGGGAGCGCAACCGCCTCCTCCACGCCGACGCCGACGCCCACTCCGTCTCCGTCGTCCTCCGCCACGCCCTCTCCCACCGACCCCTCCACGCCATCTGCCACGCCGTCTCCAGTCGCCACCGACTCACCCGCGCCGGCGCCGTCGCCGTCGCCGTCGCGCGTCCCATCGACGCCCACCCCCGGCGCCGCCGACACCCCGGTCACGAGCCTGCTCATACCCGAGAGCACCGCGAACTACGACTTCGGCCCGACGACCATCAACGGTGTCGACTACGCGCAGTCCCTGAAGATCTCTCCACGAAACGCTTCCGCGAACGTCCAGATCGACGCCGGCAGATCCAAGCACCGCTTCGTGGGGTCCCTTGGCATCCCCGACAACCAATCCTCCGGCGCGTCCTACCAGGTGGACATCAGCC
>JAOPZY010000157.1 GCA_025963875.1 Actinomycetota bacterium
CGTGGTGGGTCGCCTGGGCGACTGCCTGCCGCATGAGCGCGGCGGTCCCGATCACACAATCCAGCCGGGTGGAGTTGACCATCTCGAGGATCGTCTGAATGCCGCGGCCCTCCTCGCCCAGCATCCACGCCAGCGCCCCGGTGAGCTCGATCTCGGCCGAGGCGTTGGAGCGGTTGCCCAGCTTGTCCTTCAGCCGCTGCAGGTGGAACGCGTTGACGCTCCCGTCGGGAGTCACCCGGGGCAGCAGGAAGCACGAGAGGCCCGACGGCGCCTGGGCGAGCACGAGAAACGCGTCGGACATCGGGGCGGAGCAGAACCACTTGTGGCCGGTCAGCCGGTACTCCCCGCCCGGACCGCCGGCACCCGAAGGCGCGGCTGCCGTCGTGTTGGCGCGCACGTCCGATCCGCCCTGCTTCTCGGTCATCGCCATGCCGCACAGAGCCCCCGCCTTGTCGCTCACCAGGCGGAGCCCGGGTTCGTAGGTTCGCGACCCGAGCGCCGGGACCCAACGCTCGGCCAGTTCGGGCTGGACTCGAAGGGCCGGGACGGACGCGTAGGTCATCGAGATCGGGCAGCCGACGCCGGCGTCGACCTGCGACCAGAGGTAGAAGGCAGCGGCCCGGGCCACGTGGCCCCCGGCCTGCGGCTCGACCCAGGGGGTGGCGTGCATGCCCTCGCCGACCGCCACATCGAGCAGGCGATGCCAGGCAGGGTGGAACTCGACGGTGTCGATCCGGCGGCCAAACCGGTCGTGCGTGCGGAGCACCGGGGGATGGGCGTTGGCATCGAACCCCCAGGCGATCGCGTCGGGCGTTCCCGCGAGCCGCCCGATCTCGCTCAGGCGGTCGGCGGCCCAGCCGCCCCCTTCCCGCGCCAGCCCCTCTCGGAGGGCCAGATCGGACTCGAAGAGGTTGTAGCCCTCGAGGGGAGGCGACTGGTTTGGCACCTCGTCGGTCGGCATGACGGTCAACGACAGTATGGCCGGGTGGGACGCCTCACGAGGCCCGCAGGCGCACCACCGCGTCCACACCCCGCCTGCCCACCCGGGAACGGAGTTGGGCCTCGCCGCCGCTCAGGCCGGCAAGCTGACGGACAATCGAGAGGCCCAGACCGGATCCGCCGTCGCGGCTCCCGCCACCACGCCAGAAGCGTTCGAACGCCCGGGCCAGCTCCTCGCCGCTCAGACCCGGACCCTCGTCGAGCACGTGGACCTCGACCCACGGACCCTGACGCTCGGTCTGGACCGTCACGATCGCGCCGGGGTGGGACACCTCGAGGGCGTTCGCGAGGTAGTTGTCCAGGATCTGGTCGACGTGGCCGGGCACCGCCTCCGCGAGCTGGATGCCCGTGGCCGACAGCGCCAGGTCGACCTCCCGCTCCTCGGCGAGCGCGGTCCAGGCGGCGACACGTTCGCGGACCGCGGCATTGACGTCCAGCGACTCGCGCTCCGGCCCACCGCCTCCGGAGCGCGCCAGGAGCAGCAGCCCGTCCACGATGTGCGCCAGGCGCTGCGTCTCCCCGATCGCCGCCTCCAGGTCGTCAAGACCTCGGCGCCGGGAGAGCGCCGGCTCCAGGTTCTCCAGCCGGAGCCGCAGGGCGGTGAGCGGGCTGCGCAGCTCGTGGGAGGCATGCGAGGCAAACTCCGACTGGGACGTCACCAGCTCCTCAAGCCTGGATGCCATCTGGTTGAAGGCGTCCGAGAGCGACCGCAGCTCAGGCGGGCCCTTCGGCACCCCGGCCCGGGCGGAGAGGTCGCCGGCGGCGAGCCGCCCGGCCACGCCTTCGAGGGATCGCAGCGGGCGCGTGGTCGAGCGAGCCAGCTTCCACCCGACGACGAAGACCGCCGCGAGCACCACCGCCCCCACCCCCACCAGAAGCACCCAGACCCGATGCGTCTGGCTGACCAGGGCTGCCGCGGAGTAGGTGATGCGGACGGCACCGTGCACCTGGCCCCCCGAGGCAACCGGAGCCGATGCGTAGGCCAGGTCGTAGCCGAGCGTAGCCGAGTAGCGGACACCCGCCGGCGACGCTCCTGCGAGGGCCTGGCGGATCTCCGGCCGGTTGGAGAAGTCCTCGGGGGCACCCGACGGGTGGCCCGAGTCGAACAGCGTGGTGCCGGCGCTGTCCACCACGACGACTCGCCCGCCGACCTGGCGGGCGTAGTCCCCGGCGGGACCGGCGATCGCAGCAGTCTGGCGCTGCTTGACCGTGTCCTCAACGATCGTCGCGAGGACGGTCGCGTCATGTCCCACCCCGCTGAGCAGGTTGTGCTCGGCGTTGTTGGTGAGCGAGAAGCCCAGAGGGATCTCCAGCACCAGGAGTACGAAACCGGTGAGCAGAAGGTAGGAGAGGAGGAGCCTGCGGGTCATCAGCCGCCGTTGGGGGAGCCGAGCCGGAAGCCGACGGCCCGGACCGTCTCGATCCAGCGGGGGTCACCGAGCTTCTTGCGCAACGAGGCGACATGGACGTCGAGCGTCTTGCTCGGGCCGTACCAATGCGAATCCCAGACCTCCTCCATGATCCGCGTCCTCGGAAGCGCCGCCCCCGCTTCGTCCATGAGAAGGGCCAGCAGGTCGAACTCCCGGGGGGTGAGCGGCAGCTCCCGGCCCGCCCGGCTCGCCCGGCGGGAGCGCCGGTCCAGCTCGAGATCCGCCACCCTGAGCACGGCGCGGTGCTCGAGAGGGGCGCCGGTGCGACGAGTGACCGCTCGGATACGGGCGACCAGCTCCCGGAATCCGAAGGGCTTGACGATGTAGTCGTCGGCCCCCAGCTCGAGGCCGATCACGCGGTCCACCTCCTCGCCGCGGGCGCTCACCATGATGATCGGCACCTGGGACCGAGCCCGCAACCGCCGGCAGACCTCGTACCCGTCGATATCGGGCAGCCGCAGGTCGAGGATCACCACGTCGGCCGCCGGGGCCTCCAGCGCGTCCAGGCCGTTCGCAGCGCGGATCACCTCGAAGCCCTCGCGCTCCAACCCCTTCGCCAGGGGCTCCGCAATGCCCACGTCGTCTTCCACCAGGAGGATCTTCACGTGCCATTGTGCGCTGCGCGAATCCCGTGTCCGGGGGTCAGGCTTTTGTACTTAGCCCGATATGAGGCGTAACTGTCCCCCAATTGTCCGGGGTGGATGGCAAAGGTTGGCCAGCACTTAACCAAACCTTTACCGATTGCGTACCGGCCCCTTGCAGGCCGCTCTCCACACTGGTCCTACCGATCCCAACTCTCTGAAGCCCGCTGAACTCCCCAGAAGCAAGACGGAGGTAACCATGAATCGAAGGTCGGCACTGGCGGCGGTGGGAGCTGTCGCTGTGACGCTCTCGGCCGCGACCGGTGCGATTGCCGCCAACACAGGCCTGCTCGGAACGGCATCCTCGCCCGGCGCCGTGGGCCAGCTCAGCCCCATCTCCGGTCCGCAGACCTCCGCAACGACCACGGTGACACTCAGGACCCCGACGCCCTTGGTCGACCCGCTGGCGGCCGCGACGCCTCTCGTCGACCCGCTCGGGACATCCGGTGCCCAGCCGTACGCAGCACGGCCCCGCCAGCCGGCCGCCACGGCCGCCCCCGCGAAGACAGCGACGGCGACCGCCGCCCAGGTGGGACCGGCGCCTGCAGCGACTCCAGTAAGCCAGGCGACCAGCCAGCCGGTGCCCAGTCCCCTGCCGGTGCCCTCGCACCCCGGACCCACGCCGTCCCCGGTGCCGACCCCCACGACCGCAAAACCCAGCCCCAGCCCCACCCCGACACCTACCCCGACCCCGACGGCGACGCCCTGGAGCGGCCACCACCCAAGCCCGTCCCCGAGCCCTTCCCCGACCCCGAGCCCGACCAGCGATGACTGATCGCGCCAGGATCGGCGTCCGGCGCCGGCGGCCGGCCCTGGGAGCCCGCTTTCTCGCCGCAGGGATGAGCGCGGCCGCGACCCTCAACCTGGTGACCTGGTTCTCAATCCGTGACCGGGCAGCCGCCCAGAAAGTGCCCGAGCCGTCGCCGACCAACGGTGAGACGACGAGCGGCCCATCCTCCACGCCCGCGCCGCAACCCACCTACGCGTACCTTCCGCGTGCGGTCCAGAGCCCGGCAGGAATGCCGGCCGCGACCCCCACCGCACGACCCAGGACCACGACGACCGGCTCAAGCTCTGTCCCCATGCAGACCTCAGCCGGCTCCGTGGCACCCCGCCCCGCGGCCGCCCACCCGGCCGCGGTGGCGGGCACCTCCTCCTCGGCCGGAGTCCCCGCCACGGCCCCGTCGACGCCGGCGTCCACCGCCCCCACGTCCAAAGCCGCGCCGGCTCCCACGACCGCGCCTGTCCCGGCCCCCGCCACGGTTCCGACAACGGCCCCGGTGCCGGCCCCCACCACGGCTCCTGCTCCTACTCCTGCTCCCTCGCCCTCTGCGTCGCCGACACCGGTGACCGTCACGCACCACAGCTGATCGGGTGGAAGCCACACGGGAGCTGCTCTTCGCAGCAATGGGGACCGAGGTCCACCTCGTCGCTGTCGGTGCCCATCCGGATGTGCTGGAGCTCGGACGCCGGCACATCCACGAGCTCGAGGCGCTCTGGAGCCGGTTCCGTGAGGACAGCGAGATCTCCCGGCTCAACAGCGCGGCCCCGCGGCCGGTCCGGGTCTCCCCCGAGACGATCGAGCTCGTTCGGCGCTCCCTCGAGGGATGGCGGGCCACCTCGGGGGCCTTCGACCCGACGATCCTGGGCGACCTGGTCGCCCTCGGCTACCACAGCAGCTTCGAACGGCTCGAGGAGGAGTCGCCCCCTCCCCCGTTCCCGCGCCGCCGAGGAGGCGCGGCGGGTGTCGTTGTGGACCAGCGCAACCAGACCGTCCGTCTTCCGGAAGGCGCGGCAATCGACCCTGGGGGTATCGGCAAGGGCCTTGCCGCCGACATCGTGGCCGAGAAGATGCTTGAGGCGGGGGCCCGGGGGGTGTGCGTGAACGTCGGTGGCGACCTGAGGGTCGCAGGTCGTCCGCCGACCCCCGCCGGTTGGACGGTCGGTGTCGACGACCCCTTCGGCGGCCCCCCGTTGACGACCCTCTCCCTGCAGGAGGGCGCGATCGCCACCAGCTCGCGGCTCGGGCGGACCTGGATGCGCTCGGGGGTCCTCCGCCACCATCTCCTTGAGCCGGCGACCGGGCAGCCGGCCAGCACGCGCCTGGCTGCGGTGACGGTGGTGGCCGGGAGGGGCTGGTGGGCGGAGGTCCTCGCCAAGGCCATCTTCCTGGCAGGCCCCAGCGGGGGAGTTGCCCTGTTGGAGCAGGCGGGGGCCACCGGGCTGCTGCTCGACGACAACCGGCGGCTGATCGCCGCCCCGGGCATGGAGGCATTCCTGCGATGAACCCCAAGGTCTGGTGGTATCTGGCCCGGGGGGCCGGCATGACGTCATGGGCGCTCGCTGCGGTGACGCTGATCTGCGGCCTTCTCCTGTCGACCCGCTTCTTCACCAAATGGCCCCGGCCGGCCTGGACCCTCGATATCCACCGGACGCTCGGTGGCCTGACCGTGGCCTTCGTCGGTGTCCACCTGGTGGGCCTCTTCGCCGATGGCTACGTCCACTTTGGCCCCGCCCAGCTCTTCATCCCTCTCGCCTCCACGTGGCGCCCGGGCGCTGTGGCGTGGGGCATCGTCGCCCTGTACCTGCTCATCGCCGTCGAAGTGACGTCGCTGTTGCGCCGGCACATGCGGGCGTCGTGGTGGCGCCGGCTGCACGTGGCCAGCATCGCGGTGTTCCCGCTGGGCACGATCCATGCCTTGACGGCGGGGACCGACGCAGGCCCCCTCTTCCGTAAGGTTGTCGTCGGGGTGACCGCCCTCGTGGTGTTCCTCTGGGCGCTCCGGCTCATCGCGCCCAGATGGTCCGCTGGGCGTGCCCAGGTACCGCCCCTCACGAAGGTACCTGCGGCTTGAAAACGATTACCGGCCGCCCGGTGAGCTCGCCAGCACGTCCGTTCCGGCGCCTGCTCGCCCACATCCATTCCCCGGGAGCGGAGCGGGGGGCCTGGCAGAGCCTGGCCGAGCACCGCACCCGTTACGCAGCACCCCCGATGCCCAGGGGCAGGCCTTGGGCCGAGCTCATCGACGTCGTCGACCGCGCCGGCCTCAGGGGCCGTGGCGGGGCGGGGTTCCCGACCGCCGTGAAGATGCGGACGGTGGCCAAGGGCCGGGGCAGGGCGGTCGTGCTCGCCAATGGGACCGAGGGCGAGCCCGCCAGCTACAAGGACAAGCTCCTGCTCACCCACCAGCCCCACCTGGTCCTCGACGGCGCCCTGCTCGCCGCCGCAGCGGTGGGGGCCGACCGGGTGGTGATCGGCGTCGAGGAGGCGGCCCCCGAGGCGCTGGGGGCGCTGCGCCGTGCCCTGGCCGAGCGGGCGTCCTCGGAGCCCGCGGGGATCCCGGTCGAGGTGGTGGCCACGCCCGCCGGCTACGTCAGCGGCGAGGAGAGCGCCCTGGTGAGCTTCGTCAACGGCGGCCCGGCCCTGCCGACGACGGCCCCCCGGCCCTTCGAGAGGGGGGTGGGGAGGCGGCCGACGCTGGTCCAGAACGTCGAGACGCTGGCGCACCTGGCCCAGATCGCCCGCAACGGCGCCGGGTGGTTCCGCCAGTCGGGGAGCCCCGAGG
>JAOPZY010000207.1 GCA_025963875.1 Actinomycetota bacterium
GGAGGTCGGGCGGCTGCTCGGCACGCACCTCGCCGGGATGGCCCGTTACGAGAGCGATGACACGCTGACTGTCTTGGCTACCTGGGCCGCCGAAGGCGAGCACCCATTGGTTCCGGGTCCGTGGCCGCTCGAAGGGGGGGATCTGGCATCGACGATCTGGAGGACAGGCCGACCCGTTCGGATAGACGACTACCACGGTGTTCCCGGGCGCATCGCCGCGTTCGTTCGAGAAGAGCTCGGGATCGGCTCCTCGGTGGGCAGCCCGATCGTCGTCGCGGGGCGGTTGTGGGGCGCTCTGTTCGTCCACTCGAAGCAGACCCGCCAGCCGCTGCCCATGGACACCGAATCGCGTCTCACAGGCTTCACAGAGCTCGTCGCCACGGCGATCGCGAACGCCGAGAGCCGCGCCGAACTGAAGGCCTCACGGGCGCGGATCGTCGCCGCCGCCGATGAGACGCGGAGGCGGCTTGAGCGCGATCTGCACGACGGCATCCAGCAGCGGCTGGTTTCGCTCCAGCTGGAGCTACGCGCGGTGCAGGCGGCGGTGCCGCCGGAGCTCGGCGAGCTCGAGCGCGACCTGTCGCGCGTCGCCGAGGGGCTGGCGTGCGTCTTCGACGAGCTGCGGGAGATCTCCCGCGGGATTCATCCCGCGATCTTGTCCGAGGGGGGCCTGGGGCCGGCGCTGAGATCGCTGCGCCGGCGTTCGGCGGTACCGGTCGAGCTCGACCTGCAAGCCGAGGTCCGTCTGCCAGAGCGAGTCGAGGTCGCGGCGTACTACGTGGTGTCGGAAGCGTTGACCAACGCCGCCAAGCACGCGCACGCATCCGTCGTGAACGTCGAACTCGACACACACGACGCGATCTTGCAGCTTGCGATCCGCGACGACGGGCTCGGGGGAGCCGACCTCAGCCGCGGGTCGGGACTGCTCGGACTCAGCGATCGCATCGAGGCGCTCGGCGGCACGCTCGAAGTCAGCAGTCCCACCGGCAGCGGAACCACACTGCTCATCGAGCTTCCGCTCGAAGGCCAGAGCAGCGCAGTGGCGTCAGAGCCGTAGAGGCGGTTCCATCTCCCGCCATGCATCGCAGCTCGACGATCCTGACGTCAACGCCCACGCTGAGCAATCGTGGCTGCCTGCCCTACAACTTCTCCTCAGGTGCCTGCGGGGTGGCTGCCGCTCACGGATGCTGGTAAGGCAAGCTGTTCAACAGCAATGAGTTGGCCTCAGCGCGGCACTCGCTGCGGGGCGAGAAGGACGGGCTGTGGGTGCCGGGGAGCCCAGTAGGCGCAGGCGAGAGCGGTCGTGATGGCTCTTATTAGCGTCGTCTCTCCACCCGTGGGTCCCAATCCCACAACCATCGGACCGGGTCGCCAAGGGACTGATCCCGTTCGGTAGGAACCTGGTCGAGCTTGGCCGGCTCAAGTCAGACGGCGGGCGCTCGATACTTCTCATCGGGAGGCGTGATTCGAATCGTCCAGAGCCTTCGTTCGGGGATAGAGGGCCATGGGCAGCGTTGAGCACCTCAGCGAGTACCGCCGCCGGGAGGCGGGCGGCAAGGTGCAGGAGGGCAGCCCTTCGGCCAGCCCCGAGCGTCGCGCCTCGATGAACGATGCGGTCGCGATCAATCGGGGACGGATCGCGCCGACTGTTAACTCAGTCAAACGAAGCGCTAGGGAATCGTGCCCAGCGCCCGTCTCCCATCGGGGTTATCGCAACCGAGCGGAACGAGCGGCCTGGAGGCGAGTGGGTATCTCGGCGTTCACCTCTTGTGCGAGCTCACACGGGCTGTCGAACGGGTCGAGCGGGGCGATCTGTGTGGCGAGTAATCGAACCAGGGCGCGGAAGGTCTCGCGTGCATCTTCGTCGAGCGGAGCGAGTAGGTGGGCTTCTGCCGCCCCGAGGCGGTCATTGAGGGTCGCGAGGAGCTCGGCACCGAGTCGTGTGGCGACGACTCGGCGAGCTCGCCGGTCGGCTGGATCGGGGCGGCGCTCGATCAGGTTCGCCCCTTCGAGGTCATCGAGGAGGTACGTCATGACCGTACGGTCGAGTCCGAGATGCTGGGCCAAAGCGAGCTGGCTACCAACCGTGCCCTGGCCGGCGGCGGAAAGGACCTGGTAGCCCCGCGGACCGCCGGGAAGGTCAGTCAACGCGGCGCGCGCCGCCCTGACGTAGGCCCGAAAGAGCATGCCCAGGCCCCATCCGAGGTCGTCTGCCAACGCGTCCTCGCAGCTCGGGGCATCGCCAACTTCGTCACGGAGACCCGGGCCGTCGTCCACGACCCCATCATACGGCCCCGGCCGATAAGTGTCGCTCCTAGGATGTTCTGTAGACATGATGATCTGCATGGGATATAGTCGTGAAATACACAGACCGGGTAATGGGACACGAACGGGAGACGACATGACCGAGAGCAATCAGGCAGGGAGGCCGACGGTGGTGGTGGTCGGTGGCGGCTACGGTGGTATCGCCGTGGCCAAGGCGCTGGACGAGACGAGCGACGTCGTACTCGTCGAGCCGAAGGACGCCTTCATGCACAACATCGCCGCTCTTCGGGCGCTGGTGGATCCATCCTGGCTCCCGAGGATCTTCCTGCCCTACGACGGGCTGCTCACCAACGGCCGAGTCGTCCGGGACCGTGCCGCGGTGGTCGACCCGCACCGGGTAGTGACGGCGTCGGGCCAGGAGATCTCCGCCGACTACGTCGTCCTGGCCACCGGGTCGAGGTACCCGTTCCCCGCCAAGACGGACCTGGTCGACGCCGACCACGCCCAGGAGCAGGTCCGCCAAACACATCGGGCATTGGCGCAGGCAGCTCGGGTCCTGCTGGTCGGAGCGGGCCCGGTCGGCATCGAGTTGGCCGGAGAGATACGTCACGTGTGGCCGGAGAAGTCGATCGTCCTGCTCGACGTCGCCGACGAAGTTCTCGGCGGTCCGTACAAGCCCGAGCTGAAAGCCGAACTCCGACGCCAACTGGTCGATTCCCGCGTCGAGCTGATCTTGGGCAGCCCGCTGCGTCAGGCTCCGCCGACCGAGCCGGGGGAGCTGGGAACCTTCACTGTCGCCACCCAAGCCGGAACCGAGGTCAGTGCGGACATCTGGTTCCGCTGCTACGGCGTCGTGCCCAACAGCGACTACATCGGAGACGCACTGGTACCTGCTCGCCGCCCGGACGGATTCATCGAGGTCGGCCCCACCCTCCAGGTGGCCGGGCAGACAACCGTCTTCGCAGTCGGGGATGTCTCGACTGCCGACGCCAAGATGGCCGGCTTCGCCTCTCGTCAGGCTGCCACGGTGGCAGACAACATCAACGCCCTCGCCCAGGGACGATCCGACCTCACCCACTACGAGCCCTGGGGCGTCGCCATCGCCGTGCCCATAGGACCCACCGGCGGAGCGGGTCAGTTCCCCGGACAGGACGATGTCGTCGGGCGCGAGACCATCGCCGAGATGAAGGGCAGAGAGCTGGGGGTCGGCCGATTGAGCGAGCTCTTCGGACTGGCGGCACTGGCGGCTCGCTGACCGACCGGACAATTGCTCACCCGGTTATCAATAGCCACGCACGGAAACCCATACCGTCTCGCAGGCAACACACCTCAGGAAAGAGAGCATATGTCATGAATAATCAACCAACGCAGGACATGCGGGGCAAGACGGTGGTGGTGACGGGGGCGAGTGCCGGGATCGGGGCCGCCGCCGCCCGCCAGTTCGCCGACCTGGGCGCCACTGTGGCCGTGGTGGGCCGGTCGGCGCAGAAGACGGCCGCCGTCGCGGATGCGATCGGAGCCGAGGCTCACCTTGTGGACTACAGCCGCCTGGACGATGTACGCCGTCTTTCCGACGAACTGCTGGCCCGCTACCCCCGTATCGACGTCCTGGCCAACAACGCGGGTGGCTTCTTCAAAGGCCGGAACATGAGCGCGGACGGTCACGAGATGACCTTCCAGGTCAATCACCTTGCGCCGTTCCTGCTGACGAACCTGCTGCGGGACCGGCTCATCGAGGCCCCTGAAGGCGCGCGGGTGATCAACACGGCCAGCAGCGCCTACCGCACGGGGCGCCTCGACCTGGACGACCTCGACCGCGCTCTCGGCCGCTATAGCGGCTCGGGCGCCTACGCCGCGACCAAGCTCGCCAACATCCTGTTCACCCGGGAGCTCGCCCGGCGGATGCAGGGCACTGGCGTGACCACATCCGCCTTCCACCCGGGCAGCGTCGCCAGCGACATAGGGCGGGAAGGCGGTCTGAATCGACTGCTCTTTGGATCGCGACTGTCCAAGGCCCTGCTCTCCACCCCCGCACAGGGCGCAGAGCCGCTCGTCCGCCTGGCCACGACCCTGGACACCCAAACGGTCAACGGCCAGTACTTCCACCGCTTCAAGCTCGAAGAGCCCAAGAACAAGCAGGCCACTGACCCGCACCTGGCCCAGGAGCTGTGGGAGCGCTCCGCGCAGCTGACCGGCGTGGCGCACCTCCTCCTGAAGGACGCATGACACGCTGACCAAGCCCCTCGCTTTGCGACCGCGCTGAGAGAGCACCGACGGGGCCAAGAGCAGCCCTGTCGGTGCTCTCTGAAAATCCGCTTGCTGCGAGGTCTTTCCGTAGCGCGAGGCCCGCTCACCATGTTCCGGGAAGTTGCGGACCCATCGCTGGACCGTGCGCAGGACAAGGTCGCAAGGCCTCGGACGCAGAGATCGAGATTGAGCTGGACCGTCTGCTCGACATTGATCCCGGATGAATGTTTGGCGGTTTGGGCTCCCTGCGATGCTGCGTTAAACCATACGAAATACAAAGCACGCTCTTGCGTGGCCTTAAGATCCTTCTTTGTATGAAAAAGCATGAATATCCTGCTTAAACATACAAAGAAGGGCTATCAGCGCCCGGCTACTACCCGGACGCGGGGCCCGGCGCTCCGGGCCATGGAGCGAACGGGTTCTTCGGGTTCATCAGCTGGGCCACCTCGGGGTAGTGACGGGCGATCACCGACGCCATCCCGTTGCTCTCGATCCAGCGGAAGCCCACGGGCGTGTAGACTTGGGGCGTGAAGTCGGTGGTGAAGAAGCGGTCGCTACGCAGGCGTCGGGACGCCATCAGGATGAAGATGCGGAAGGCGGTGTCCGAGAAGCCGAAGCCCTTCGGGAGCGGCTCGGCGAACATCCCCACCGTGGCGTCCACCCGGTCGATATCCCCCTCGTAGACGTCCTCGAGCTCCTTGGCCCACGCCGGGTTGTCGCATAGCTCGGAGAACGTCGCGAAGCGGCGCATGTGGAGGAGCTCCCGGAAGTCGTTGTGCCGGGGGACCCCCCGCTCGCGCGCCCGCAGGATGTCGGTGGCGGCCAGGTCGATCTGGGTGCCGTCGGCTCTCTTGAACTCCTGAAGGAACCTCGGGAAGTTGTGCAGCCGCAGGGCGCCGGGGTACGAGGTGCCGAAGGAGTACAGGAGGTCCGGCATCGGGATGCCCTCGAGGACGTCGCGGGCGCCGGGGCCTGCGATGTCGCGGAACGTCTTCTCCGCGATGGTGTCCCGCGTGCCGGCGGTGCGGAACGTGAAGTCGTCCGGGATGAGCGGGTGCATGCGGTAGACCTGAACGAACTCCTCGGTGAGGGAGTAGGGCGCCCCGTCGTGGTCCTTCTTCGAGCCGGGGATGCCGGTAAGGATCTCGTTGCGCAGGGGCAGGAGGAGCCTGCGCAACGACGGCGGCACCACGCCGTACCAGTTGATGTGCATGGCGGCCTGCGACGTCGGGTGCGTGATGATGGCCGGCGTCCACTCGACGGTATGGATCTTCGCGAGCAGGGCAGCGTTGATCAGCCTGGCCCGCGCATAGAGCTGGTCGTCGTCCCAGGAGGGATAGGCCTTCCGGAGCTCGTCGCAGATCGCGTTGTGCTCCTGCATGAAGAGGCTGTGCAGGATCCCGAGGCCGAGCCACCAGTTGCCCTGGACCCCGGCCAGGTCGATGCCGGGATGGGGGGCGCTGGGGTCGACCGGGATCAGGCCCTTGGCGTCGAGGTTGACTTTGCCGTCTTCGCCGCTTCGTAGCAGCTTGCCGAAGTTGGGGTCGCTGCCGTAGATCTGCGAAGCGTCCCACCAGTGGGTCTCAGTGTTGGTGTAGGTGGGCGGCAGGCCGTCGTCGGCCGAGGTCCGCGACGGATCCCGGCGGGTCCTCGGGATCGTCATCGGCTTGTAGGGCCACGGGTCGGCGTCCTCGAGCGGCACCACCCAGGGGTCCTCCGGTTCGTTGCTGCCATGGCTCATCCAGTCGTGGACCATGAACTGCAGCCAGGCGGGCACCAGGAGGTTGCAGATCGTGGCGGGTTGGAACGTGGTGCGGGTGAGCAGCACCGTGCTCACGGTCCGCGGATTGGGGGACATGATGCCGGTCCCGGGCTCGGGGTGGGTCATGTCGAGTGGGACGTTGCGACCGAACCTGGCCTCGACCGCGCCCATCCGGGGACTCTGGAGGTCGTTGTAGGTACCGTCGACGCTGCGGACCTCGAAATCCGCCAGTGCCGGCGGGGCCGGCGTGGGCGATGCCTCCGGGGTATTGGTGTCGACGAGATTCGTTGCCCGAAGCGTCTCGCGCACTCCCGCCAGCGTGACAATGCCCAACGGGAGCGGAAGCTTGTCCCATCCGTACCTGCGGTCCAGCCGGTTACCGACACCGGACAGAACACGGGAAAACAGCGAAGTCCCCATCACTGCCTCTGTTCTTTCGTAGACCGAACGGCTGAATTGCCGCCACGATAAAGCACTTCAGACGTTGGTTCAATGTGGTAAGTCAAACGTTCAATAGTTCGAATAGTTCAAGGGACGTGGGGAAGCCCCAGACGATGAGCGCTGTGGAACGGTCCTCCGCGGACTGGGTCGCCGTCGTGGTCGAGCGGGCCACCGGTGTCGCAGCTCGCCGCATCTCCGTCGAACGGCGGGCGGGCCACGCCTCCGTCCGCACGTACTGGCGTGCCCGATGGGACGACGGTGGCCCGGCGTCCGCGCTCGTCATGGTGCTGCCGCCCGACGCGCCACCGGAGGAGATCGGCAAAGGGGGTCCGACCGGCCCCGCTCCCTTCGTCGACGTGCAGCGCTATCTCGCCCGCATCGGCGTGCGGGTGCCCCGCATCCTGGACTGGAGCCAGAAGGAGGGCTTCGTCGTGCTGGAGGACCTGGGCGACGAGATGATGGTGTCCCGGCTGGCCGCCGGCGATGCACGAGAGCCGCTCTACCGCGCCGCCGTCGACCAGCTCGCCAGGATGCGCCTGGCGGCGGACGCGGCGCCCGATCCCGATTGCATCGCCTTTCAGCGGCGTTACGACCACGACGTGTACCGATGGGAGCTGGAGCATTTTCTCGAATGGGTGCTGGCGGCGTGGAAGGAGGCCGGGATGTCGGCATCGGAGCGACACCTGGTGGACCGGTGCTTCGACGAGATGGCCCGGCGGCTGGCCGGCGAGCCCGCAGGTTTCACCCACCGCGACTACCAGTCCCGCAACATCATGGTGCTGGACGGTGGCGAGCAGGCAGTGATCGACTTTCAGGATGCCCTGCTGGGGCCCCGCCAGTACGACCTCGTCTCGCTCCTGCGGGACAGCTACGTCACGCTCGACCAGCAGTTCATCGGGCGCATGGTCCGTCGTTACCTGGTGGTCACGGCCGGCGGAGGCGGGGCGGAGATGGACGAGGGGCAGTTCCGGGAAGTCTTCGACCTCCTCACGATCCAGCGCAAGCTCAAGGATGCAGGCCGCTTCGTGTACATCGACCGCGTGAAGGGCAACCCGGACTTCCTGCGGTTCGTGCCCGTCGCCCTCGGCTACGTCCGCGAAGCCTTCCTCCGGCTGCCCGCGTTGGCGGACCTCCAGGCGGTGCTGTCGCGCTACGTGCCGGAACTGGCCTAGTCGATCTCTTCGTCGATGACCCGGCGGCGCCGGCGTGCGGGAGCGACACCGTCGTTGTAGACAGCCTGCCGGTGGAAGCCGCCCCAGCTGCCCCAGAAGACCATCGACATGACGAGGCCGATCACACCCACGACCATGAGGATCAGACCGACGGTGTGGATGTTGAACCCCGGTGTGTTGACGTAGACCGCGAAGTCGAGGATCGCCCCGACGGCGATCAGGAAGATGCTCGTTCCGAGACCCATCCCACCCTCCTTGATAAGCCAGGTTCTATGGGCCCTATGTACCCGGGAGCCGCCAGCGTCAACCGTTGTGGTTGCCGGGCGTCTTTTCGGGCGCCTTATGGGCGCCGGGAGTCGTCGCTCAGGTCGATGATCCCCTCGCGGACGGCGACGGCGACCGCCTCGAGTTTCGAATGTGCGCCGAGCTTCGAAAGGATGGACTGGACGTGCTTGCGGACGGTGTTGACCGAGAGGAAGAGCTGATCCGCCACCGTGGAGTTCTGGGAGCCCTGTGCCAGCAGGTTCAGGACCTCCCGCTCGCGGTCGGTGAGGCTCGAGCCGACTCCCCGGTAGTCCCGCCGCAGCTTCGGCAGGAGGCGGGCAAGCATGGCCGGTGAGATCAGGGCCTCGCCGGCGTGGGCTGCCCGCACGGCCGAGATCGCCTCGCCCACCGCCGAATCCTTGGTGATGTAGCCGGAGCAGCCGGCCTCGATGGCTGCGACGAGGATCGCATCGTCGGGGAAGCCGGTGAGCATGACGATCTTGATGTCGGGGTTCTCCTCGCGGATGAAGCGGGCGGCGTCGGTGCCGAGGCCGTCCGGGAGCCGGTAGTCCATCAGCACCACGTCGGGCAGGTAGCGGCGGGCCTTCAACCGCGCCTCCGCCACTGACGCCGCGGTGGCGACCACCGTCATGTCGGACTCCTCCTCGAGCACCATGAGCAGGCTCTCCGTGAGGAGCTGGTGATCGTCCACGACCATGACCTTGATCTGCGTCCGCGCCTCGGCGGCCTCGCTTTCCGGGAGTTCGTTCAACCGCTTCCTCGCGTTCGTGGTTCGCACAGGATAGTCCTTCCAGTCCTTCCGGTCGTGTCACCGCCAATTCACGAACCTCCCGTATCGACCCCCTCGTCGACCCCGGGCATTCGAGGTACCCACACCTGGACGCTCGTGCCACGTCCCGGTTCGCTCTCCACCCGGCACGAGCCACCGATTGCTTCCGCGCGATCCCGCACGAAGCGCAGGCCAAGGCCGCTCCGGCTGGTGCTGAAGCCCTGCCCGTCGTCCTCGACGCGCAGCGTGAACCCCCGGGCGTCGTCCGAGAGCACGACCGTGACCGTGGAGGCCGCGGCGTGCTTGGCGACGTTGCTCAGCACCTCCTGCCCCGCCCGGTAGAGGACAAGGCGGCTCTGCTCACACGGCTGGGTGGAAAAGCCGTCCACGAGGCGCACGGCGATGCCGGCGTCGAGCTCCATCTGCGCGAGGTAGTCCCCGAGCGCCCGGGCCAGGGTCGTTCCGTCCAGCGCCACCGGGCGCAGCTCGAACGTCAGCCGCCGGAGTCGCTGCACCACCAGCTTCAGCATCCGCTCCAGCGACTGGCAGGACTCCCGGTCGGCGGGCGAGGTGAGCCTGCGGCCGAGCAGCTGCAGGCGCATGTAGGCGGCGGAAATGGTCTGGATCGTGTCGTCGTGGATCTCGGCGGCCAGACGCCGGCGTTCCTCCTCCTGCATGTACAACAGGCGCCCGACCACGAAGGCCGGCGGGCTGGGACCCGACGTCTCCTCGTCCTGAGTCACGATGGTCGCCTCCAAACGGTTTCGGGGGTTTGCCTGAATAGGAGATTGTCATGATAGAGCACCGTAGGGGTGCGGTTTGGGGTGGGCAATTGTAACGAAGTTTTGTCGTTTGCTAGGACTGCCACTACCGGCAGGAATGTCCTAGTTGGTCAGCAAATCGGAACTGTGTTTGATTAGTAATTCTTAATGGTTTTGTCGTGAAAACATCCGCCAACTGGCGGATGTGCTCTCAGCGTTCTGCCACCAAACTTCGCAGCGTGATCGTGGATCCGCGCAATGGTGCAGGGTGGGAGGCCGTTGACACGGCGAACTCCTGCCGTCCCTTTCGAGCCCTGACCCTTCCGCGCCGGGAGCTTGATTTCCCGGCGGAATACTCGCTCGGGACGCTGTCGCTCCGCGGCCCGGGCCGGCGCAGGGCTTCGCGCACGGCCCGCCACGGGTGGGGCGCCGGTTGGAGGGAGTTCCGCGAAGCCCGCGGCCACGTTCGGGTGCCGGCGGGCAACCAGCTCAAGCTCGAGGCCTGGCAGCCCTGGCCCGACCCGGCCGCCCTCGAACGCCTCGGCCCGATGGACCTGCAGGCCTTGATCCTGGGGGGCCGTGCCGCCTCGGAGGCCGCCCTGGCTTCCCTTGGCCATCTGAGCGGACTCGAGCTGCTCGACCTGTGGACGGGGCGCGTCGGGGACGAGGCAATGCCATTCGTCGTCCGCCTCCCGCGCCTGCGGGTCCTCGACCTCTGGGGGACCCGGGTGACCGATGCCGGCCTCCAGTGCCTGCGCCCGTTCGGGGGCCTCCGCCACCTCACCGTTCCGCGCCGGACCGGCGACGCCGCCATGCAGTGTCTCGGCGAGCTCGTCGGGCTTCGGGAACTGGATCTGTCCGGCTCGGCGGTGACCGACGCCGGGCTCGGCTTCCTTTCCGGCGCGCATTCGCTGATGGCCCTCACCCTCTGGGACACCCGCGTCACCGACGCCGGCCTCCGGCACCTTCGGGAGCTTCCGTCATTGGTGGAACTCGACCTCGGCGCCACTGCCATCACCGATCAAGGCCTTGCAGAGCTCGCCGACCTGCCGTTGCGCTGGCTGTCCCTGCGCGATGCGCTCGTGACCCCGGAGGGCCTCCGGGCGTTGCAGGAGGCGCTCCCCGGATGCCGCGTGGAGCCCGCCGAATCCGAGGGATGCACCTGGCGACCGCCAGCCGCGGGGAGACTCGCCTAAAGCCCCGCCCGGCCCGGCCCCTGGTCCGAAGTTGGGAACGAATCGCGCGTCTACGCGCGCTGGGCTCCCAACCTCCTCCTCCGGCCCCTAGGAAAACCTCCTCGCTTCGCAGCGGAGGTGAAGGCTGCTCAGCCTGCGGCAGCACCCGGTCCGCTCGGGCGCTCGGCACCGGCGGCCCTGAGCGCCAGCTCGACCCGGGAGGTGACCCCCAGCTTCTCGAGCGCGTGCGACACGTGCGACTGCACCGTGCGTGCCGAGATGCCGAGCCGGCGGGCGATCTCGGGGTTCGAGATGCCCTCTGCGACCAGCCAGGCCACCCGACGCTCCGCCGGGGTGAGGGAGTCCCAGCGGCCCGTTCTCGTTTTCGCCGCTCTCGCCGCTCGGGCTGGTTTCGCCGGTTTGGCGGATGCCCCCGATGTCGCCGCTCTCACGGGCCGATCCCTGGGGTCCAACGACTCCCACACCCGGCGCAGGCGGGTCTCGGCGCGGGTGGCATCGCCCGTCGCATCCATCTCCCGGTAGAGCTCCAGGGCCTCCTCCGCCAGCGGCCGGGCGTCCATGGTCGTGTCGGCGTCCAGCAGGGCCGCGGCGGCGTCCTCGCAGGCGCGGGCGAGCTCACGCCGGCGCGGGCTGAGGCGGCAGGCGGCGACCGCCTGCAGGGCGACCCCCATGTCGGCGGACAGCTGCGCCCGGCAACGCAGGGCAGCGCCCTTGACGCTCGCCACACCGGCCGAGACGGCGAGCGCCTCCACGGCGAGCGTCACCTCCTCCGCCAGGGCCCGCCGGTGGCCCTCGACGGCCATCCGGACGAGATCGGGGCCGATCACCGGGTACTCGGCCGCCACCCCCGCCCGGCTGCAGAGCGACCACGCCAGCGCCAGGGTCGTGAGTGCCTCTTCGGGGCGCCCCTCGGCCTCGAGGAGCAGGGCCCGGGCCCACATCATCCAGTCGGGCCGCCACTGCGGTCCGTTGGTTGCCGCTTCGGTCTCCGCTGCGGTCGCCTCCCGCTCGGCCGTCGCGAGGTCCCCGCGGTGCACGGCGATCAGCGATCGCAGGCTGTGGCCCACGAGGGTGCCGCGCCGGATGCCGGTCGTCTCCGCCAGGTCGAGGCCCAGGGCAAGGGCGGCGATGGCGTCGTCCCACTCTCCCGACCAGAAGTAGCCGACCGCCGAGATGAACTGGTCGGTGGGATGGCTCCACGCAGCTCCCCGCTCACGGCGGAACATCCTCCAGTGCAGCAGGGTCCCCTGGGCGGCCTCGAGGCTGTCGAGGTCCATCAGCGTGGCCGCCAGGTTGAGGACCGGCTGGATGGGCTGGGACGGCGCCGTCGCGCCGAGGGCGATGCGCTGGAGAGACTGGCGCGCCAGGCGGAGCGCCTCCGGGAACTCCCCACGGAGATGCCGCACCACCGCGAGGTTGCCGAGGGCGACGCCGGCGCCGACCTCGTCCCCGAGGTCCTCGGAGGCTTCCAACGCCCGGTACGCGGTCTCGACGGCTCCGGGGAGGTCCCACGTGATGGCCCGGCACGTGGAGGACCAGGCCCACAGCCGGGCACGTTCGGGCTTGGTCAGCGACCCCCCGGCGACGGCACGCTCCACCTCCTGGAGCCCCTCCTCGATCCTCCCCTGGCCGATGGCGGCCTCGATCAGGTACTGGCGCAGCCTCCCGTCGACCGACAGGTCGTGGTCCCGGCCGAGCGCCTCGCGGCAGACGGCCTCCGCATCGGCGGGGTGCCCGGAGCGGAGCTGGTACATGGCGAGGTCGGCAAGGGCGGTGTCGCGGTGCGGGTCGGTGGCCGGGGCCCGCTCCAGGAACCGCTGCAGCAGCTCGGCCGCCACGGTCGGCGACCGTGTCTCCGCCTGGCGTGCGGCGGCGCGGAGCCACTCGACCGCAAGGAGGTCGCCCGGGGGTGCCCCCCGGACGATGTGCTCGGCGAGTTCGTCGGCGGTCCGCCCCGAGTCCGTGAGGACGCGGGCGACGGCGAGGTGCCACCACCCACGGAGGGCGGCCGGCATCTCCTGGTACAGGGCGTCACGGATCAGGTCGTGGCGGAAGGCAAGGTTCGAGCCGTCCTCCCCCAGGATCCCGGCGCGGACCGACGCCGTCAGGATGGGGGTCAGCGCCGGTACCCGGCGACCCGTTGCCGCTGCAAGGTCGGCGACCGAGAAGCTGGACCCCAGGATCGACGCCACCTGGAGGGTCTCGAGCGCCTCCTCGGACAGGAACGTGAGCCGTTGCATGATCGCGCTCGTCAGCGACGGCGGGAGGGGGACGGACCCCACCTCCGCCCTGCCCCCGTGCTCGGTGAGGGCACCCTGGCGCTGCAGCGAGGCGACGAGCTCGGTGGCGAAGAAGGGGTTCCCCCCGGCCCGCGAGAGCTCCCCCAGCAGCCCCGGCCCGGGCGGCATGCCGACCATGCCCTCCACGAGCTCCGCAACCGATGCCTCGTCGAGGCGGTGCAGGGACAGGCGGAGCGCACCGCGGGTGGTGAGCCCGTCGAGAAGCGCCTGCAGATCGGTACCCCTCGGCACCGGCCGGAGGGTGGCGATGAGCACGACGGGCAGCTTCGAGATCTCACGGCCGAGACGGTTCAGCGCCAGCACCGTCGACGGGTCGGACCACTGCAGGTCCTCGAGGGCAACCAGGACGGGTCCGGCTGCCGAGAGCTGCTCGACGAAGTCGACGAGCGCGTCCACGATGCGGAACTCCGCCTCGGCGCCACCCGGCAGGACCGTGGTCCGGGGAGCTTGCTCCCTCCCGCCGGTCGGAAGGTCATCGTCCTCGGTGTCGGGAGTCTCGGCGGCGCCGGCCGGAGGCGGCTGGGTCTCGGCGGTGTCGGCGGCAAGCAGCTTCGTCTCGGCGGTGTCGCCCGCCAGCATCTGGGCCAGCTCGGTCCTTCGCTCGTCCTCGCCGGCGAACGTGACCCCGGTCCCCCGCCCGCGCCGGCCGATCCCGAGCGATTCGGCGATGGCACCGAAGGGACGGTGACGCTCCAGTTCCTCGGCGCTCCCGGCGAAGCAGCGGAACCCCATCGCCTCGGCACTGACGAGGGCCTCCTCCAGGAGGAAGGTCTTGCCGATCCCCGCCTCGCCCTCGACGAACACAAGCCGCCCGGTGCCGCCCGCCGCCCGGTCCAGCGTCGTCACCAGCTCGCTGAGCTCGGCCGCCCGTCCGACGAGCGCATGCGGCCGCCTGGGGGTGGCGGGGGCCGGATCCACGAGCTCGTCAGTCACGCGTCGCTCGCCGGTGGCTTTTCGGGCGGCGGGATGCTGCCGCTGCCAAGGGCGTTCCAGCTCGACCTCGCCACGGCCAGCTCGACCCTCGAGGACAGGCCCAGCTTTTCGAGGGCGTGCGAGACGTGGGTCTGGACGGTGCGGCGGGAGATGAAGAGCCTGCGGGCGATCTCGGGGTTGGAGAGACCCTTGGCGACCATGTCGGCCATCTTGACCTCCGCCTTCGTGAGGCTCTCCCACCCTGCCGATCCGGAACCGGGCTTCGAGCGGTCGGTGCGGTACTCGACGATCTCCACCTTGACTGCTCCAGTCTGTCCGGGGCCGCGGAGGCGGCGCAATGCCCGGTGCTCGTCTCGCCGGGCGTCGAGGCTGCGGTAGGCGCCAAGCGCCTCCTCCGCGAGGGGGCGAGCGTCCGTGCACCGACCGGCGGCGATGAGGGCCACTGCCGCATCCTCGCAGGCGAGGGCAAGCTCACGCCTGCGCGGGCTCAGCCGGTAGGCAGCCACGGCCTCCAGCAGCGCCGCGGGGTCCGAGTCGAGGAGGCCCCGGCACCGCAGCGCCGCCCCCTTGACGCTGGCCACCTCGGCAGTCGCGGCAAGGGTCTCCACCGCCCCGGTCACCTGCTCGGCGAGCAGCCGCTCGCCGCCCGCGATCGCCATGCGGACGAGGTCGGGCCCGAGGACGGGGTACTCCGCCACGACCCCCGCCCCGCTGCACTGTTCCCAGGCCTTGATCAGCAGCCGCAGTGCTGCATCCTCCTGTCCCTGCGCCTCCGTCACGAGCGCCCTGGCCCACAGCATCCAGTTCGCGCGCCACTGCGGCCCCGAGGTCTGCGAGTCCTCCTCCGCCGCGGTGGCCTCCCGATCGGCGGTGGCGACGTCGCCGCGGTGCAGGGCGATCATCGACCGTACCGCGTGGCCCACGACCTCGCCCTGGCCGACGACGACCTCTTCGGCGAAGTCCATCGCTGAATCGAACTGCGCAATCGCCTCGTCCCACTCACCGGACCAGAACCTTCCGATACATGAGACGAAGTGGTACGGGGCAAGGTTCCACCGGGCGCCCCGGCGCTCGCGTGCCTCTCTCCCGCGCCGCAGCGCGAGCTGCGCGTCGTCCACGCGGTCGACGTCGATGAGGAGCAACGTGTGCATGAGGGTGAGCTGGAGCCGGCGTGCCTCCGGCGAGCGGCTGCGGCGTGCCCCCGCCAGCGCCTCCTCGGCCAGCCGGAGCGCCTCCGAGAAGTGGCCGCGCAGGTTCTCGAGGGCGGCAAGCCCGGCGCGGGCCACCGTGGACCCGAGGTCGTCCTCGATCTCGCCGCAGACGGCGAGGGCTCGCTCGGCGGAGGTTGCCGCTCCCTCGAGGTCCCAGATGATCACCCGGCAGGTCGAGGCCCAGGCCCAGAGCCGGCCGCGCTCCCGCTCGGTGAGGGCGGGCGACTGGACCGCCTCGTCGATGGCGAGCAGGCTCTTGGCCACGCGGCCCTGACCGACATAGATCTGGACGAGGCACAGGCGCAGGGCGCCGTCGACCTTGGGGTCGTGCTCACGCTCCAGCGTGCTCCGGCAGATCTTCTCGGCCTCGCCGAGATGACCCGACGAGAGGAAGGACGAGGCCAGGTCCGCCAGCGTGGCGTCGCGCAGCCCTTCCGCTCCCTCCGGGAGGCCGGCCGCAGCCCCGGACAGAAGGATCTCGAGGGCACGTTGCAGCAGGTCGGCGGCGATGGCCGGGGAGCGGGCCTCGGCCTGCCGTGCCGCGGTGCGGAGCCACGCCACCGCCCCGAGGTCGCCGGGCACCGCGCCGCGGACGACGTGCTCGGCCACGTCTTCGGGGGGCAGCCCTGCCTCCTCGAGCGCATGGGCCGCCGACTGGTGCAGGGCGTTCCGAACAGGCTGCGCGATCCCGGCGTAGAGCGCCGCGCGGATCAGGTCGTGGTGGAAGGTGAACATCGATCCCTCGATGTGGAGGATGCCTGCCTGCGCCGCAGCGGTGACGTGCGGCGTCAACGTGGCCGGCGGCCGGTCGCTCACGGTGGCAAGGTCGGCCATGGAGAACTTCGACCCCAGGATCGAAGCCACCTGCAGGGTGGCCAGCTCCTCTTCGGAGAGGAAGCTCAGGCGCTGGCGGATCGCGCTGGCGAGCGAGGAGGGCAGGCTTGGCGTTGGTGCATCGATGTCGGCCTTGCCCTGGTGCATGCTGATCGCCCCCTCGCGCTGGAGCGCGGCGACCAGCTCCGTCGCGAAGAACGGGTTGCCTCCGGCCCGGCGGAGCTCGGTCAACAGTCGTGGCCCGGGCGCAGCGCCAAGGATCGTCTCGACCAGTTGGGCCACACACGCGTCGGCGAGCTTCCCGAGCGTGCGGCGGTAACCGCCGCCGTCGTCCAACTCGTCAAGCAGGCTCTGCAGCTCGGGGCTGCGCGGGATCGGCCGCATGGTGGCGATGAGCACCGCGGGAAGCCTCGGGAGCTCGCGGCCGAGGCGGTTGAGCGCCAGAAGGGTGGAGGGATCGGACCACTGCAGGTCCTCAAGCGCTACGACGACGGGGCCGCCGGCACAGAGGTGCTCGACGAAGTCGATGAGGGCGTCGACGACGCGGAACTCGCCCTCGGGCTGCGCCCCGGCCAGCATGGCGGCGGCAGATGTCTGGTTGCTGGCTCCCGCCGCCGCGGGCTCCGCGAGCAGCTGCGCGACTGCGGCCCGCCGTTCGTCGTCCCCAGGGAGGGGCGGCTGGTCGATCCGACCACGCCGGCCGATCCCGAGCGCCTCGGAGATGGCCCCGAAGGGGCGGTGCCGCTCCAGCTCCTCGGCCCCCCCGGCGAAGCAGCGGAAGCCGAGCGCCTCGGCCTTGGAGAGCGCCTGCTCGAGCAGGACGGTCTTGCCGATGCCGGCCTCGCCCTCGAGCGTGACGAGACTCCCCTCGCCCTTCGCCGCGCGGGCGAGCGTCAGGAGCAGCTCAGCGAGCTCAGCGCTCCGGCCGATGAGCGGCGTTTCAGGGTCTTGTGGCAACCCCAGCAACCGTTACCCCCTCCTTCGCCCCCCGTGGCGTTGGACCCCGGCATGCCCTCGCCGCAAGGCGAACGCGGTTGCCTGGTAAGTCTAACGGGTGGGGCCCCCGAGCCATAGTGGCTGCGTTGCGATTCCTTTGACAATCCTTGGGCCTGTTTCCGCAGCTAATCCGCCAAATTGCTTAACCGGTCCCCACCCCGCGGGCCTACCTGGGAGCCTGCCACGGCAGTATCCTAGGTGCCCTACGGATGATCCAGGGGTGCCGCGACGTATGCAGAATCCCGAAAACAACGATGGGGTGAAGACCAAGGCCTCGACCAAGCATCGCCGGCTGGCATCGGCGGAGCCGGGGCCGCCCTCGCCTGCCTTGCGGAGGCCACGCGAGCAGCGGTTCCTCAACCGTGAGCTCTCCCGCATCGACTTCAACGACCGGATCCTGGCCCTGGCCGAGGACCGGTCCCTCCCCGTGCTGGAGCGGGCCAAGTTCCTCGCCATCGTCAGCCAGAACGTCGACGAGCTCTTCCAGGTGCGCGTCGCCGCCCTGTACGAGCAACTGGCGGTCGACGCGACCACCACCTCGCCCGATGGCCTCTCTCCCCAGGCCCAGCTCTCCGAGATCCGAAAGCGCGTCGAGGCCCTCGTCGACCGCCGCTCCCGCATCTTCAAGGACACGCTCGTCCCCGACCTCGATGCGGCGGGCATCCGGTACTCGCAGTGGAAGGAGCTCGACGACGACGACCGGGCGCACCTCGACCAGGTCTTCGAGCGCCGGATCTTCCCCGTGCTCACGCCGCTGGCCGTCGACCCCGCCCACCCCTTCCCCTACATCTCCAACCTGTCCCTGAACCTCGCGGTGGTCGTGCGGCAGGGACCGCACATCCCGCCGCTCATGGCGAGGGTCAAGGTCCCCCCGCTGCTGGACCGCTTCATCGTGCTGCCAGATGGTGAGCGGTTTGTGCCCGTCGAGCAGGTCATCGCCGCCCACCTGGGGTCGCTGTTCCCCGGCATGCAGGTGCAGGCCCAGTACAGCTTCCGGGTCACCCGGCAGACCGACTTCGACACCGACGACGGCGCCTCGGACCTCCTGGTCGCGGTCGAGTCGGTCATCCGGATGCGCAAGCGCTCCCCGATGGTCGTGCGCCTCGAGATCGAGAAGGGGATGTCGGCGTGGGTGCGCGAGCTGCTCGTCCGGGAGCTGGAGCTTGACGACTCGCAGGTCTATCCCATCAAGGGTCCCCTCGACCTCCAGGGGCTCTGGGCGCTGTACGCCCTCGACCGTCCCGCCCTGAAGGAGGAGCCCTACTCGGGGGTCACGCCCCCCCGTCTCGCCCCCTCGGCGCCGGGACACGGCGTCGACATCTTCTCGGTGCTGCGCCAGGGCGACGTGCTCGTCCACCATCCCTACGAGTCGTTCGCGGCCTCGGTGGAGGCGTTCGTCGACCAGGCGGCAGACGACCCGACGGTGCTCGCCATCAAGCAGACCCTGTACCGGACGTCCACCACGGAGAGCCCCATCGTCAAGGCCCTCATCCGGGCGGCGGAGGGGGGCAAGCAGGTGGTTGCCCTGGTGGAGCTGAAGGCGCGCTTCGACGAGGAGGCCAACATCGCCTGGGCCCGGGCCCTCGAGGAGGCGGGCGTCCACGTCGTCTACGGGGTCGTTGGGCTGAAGACCCATGCCAAGACATCGCTCGTCGTCCGGCAGGAGGCGGTCGGCATCCGCCTCTACGGCCACATCGGGACGGGCAACTACAACCCGGACACCGCCCGCATCTACGAGGACGTCGGCCTGCTCACCGCCAATACCAACCTCGGGTCGGACCTCACCGAACTCTTCAACTACCTCACCGGCTACAGCCAGCGCCGCGACTACCGCAAGCTCCTCGTGGCGCCGGTCACGCTGCGCCCCCGGCTGCTGGAGCTGATCGCCGGCCAGGCCCACGAGGGGGGCCGCATCACGATCAAGGTGAACAACCTGGCGGACCCGCAGATCATCGACGCCCTGTACGACGCCTCGCTGGCGGGCTGCCAGATGGACCTCATCGTGCGCAGCGTCTGCTGCCTGCGGCCGGGTGTCCCTGGGCTGTCCGAGCGGATCCGGGTGCGCTCCATCGTCGGCCGCTACCTCGAGCACTCGCGCATCAACCGGTTCGGGACGCCGGGGGTCGACGCCGTCTACTACATCGGCTCCGCCGACCTCATGGTCCGCAACCTCGACGAGCGGGTCGAGGCGCTCGTGCCGGTGGCGGAGCCCTCGCTGACCGCCCGCCTCGACGAGATCCTGAGCGTCAACCTCGCCGACGACGTCCTCGCCTGGGAGCTGCAGCCCGACGGGTCGTGGACCAAGGTGCCCACCCGGGTGGGCGTGAACACGCACAAGCGCCTGCAGGAGCTGGCGGTGGCCCGGGCCAGGGGCCACGAGGTCGAGCCGGTCGAACTCGTTGGATGAGCGGGAGGTGAAGCTGTCGGCCCCGGCGGGGTTCCGGTGGCCGGCGTTCGGCGGCCAGACCGCGCTCACCGCCGTCCCGCTGGAGCGGCGGCAGTACCAGACCTCCTACGTCGACACGCCCGACCTCCGGCTGGCCCGCTGGGGATGCAGCCTGCGCCACCGCAGCGGCGAGGGCTGGACCCTCAAGCTCCCCTCCGGTTCGGACGGCCCGATGCTGGTGCGCGGCGAGTACACCTTCGAGGGCGAGGCGGGCCGGCCCCCCGATGCTGCGCTGTGGATCGTCGCCGCCTACCTGCGGGGAGCCGAAACCAAGCCGGTGGCGCGTCTCAAGACCGTCCGCCACCCGGTGCGGCTCGACGCGGCCGACGGCACGCCCGTGGCCGAGATGGTGCTCGACGAGGTCTCGGTCCTCGAGGGGGGCCGGCTGGTGGAGCGCTTCCGGGAGATCGAGGTCGAGCTGTCCGCGGCGACATCGGCCGCGACCCTCGACGTGATCCTGTCGGAGCTGCGTTCCGCCGGGGCCGTGCCCACCGACCCCGTCCCGAAGTACTCCCGAGCCCTGGGCGCCCGGGCGTGGATGCCTCCCGAGGTGGTGGTCGGCGACCTCGGGCCGCTCGCGACCGCCGGCCAGCTGGTCCGCCACGCCATCGCCGCCTCGGCCGACCGCTACCTCCGCCAGGAACCGGGGGTGCGATTGGGGGAGGACCCGGAGGCGGTCCACCAGACGCGGGTGGCCACCCGCCGGCTCCGCTCCGACCTGCGGACCTTCGCGCCCCTGCTCGAGGATGCCTCGGCACGCGAGCTTGGCGACAAGCTCCGCTGGCTCGGCGGCCTGCTGGGCGGCGCGAGGGACGCCGACGTGCTGTACGCCAGGCTGAAGAAGCGGGCCGACTCCCTCCCGGAGGAGGACCGCCCGGCGGGGGCCAAGCTGGCGGCGGAGCTGACCACCGACCAGCACGAGGCCCGGCTCCACCTCCTCGCCGGCATGGGGGAGGACCGGTATCTCGCCGTCGTGCAGTCGCTCGTGGATGCCGCCCGGTCTCCCCGGCTGCTGCCCGAGAGTCATCAGCCGGTGGACAGCGTGGCGCCTGGCCTGTTGCGCAGGCCGTGGCGCAGGCTTCGCAAACAGGTGCGTGCCCTGGACGATCCGCCGGCCGACGAGGCGCTCCACGAGGTGCGGATCGGCGCGAAGCGGGTGCGCTACGCCGCCGAGGCCGTCGCCCCTGTCCTCGGGCGGAGGACCGCTCGCTTCGCCCGGGCCGCGGCGGAGCTCCAGGAGATCCTGGGCGAGCACCACGACGCGGTCGTGACCGGCCGGCTGCTGCGCGAGCGCAGCACCGGGGCACCGTCGGAGGTTGCCTTCGCCGCCGGCGAGCTCGCCGGCCTGGAGCGGGCCGCCGCCGACCGGGCGAGATCGGAGTGGCTCCCCGCGTGGAAGCGTCTCCACAAGGCTGCCCGGGCACTCGACCTTTGACGAGGTCCTACCTGGTCCGCCATGGTGAGGCCGGGGACCGCCACGCCTGGCACGACGCGGACGAGCTGCGGCCGCTGACCGAGGAGGGCCGCCGCCAGGCGGAGGCGCTGGTGGTTCTGTTGGCGGACGCCGAGATCGACCGCCTGGTGTCGAGCCCCTACGTCCGGTGCGTCCAGACCCTCGAGCCCCTCGCCGCCGCCCGGGCGATGAAGGTCGAAACCTCGCCGGTGCTGGCCGAGGGGGCCGGGGGCCGCGGTGCGCTGGAGCTCCTGACCACGGACGAGGCCCTGGTGGCGTGCAGCCACGGGGACGTCATCGAGGAGGCCCTCGACCTGCTCGCCGAGGCCGGCGTGCCGCTTGAGGGACGACCCCGAGGCGCCCGTCAAGGCGCCGGATCAACGCCCCGAGGCGCCCCTCAAGGCGCCGGATCAACGCCCCGAGGCGCCCCTCAAGGCGCCGGATCAACGCGGGCCGAGACGCCCAAAGGTGCGACGTGGGCTCTTGACGTGCGTGACGGCGTCATTGTGAAGGGGGTCCTCCTGCCGCCGCCCCCCTGAGCGGGTGAGACTTTCTTAAGAAAGGGAAATCTTCGGCGTTCGTTCACCGTCCGTTCACACGGTTTGCGGCATCCGTTCACCCGCCACAGGTACCTTCGCCTCGTGAGAGTTGCAGTACTCGACCTGGGAAGCAATTCCTTCCGTTTGGTCGTTGCGGATTGGGACCCTTCCCGGGGGCTCGTTCCGTACGTCCGGAGGAGGGAGCGCCTCAACCTCGGCATGGTTGTCGGCCGGGAGGGGCGGATTCCCGAACCACACGCCTCCGCGGCGGTCAAGGCGGTCGGCAAGCTGCGCCGCCGCGCCGAGTTGTCCGGAGCAGACCGGATCGTGGCGGTCGCCACGAGCGCCCTGCGAGATGCTGGCAATCGGGAGAAGGTGGCGCGCCGCTTGGCTGCGGCGGCAGGAGTACCCGTGCGCATCCTCTCGGGGGACGAAGAAGCGGCTCTCACCTTTGTCGCAGTGCAGGCCGGGCTGCCGCTACGCGAGGGCCCCCTTCTCGGGGTCGATCTCGGAGGCGGCAGCCTGGAGTTGGCGGTCGGAACCGGCTCCCGCCTGGACTGGACGTGCAGCCTCGAGCTCGGTGCCTCACGGCTGGTCGGGAGGTTCATCCGCCACGACCCGGTGAGCCAAGCCGAGCGGACGGGGCTCGAGTCACACATCGAGGACGTTCTGGACACGCTGGAAGAGCTGCCCGGCGGCTCGTTCTGGCCCACGGCCTGCGTGGCCGCCGGCGGCACGGTCAAGTCGCTCGCCAGGTTGATGATCGCCTCCGGTGCCGCGACTGGTCCGGTCCATGGGCTCCACCTCCGCACCTGTGACGTCGAGGCGCTCGGTGAGCTGCTCCTCACCAGCCGCCGGCGCCGCCTGCGCGGCCTGCCGGGCATGGATCGCCACCGGGTGGACGTGCTCGGGGCCGGCACCCTGGTCGTCGCCAGGCTCCTTCGCCGGCTGGGCCTCGGCGGGATCACGGTCAGCGAGTGGGGGCTTCGGGAGGGCGTCGTCCTCGAAGCCCTCCAGCCGATGGCCCTGCGGCCCGTGGTGGCGTTTTAGTTCGATTTTGTCATTTAATCTCCACGATGATCTCCACTACCGGACTCGTCGGCGTAGCCGCAGGCGTGCCCTATGTGGCGCACCGTCCCGCCGGGGCTCCGCAGGCGGCCCCGCTCGTGGTCGTGCTGCACCTCATGGACCCTCCCCGCAGCGAGGTGGCGATGGCCGCCGCGCTCCCGCTGGCGGGAGTTCCCACCTGGCGCGCCTACCTCGGGCTGCCGATGTTCGGCGCCCGCACGCCGGCGGGGGACCCCGAGGCCTTCATACGGCTTGGCTACCAGGACGCCCTCCTGAAGCTGCTGGGGCCGGTCGTCGAGCAGGCTGCCCAGGAACTGCCCGGCGCCATCGCGGCCCTTCGCCAGCAGCTCCCCGGGGCCGTGGGCCCGCTCGCGCTGGTGGGCGGATCGGCGGGAGCCGCGGCGGTCCTCCTCGCCCTGGCCGAGGGCCCGGTCTCCGTGCGGGCCGCGGTGCTCGTCAACGCCGCGGTGCGGGCGGCGGACGTCATCGCCGCCGGGGAGCGCATCTTCGAGACCACGTACCGCTGGAGCGACGCAGCACGCCGGCTGGCGGACCGCCTGGACTTCGTCCAACGGGCTCGCGACATCGCCTCGCGCCTCCCGCAGCCCGGCATGCTCCTTGTGAACGGCGAGGACGACGACCCGGCCTTTCCGGCCTCCGCCGACGACCTCTACGAGGAGCTCAGCGCTCGCTGGTGGTCGCCGGCACAGCTGGAGAGGGTTCGCATCCCGGGGCTCGCGCATGCGCTCGCCGAGGAGCCCGGGCTCGACCCGGCCCCCCAGACCCCCGGCGCGGCCCAGGTGGACGAGGTCGTCGGCGCCTGGCTCACCCGCCGTCTGGCGTAGTTGAGCTCAGTTGAGCTCTCGAGGCAGGGCGAACTCCAGCAGGTCGGCGGGGTCGGCACCGAGGTCCTTCCATGCGCCCGGGACGGCCAGCGTGGCCATCGCGCCGGTGGGGAACTTGCGCTTCAGCTGCTCCAGGTCGTCGACGCTGCGGGCGAGGGCCACGGCGAGTTCGTGGATTGCCGGATTGTGGCCGATGAGCATGACCGACGGCGTCGCTTCGTCCACCCTGCGGAGCCGGCGCAGCAGCTCGCCCATGCCGGCGCCGTAGAGCTCCTCCTCGACGAGGATCTCGACCGGGTCCCGGAACGAGCCGCTGATGAGCCGCAGCGTGTCCATCGTCCGGCGGGCGGGCGAGCAGAGGACGAGAGCGGGGGAGATGCCGGACCTCTCGATGTGGCCGGCGAGGGCCGAGGCAGCCTTGCGGCCCCGCGGTGCCAGCGGCCGATCCCGGTCCGCCAGCGCCTGGTCGTCCCAGTCCGACTTGGCGTGTCGCAGGAGGTAGAGAAGCTTAGGGCCGTCCATCGGGCAAGATGCTACTGGTTCCTCTCCTGGGAACGGAGTCTTTGAGTATGGGATTTCTTCGGCGAAGGCCGGTGCAGGCCGCAGGAGGTGTGGTGCTGCGGCGGCGCGATGGCGGGCCGGTCGAGGTGGCGCTGATCCACCGCCCCGCCTACGACGACTGGACGCTGCCCAAGGGCAAGCTCAACCCCGGCGAGACGCACGAGGAGGCGGCGCTGCGGGAGGTGAAGGAGGAGACCGGGCTCGTCGTCCACCTCGGCGATCCGGCGGGCCAGGTCCACTACCGGGACCGGAAGGGGCGGCCCAAGTCCGTCCGCTACTGGACGATGCAGCCCGTCGGCTCGACCGAGGAGGAGTTCGCGCCCAACGACGAGGTGGACCGCCTGCGGTGGATTCCCCTCGCGGAGGCGGGGCCGGTCCTCACCTACGAACACGACCGGGAGATTCTCGAGTCCCTGAAGCCGTAACATGCAGCGGTGGACCGCAGCGGGCACGACTTCGGAGCCGACAGCCAGGGCCGGGAACTGTCCAGGTCTGCCATCGCCGTTCTCGCCGCGGCTCTCCGCAAGGACCAGGACGCCCTTCGTGCGTCGCTGCAGCTCGTCCCCGCCGAGTCGATGGCGACGACCCTCGCCGTCGTGTCGGCGGCGCTGCTGACCGAGGTCTACGGCTCGGTTGACCTGGCGCTCGGCGCGGTGAGCGCGCTGGGCCTGCGGATGGGCGGCGAACGGTAACCAGGGTCGGCATTGACGTCGGTGGCACGTTCACCGATGTCGTCGTTGCCATGGCGGACGGCTTCGTCGTCTGCAAGGTGCCCACCACCCCGGACGACCAGAGCGAGGGCTTCGACCTCGGCCTGCGGGAGGCCCTGGAGCGGTCAGGAGACCCGGCTCCCTCGTTGATCGCCCACGGCACGACCGTCGCCACGAATGCCGTGCTCGAGCGCCGTGGGGCCTTGACGGCCCTCGTCACCACCGAGGGGTTCGCCGACCTGCTCGTCATCGGCCGCCAGAACCGGCCGTCCCTGTACGACCTGTGGGCGGACCGCCCCGAACCCCTGGTCCCCCGGGCGCTCGCCGCCGGGGTGGGGGAGCGGGTGGGACCCTCGGGCGAAGTCCTCACGCCCCTCGACGAGGGCGGCGCCCGGGACGTCGTGGCCGCGCTGCTCGATGCGGGGGCCGAGTCGCTCGCGGTGTGCCTGCTGTTCTCCTTCGCCAACCCCGCGCACGAGCGCAGGATCGCCGCTCTCGCCCGGGACCTCTCGCCGACGGTCCGCGTGTCGTTGTCGTGCGACGTCTCGCCCGAGTTCCGGGAGTACGAGCGGGCGTCGACCGTCGCCCTCGACGCCTACGTCGGCCCGGTGGTCGAGCGCTACCTCGACCGCATCCGCACCCGCAGCGCCTCCCTCGGCGCCGGCGTCGTCGTCATGCGCTCGGGCGGCGCCACGATGACGCTGGAGGAGGCGGTGCGCGAGCCCGTCCACACGCTGCTGTCGGGGCCGGCGGCGGGCGTTCGGGGTGCCGTCCTGGTGGCCGGGGCGGCGGGCATGGACGACCTCGTCACCTTCGACATGGGCGGCACATCCACCGACGTGTGCCTCGTCGAGGGGGGCGAACCGGCCCTGGCCGCCGAGTCCTCGATCGGCGGCCTGCCGTTCCGCACCCCGGCCGTCGCAGTGCACACCGTCGGCGCCGGCGGTGGCAGCCTGCTGTGGATCGACCCGGCGGGCGCGCTGCGCGCCGGGCCGGCGAGCGCCGGCGCGGTGCCGGGCCCGGCGTCCTACGGGCGGGGCGGGACCGAGCCCACCGTCACCGACGCCCACGTGGTGCTCGGCCACCTCCAGCCCGACGGACTCCTCGCGGGGCGGCTCCCCCTCGACACGTACGCCGCCCGGAAGGCGTTCGACCCGCTGGCCTCCGCCCTCGGCGCCGGCGTGGAGGAGGTGGCGGCGGCGGGCATCGCCGCGGTGGAGGCGCAGATGGCGAAGGCCATCCGCGTGGTCACGGTGGAGCGGGGTCGCGACCCCCGCGACCTCACGCTGGTCGCCTTCGGGGGGGCGGGCCCCATGCACGCGACCGCCATTGCCGCCGGCCTGGAGGTCTCGACGGTCCTGGTCCCGCTGCCGGCGGGCGTGCTCTCGGCCCTCGGCCTGCTGACGGCCCCCCAGGCCACCGACGTCGCCCTGACCCGCCCGATGCGCGACCCCGACCCCGCGGACGTGGCGGCGCTGCTTGCCGGTCTCTCGGATCGGGCCTCGGAACTCCTCGCCCGCCAGGGGGCCGAGCGCGCATCGGTCCAGTACCGGATCGACTGCCGCTACGCCGGGCAGGCGCACGAGGTGCCGGTTGCCGTGGCGGCGGCCCCGGACCTCTCCCGGGTCGCCACGGACTTCGCCGCCGCCCACCGCGCCCGCTACGGCTGGGACGCCGAGGGGGAGCCCGTCGAGCTGGTGACGTTCCGGGTCCGGGCCGCCGGGCCGGAGCCGCGCCTCCGCCTCCCCGACGTGCTGCCGGGCGGAGGTGCCCGGCCCCTTCCCGGAACCGCGGGGTACCTTCGTGCCGACCTGGGGGCGGGGGACCGCTTCGCCGGGCCCTGCCTCGTCTGGGGCGACGACGCCACGGTCGTGGTCGACGAAGGATGGGACGCCGAGGTCGACCGCCACGGCAGCCTCATCCTGCGGGCCCGAGGGGGCACGACGCCCCCGGATACGGGAGTGGCCACCTGATGGACCCGCTCACGCTGGAGGTCGTCCGCCATTCCCTGGCGGGGATCGCCGAGGAGATGGGGGCGGCGCTTCGGCGGACCGCCCGCTCGCCCAACATCACCGAGCGGGAGGACTGCTCCTGCGCCCTCATGACGCCGGCCGGCGAGATGTGCGGCCAGGCCGAGCACATCCCCGTCCACCTCGGCGCGATGCCGGCCAGCGTGGCCGCGGCGCTGGAGGAGTTCCCCTTCATGGAGGAGGGCCACGCCGT
>JAOPZY010000170.1 GCA_025963875.1 Actinomycetota bacterium
CGAGATACGTTGCTCCGAGCGCCTGGTGGCCCTGGTCCATGTAGCCGGCCATGTTGTGCCAGATGGTCCCGGCATTCGCCATCTCCTGGGAGTGCTGACGGGCGACCGACTGCGCCCACGACTGGTCTTGTAGCGGCCCGACACCCGCCGCCGCCCGCTTGGCGTTCACCCGGGCGAGCATCTCGGCTTCGAGATCGTCGATAGAGGGCTGAGGGGCGGACGCCGGCGCCACGCTGGGAGCGGTGGGGTCGGGAGGTACCTGTTCCTGCGCCGCGATGAGGTGCGCGGCCAGGGGGTGGGAGGCAAGGGTTCCCGCCTCCAGCACCATGGAGGAGAGGATGAGCAGGAGGATCGGGCCCGGGGCCCGGAGCCTTCCCACGTGTCCTCCTTTGCCGGAGCGAGCCCGCGTGATGACACGCGGAATAAGGCAGCGGCTAGACGTCCACCACCCCGCCGGGCAACGCTTGCGGGGGGTTGTGATGTGGGACGCTACGTCCGGTAAGTTGCAGCAGTGTCACGCGAGTTATACCGAAACGTGAACGCTGTATGAATAAATTGAGTCGATGGCCAAACCAGCTCGCGCATGTCAGACAATTCAGGGCTTAAAGGCAGATCGAATTGCTGACCTTGCGGAGAACTGCCGGTTTCCCTGCCTCTAGGAGGCAAGGTCCCCCAGAGCCCGAGACCTTCAATCAGAACGAACGCTTTGTTGGAAGAAACGCTTTGGGCTCGTCCGAACTCAAAGCACATGGGACCCCACGTAGAGGGCGGAGCTAGACGTTGGATTGACTTCGCACAATTTCTCCGTAATTTGTTCCGGATTTACCGTGTTGTCCGATCGTACGAGCCCCTGAGCCAGGGGTGACCCGCGGCTGTGGCACCGCTCACGTCTGCAAACGGCGCCTGACTTTGCCTCTCGTCTAGACCCGGCCCGGACAAGCTGATACGTTGCCTGCTATTCGAGAACCCTTTTGCGAGGTCCGGGGGGATCTCATGTGTAAGCGTCGCTCCGTCCTCGCTCGCTTCCGCCTTTACGTGGGCGGACCGGTACTCCTTGTGGCTGCGGTGGCCATCGTCCTCATCGCCGGTCCCGCCGGGGCCCAGGGGGGCTCGGTGAGCGGCAGCGCCTTCGGGATCGCCAGTCCTTCTGCCACATCGGGCCCGCTGTCTGCGCCGGTGCCGGGAGGAGTGTCCGGCACGGCGAGCGACCCCGCAGCAGGCTTCGGCCCCATCGTGGCTTCCGCCCACCTGATCGGGCTGCCGGGGGTCCTGACCATCGACGGCGTCGAGGCGACCACGTCGGGCGTCATCTCTCCCGGAACCCACGACCGGTCTGCCACCGCTGCGGCGTCCGTGGAGGGCCTGTCGGTGGCCGGCGGGCTCGTGACGGCGGGCCACCTCTCCAGCACGTGCACGTCGAGCGCCGACGGCTCTTCCGGATCGGCCCTCGTGGAGGGACTCGTGATCGGCGGCATCGCCATCCCGGCCTCGTCCCCCGCCAATACCGTGATCGCCATCCCGAGCGTGCTGCGGGCGGTCGTGAACGAGCAGACCGTCGACGACGCGCCCGGGAGCACCGGCATCGTGGTCCGGGCAATCGACCTGCAGGTCCTGCCGGACAACCATGGCCGTGCGGCCCTCGAGGTGGTCCTCGCCGAATCCCGGTGCGGAACCACGGGCTCTCCCGGTGAGGGTGTCCCCCCCGGGTCGCCGGCCAATGGGGTGCACGTCCTGCCTCTCCATCTGACGAGGTCCTTGCCGCCCACGCCCGGCGGAGGCTTGGGTTCTCCCCTTCCGGGCGCCGTCACGCCGGCAGGGCCCCCGTCAGAGCCCCCGGGCGTTGCGGCGCGGGGGCCCTCGACGGCCTCGCCCGTCCAGCCGCAGCAGGGAACTCCAGGGTCCCCCGCCAACGCTGGTGCGCCCATCGTCAGCCCGCAGACCGGCCCCCCGGGAGCCGAGATCAGGGTGGTCGCCTTGGGGTACGGCTCCTGCGGGGAGGTGGTGGTGTCCTTCAACGGCATCCGAATCGGAGCCGCGCGACCCGACGCGGCCGGCCGCGTCGACCTGGCCGGCCTGACCATTCCCGGCGACGCCGCTCCCGGCGCCCACCGCGTCGGCACCTCCTGCCTGTCGTCCCAGCTCGGCGGCACACGGTTGGCAGACTTCGAGGTCACGCACGCCTCGGTGCACCGCAGCGCCTTCGCCACCTCGGTCCCGGAGGCCCGCCAGGTCTCGACCCGGCCCCGGACGGTGCTGAACAGCCTCCTCGTCACCGCCGGCCTGGTGCTCCTGATCGTCTTCCCGGCAGATCTCTTCAACGCCACCCTCGACGAGAACTACGACGAGGTCCGGTCCTGGTTCGGGCTCGGGCCGAGGTCCTCCAAGGCCGAGCGTCCGCTCCGCCAGGCACTGGCCCTCGCTGGATTCATCGCCTTCGGCGGCGTGCTCTACGGCTTCCTCAGCCCGGACTTCGGCCTGAACCGCTCGTCGCTCGCCCTGGTGCTCGGCCTCAGCGTCGCCCTTGCGCTCATCACGATCGTGTTCCGCCTGCCGTTCCTGCTCCATTCCAAGCAGCATCACAACGAGTGGGCCCGCCTGAAGGTCCTGCCGGGGACCGCCCTCATGGCGGTTGCGTGCGTCGGCCTGTCGCGCCTGCTCGGCTTCCAGCCCGGCTACCTCTACGGGCTCATCGCCGGCCTGGAGTTCCGCCGGGAAGCGGACGACACGACGGGGCGCCTCACCTCGCTGGCGGCGCTGACGATCCTGATCCTCGGCCTCGTCACCTGGGCGGCGCGTGCGCCGGTTGCGGCCGCCGCCGCCCGAGCCGGAGCCGGGTTCTGGGTCGTGGCAGCCGACGCGTGCCTGGCCGCGATCTTCGTGGCCGGTCTCACAACGCTGGTGTTCTCGCTCATCCCCCTGCGCTTCCTCGAAGGCACCAAGGTGACCAGATGGAGCCGCAAGGCGTGGGTTGCTCTCTTCGCCGCGGGGCTGTTCGCCTTCGTCCACATCCTGCTGCAGCAGCCCTCAAGCGGCTACGTCGGGCACACCCAGTCAAACCAGAAGTGGGTGGTCATCGCCCTGTTCGTCGGGTTCGGCCTCTTCTCGGTCGCGTTCTGGGCATATTTCCGCTTCCGCCCGGCCAGGACCGATCTCGAGGGGACCGCGGTGGGATCAGGCCGGAGTCGCTAGAGGACGCGCAGGTTGTGGGCCGCCGTCCGCACGACGTCGTCCAGCTTCCCGTGCAGCGCCTGCTTGGCAAGGCTGAGGGCGAAACCCTCGGCCATGCCGAAGGTGACGTGCGGGGGCAGGGAGATCGCAGACGGGTCGACCACGGCGTCGAGCACGGCGGGGCCTTCGCAGGAGAGCACGTGGCGCACCGCCTCGTCCACGTCGGCTGGGTCCTCCACGCGCACCCCGGTGGCGCCCATCGCCTCGGCCACCTTCGAGAAGTCGGGGTTGCGGAACCTCGTTCCGAACGGCTCGATCCCGGCCTCCTCCATCTCGATGTTGACGAACTCGAGCCCCCCGTTGTTCAGGACGATCAGCTTCACCGGGAGCTCACGCTCCACGATCGTGAGGAGATCCCCGAGCAGCATCGTGAAGCCGCCGTCTCCGCAGAGTGCGATCACCTGCCGGCCCGGGTACGCGAGCGCAGCCCCCATGGCGTTGGGCATGGCGTTGGCCATCGACGCCCAGCTGAGGGAGCCGAAGAGGCGCCGGCCCTCCTTGGCATCCACGTACCTCGCCATCCAGATGCAGGCCGTGCCGGTGTCGGCCGAGAATGCCGCGTCCTCGCTCGCATGCTCGTTGATCGTGGAGACCAGGTACTCGGGCCGGATCGGCTTGGTCTCGGGCCCGCGCTCGACGTAGTGCCCGATGAGCTCGCGCCACTCCCCCGTCTCCTTCAGCGCCCGGTCCAGGTGGGCGGTGTCAGTCTTTTCCCGGACGAGGGGGAGCACCGCCGCGACCGTCTCGGCGACGTGTCCCACGAGGCCCAGGTCGACGTGGGTGCGGCGGCCGATGTGGGCGGGCCACCGGTCCACCTGGACCTTCTTGGGCTTGTCCGGAAGGAAGTCGGTGAACGGGAAGTCTGTGCCCAGCATGAGGCACACGCCACATTCGTGCATCGCCTTGTAGGCGCCCCCCCAGCCGAGCAGCCCGGTCATGCCGGCGGCGTAGGGGTTGCCCCACTCGAGCCACTGCTTGCCCCGGAGGGAGTAGCCGACCGGGGCCTTGAGCTTCTCGGCCAGAGCGACCACCTCGTGGTGGGCGTCCCGGCAACCGTCGCCTCCGAAGATCGTCACCGTGCCTGCGGCGTCGAGCATCGAAGCGAGGGCCTCCAGGTCGGGGCCGCTGGGGCGGAGCACCGGGTCATGGTGGCTCACCGCCTGGAACGTGCCGTCGGGGGCCTCGGCGGCGGCAACGTCGCCGGGCACCGCGATCACCGTCGGCCCGTTGTCGCTCAGCGCGGTGCGGATGGCGGTCTGGACGACGGCCCGGGTCTGGGCGGGGTTCACGAGCCGACCCGTGTAGAGGGAGGCAACCTGGAACAGGAGGTGGGGGTCGACCTCCTCCAGGGCGCCGGTGTCGATCTTGCTCGTCGGTGTGTCGCCGGCGATGGCGATCACCGGGGCCCCCTCCTTGCGGGCATCCATCAGCCCGTTGATGAGGTGGGTCGCCCCCGGGCCCGCCGTGCCACAGACGGCGACCGGAGATCGCGTGAGGCTCGCGTCGGCGACCGCCGCGAACACGCCCGCCTCCTCGTGGCGCACATGGACGAAGTCGACCTGCCCGTTGCGGCGCAGGGCATCGATCACGGGGTTGAGCGCATCCCCGACGATCCCGTAGCAGCGCCGCACGCCGGCTCCGGCGAGCATCTCCCACATCGCGTCAGCAACAGTCTTGTGTCTGGCCATTCGTGAGTTCCTCCGTCCGGGTGCCGAGGGGTGACCGGGCCGCGTGCCCGGGGCTGGCACTCCTTGGCCGATCTTCGCGCCCGGGGGCTCCAGGGGGAATTTGCCAAATCCCATCTCGACCTGGCCGCGCCAACCTGATACGTTCGCTGATGTTCGGTAGCGTTTTTCGGGAGGTCCGGGGGATCTCATGCGTGCGCTTCGCTGTGACCTCGCGCGGCTCAACGAACAGACGAGGAGGTGAGCTGCATTGGAGCAACTCGAAGCGGTGAACGAGGAACCAGCTGAGGTTTCCACCGAGGAACCTCCGCTGATCGCCGAGCCGGTGCCGGCCGAAGTCCTGAAGACGCCGATGGAGGGCCTCGAGTCGATCCCGCAGGTCCCGAAGCGGGTGATCATCGTCGGCGGCGGGGTGGCCGGGCTGGTGGCGGCGTTCGAGCTGCTGCGCCAAGGCCACGAACCCCTCATCCTGGAGGCGCAGAGGCGCGTGGGGGGCCGGATCTACACGCTGCGCGACTTCGCGCCCGGCCTGTACGCCGAGGCGGGGGCGATGCGCATCCCCCGGGTGCACGACCTGACGCTGGAGTACTGCCGGCTCTTCGGCCTGGAGCTGCGCCCGTTCGTCATGGGCAACCCCAAGAGCCTCGTCTACCTCGAGGGCCAGCGCCTGACCATGGGCGAGGCCGATGCCGAGCCGGGGCGCCTCCCCTTCGACCTTGCCGAGCACGAGCTGGGTCGCACCTACACCGAGATGTGGGACGAGGCCACGAGGGAGGTGCGCGAGCTGTACGACCGCGTCGGGGAGGCGGCGCTGAGCCAGGTCATCGCCGACTACGACCGCTATTCGATCCGGGAGTTCCTGCTGATGCGGGGCTTCTCCGAGGGGGCGATCGAGCTCTACGGCGTCATGAGCTTCCGTGAGGCGAACCTGAACGCCGCGGTCATCGAGCAGCTCCGGGAGATCATCGGCCAGGCCTTCTACGACATGCAGGAGGTCGTCGGGGGCATGGACCGGCTGACCGACGCCTTCTACCAGCCGCTCAAGGCCTACATCCGCTTCGGCGCCCGGGCGGTGGCCTTCGAGCAGGGGGAGGACTCGGTGACCGTCCACTACACCACGAAGTCCGGGACGTTCTCCGAGACCGGCGACTACGCGGTGTGCACCCTGCCCTTCTCCGTGCTCGGCGACCTCGATGCCACCCCGGAGTGGTCGCACGGCAAACGCAAGGCGATCCGCGAGCTCAACTACAACGCCTCGACGAAGATCCTGTTCCAGACAAGGACGCGCTTCTGGGAGAGGGAGGACGGCATCGTCGGAGGGACGACGGCCACCGACATGCCCATCCGGCGGATGGTGTACCCCTCCCACTCCAACCCCGACGACGCCCGCGGCACGCTGCTGGCCAGCTACACCTGGGGCCAGGACGCGCTGCGCTGGGAGGCCATGGACCCGGAGACCCGCATCGAGGAGGCGCTCCAGCAGGTGGCGAAGATCCACCCCGAGGTGCTTGACGAGTTCGAGATCGGCACGAGCCACGCCTGGTACGAGGACCACTACGCCCGGGGAGCCTTCGCACTCTTCGAGCCGGGCCAGGAGTCCCTCCTGCAGGCGGACATCCAGCGTCCGGAGGGCCGGGTCTACTTCGCCGGCGAGCACTGCTCGCTGTGGCACGCCTGGATCCAGGGGGCACTAGAGTCCGGCATCCGTGCCGCCCGCCAGATCCACGAGGCACCCGTGCCCGTGGCCGCCCGCTGACCGTGCCGGAGGAGAAGTTGGGAGCCTAGCGCGCCTATGCGAGCGATTCACTCCCAACTTCGGACAAGCTAGGGCGCGTCGGGGCCTGCCACGCGTGCAGTGCTGCCATCGCACCCTCCAGCGCCGCTTCGAGTGGCTCGATCGACTGCATCGTCTGCGTCAGAAGCAGGCCGCCGTGGAGCGCGGCGAAGATCGACAACGCGAGCGTCTCGGGGACAGCGTCGGCACGTAGTAATCCGGCGGCCTGCATACGGGTCACACCCGCCTGCAGGTATCCGCGCCAGCGATCCATGTACGCCGCCACCTCGTCCGAGACGGCCGGGTCGCTGGCGATGAGTTCGCTCGCCAAGGCGCCGATCGGGCACCCCCAGTGCGCCTGCGAGCCATAGTGGGCGACCACGGCTTTGCGCCACCCCTCCCACGCCTCCCACGTGTCGAGCGTGTCGAGGAACGGCCGCTGGGCCTCCAGCACCCGCTCGCTCTGGAATGATGCGATGGCGGCGACAAGGTCGGTCTTGCCACCGGGGAAGTAATGGAACAGCTGGCTCTTGCTGGTCGCTGTCCCCGCGCGGATGTCGTCCAGGCTCGTACCGCCAACCCCGTGGGCAAGGATGTGATCGGCGGCGGCCTCGACGATGCGGGCGCGTGTGGCCGCACCTTTCGGGGTGAGCTTCGTGGTCGAGGACACCTGCGTAGGATAACTTTCTGGACCATATAGTCCACAGATGTGCTAGTTTCGTGGACCGCGTGGTCCATAAAAAGTTGGCCACGAGCACACCGACTCCGAAGGGAGACACAGACGATGAGCTCACGACTCCAGGGCAAGGGCGCGCTCGTTACGGGCGCTACCAGCAACATCGGACGCGCCATCGCCGCCGCGTTCGCCGCCGAGGGCGCGCACGTCGTCGTCAGCGGCCGAAACCAAGACCGTGGCACCGCGGTTGTGGACGAGATCCGTGCTGCGGGGGGACGGGCCGATTTCGTCGCGGCGGACCTCGACGGCTCTCCGGAGGTCTCCAACGCCCTCGCGGCGGAGGCCACCCGCGTGCTGGGCGGCCGCATCGACGTGCTCGTCAACAGTGCCGGCATCTTCCCCGGTCCGACCACCGCCGCCACCGACGAGGCGACCTTCGACGAGGTCTACGCCGTCAACGTCAAGGCGCCGTTCTTTCTCACCGCCGCGATCGCTCCGGCGATGGCCGAGCGCGGCAGCGGAGCGATCATCAACCTCGGCTCCTGGATCGCCCGGCTCGGCATCCCGATCGGCTCGCTCTACAGCTCCACGAAGGGCGCGATCGAGACCCTGACAAGGGCGTGGTCCGCGGAGTTCGGTCCCGCCGGCGTGCGGGTCAACGCGATCTCACCGGGTGTGGTCCGAACCCCCGCACCGAGCGAATCCCAGACCTCCGAAAAGCATCCGGCCGAGGTCATGATGCGCGGCACGCCCGCAGGCGGCAGTGGAACGGCCGACGCCATCGCGCATGCAGCTGTCTACCTCGCCAGCGACGAAGCCGCGTTCGTGCATGGCACCGTGATCGATGTCGATGGTGGTCGCGTGGGGGTCGCCGTCATCGCCGCCTGAACCCGCCTCAGGCTCCGGATGCCGAAGGACGACACCGTGTCTACTCTTCGGGCTCCGCCGGCACGTCGTCGATGGTCTTCTCACCGTAGGTGAAAGATCCTGTCCCGTGCCATTTCGGATCCAGATTCAATACCGAGTTGAAGTCGGCCAGGTAAGAGCCGATAGCGGGAGGAGGAAACGAAACAAGATACTTGCCGGAGAGGGAAACGATCATGCTGTCTTGACCAAGGCCGAGGTGACGGATCTGGCCGGTCATATTCGGGATGTCGATCTCTCCGTTCGGGGGAGCGATAGCTTGGGTAACCTGCGCCTGCCCGTTGACGACGCCAGTGGACGAGTTCACAACACAGGCCAAATGGAGCATGGGCGCCCCCGGCATGCCCTCATTGCCGACGAGTTCCTTTACGTAATACAAGTCCACCGCCATGAGGTTATTCTCCTTGGATTAGGGGGTTGTCGGCGCTCTCTTCCGCACTGAGTCACCGTGCCCTCAAACACCGGACCAGTCGAGGCGACGGGAGGAATAACCCGCTTTCGATTGCAAAGGTAGATCGATCGAGTGGGGAAGTCAATACCTTCATAGCGATTCGCGATGATCTGTCCCACTAGACCGGATTATCCTGAATCATGAATTCTTCCCGCGCCCAAGGTTGTTGACGTCGCCCAGCGGG
>JAOPZY010000241.1 GCA_025963875.1 Actinomycetota bacterium
TGGCCGAGGCGGGCGTGCTGCGAGCCGTCGCCGGGCGTCCGAGCGGCCATACCGCGCTCCGCCAGCGGGAGCAGGAGCTGGTGACCTTCGTCCGCCACGCCTTAGAGCCATAACGGGAGGGCCTTCCAAAAGTCTCAGGCCATGCTGGGCCACGCTCAGTGGCCGGCTTCAGCCGGGTGGACGGCTGCCGACAGGAAGATTCTCACGCTGAGTGACGGATTCATCCAGATACTTCGACGGAACCGTTAAGTCCATCCGGCCGGAGCCGACCTCGACTCAACACAACGATCCAACACAATCGAATCACGGATGGAATTTCGACGAGGGAAGGAGCCCTGGCTCTCTTCCCTCGTTTCTTTTTTTGCAAGAGGAGGCATCAGTTGGACGGTATCGCCGACGTGACGATGCAGACCACCCAGTACGCCCTCAGCGGGCTCGCCCAGCGTGCGAACGCCCGGGCAAACAACATCGCCAACGTGAACACGCCTCAGTTCCGTGCGAAGGGTGTCTCGTTCGAATCGGCCCTGACAACGGCCCTGGGCAAGGGAGGCGTGCCGGACACCTCGCAGATCTCGACCTTCGACAAGGGCGGGGCCGCCAACCAGCAGGGCAACGACGTGTCGCTGGAGACCGAGATGTCCGATAGCATCAAGGACAGCCTGACCTACGAGTCGATGGTCAACGGGTTCAACTACAAGGTCAGCGTCCTGCGCCAGGCGATCGGCGGCAAGCCGTGAGCGTCGGTTTCGACACCTTCGACGTGGGCCGATCGGGGCTCACGCTCTCCAAGACCTGGCTCGACACGATCGCCAACAACATTGCCAACGTCAACACCGTCCATCCCGCCGGCCAGCAGCCCTTCCGGGCCTCCTACCTCGTGGCCCAGGAGATCGGGCCGGCTCTGCCGGGCCAGAGCGGGCAGGGGGTCCGCGCGATTGGGCAGGTGGACGACGGGTCGCCGCCGGCCGTGGTTTCCGCACCGGGCAACCCCCTGGCTGACGCCAACGGCAACCTGACGCAGCCCGTCGTCGACCTCGGTGTCGAGATGACCAACATGATCATGGCCAACCGCTCGTTCCAGGCGAACGGGCGCACGATCGAGACGGCGCGCGACATGTACACGGCCGCGTTGCGGATCGGAAGGTGAGCTGATGCAGATCCCACCGCTCGGCGCTGTCGCTCCCGTCCGTTCCCCGTTCCGCGCCAGCGGGGCCTCGTCGCCCCTGGGCGCCGGCGGTGCCCAGGGCTCCAGCTTCGGCGACATGATCACCAAGGGCCTCCAGTCGGTATCCGCCAGCGAGAACAACGCCGACTCGATGGTGCAGGGCCTGGCCGCCGGCAAGCCGATCCAGGCCGCCGACGTGATGATCGCCACCTCCAAGGCCGGGCTGTCGGTGCAGATGCTCGTCGCCGTCCGGGACCAGGCGCTCGGCGCCTACAAAGAGATCATGAACATGCAGGTGTGATGGTGGGGACCCTGCTTGCGGACACTTTGCTCACGTCGCTCGCCTCGATGCCGCGCTACCGCGCCTACGGCAGCGTCGCCCGGGTCGTCGGCAACGAGGTCGAGATCCGGGGCCTCGCGGTCCGGGTCGGCGACGTCGTCAGCCTCTCCTGCCCCTCCGGGACACGCCTCGGCGAGATCGTGGCGCTCAGTGCGGAGGGGGCTCGTGCCCTCCTGCTCGGCGACATCGCCGGGATCGGCCGCGGTGACCGGGTGCGGTTGCGGCCCGACGGGCTCAGCGTCGTCGTCTCGGACGACCTGCTCGGGCGTGTGCTCGATGGGACTGGCGCCCCGCTCGACGGCCGCCCGGCGCCGTCCGGCACACCCGTGCGCGTCGAGGCAGCAGTGCCACCGGCCATGGAGCGGCGCCGCATCAACGAGGCGCTGCCGGTCGGCGTCAGGATGATCGACTCTCTCTGCACCATCGCCCGCGGCCAGCGGGTCGGCATCTTCGGGGGCTCGGGCGTCGGCAAGTCCACCCTCCTCGGCATGATGGCCCGCGGCACCGCCGCGGATGTCACGGTGATGGGCCTCGTCGGCGAGCGAGGCCGGGAGGTCCGCGAGTTCATCGAGGACGACCTGGGCCCGGAGGCCATGAAGCACTCTGTGGTCGTCGCCGCCACCTCGGACCAGCCGCCGCTGGTGCGACTCCGTGGGGCCTTCGTCGCTACACGGATCGCCGAGTACTTCGCCGACCGCGGGCTGGACGTGCTGCTCGTGGTCGACTCGCTCACCCGCCTGGCGATGGCCCAGCGTGAGGTCGGGCTGGCGGCCGGAGAGCCGCCGACGGCCCGCGGCTACACGCCCTCGGTCTTCTCGCTCCTCCCGCGACTGCTCGAGCGCGCCGGTCCCCGCCCGCTGGGGACCATCACCGCGGTCTACACGGTCCTCGTCGAGGGAGACGACATGAACGAACCCATCGCCGACGCCGCACGATCGATCCTCGACGGCCACCTCGTGCTCTCACGCCGGCTTGCCGACCACGGCCACTTCCCGGCCCTCGACCCGCTGGGGTCGCTCAGCCGGCTGGCGCCGCGGGTGACGAGCCCCGACCATCGGGCGAACGCCGGTGCCCTCCGGCGCGCCATCGCCGCGGCCGCAGAAGTCCGGGACCTCGTGGAGGTGGGGGCCTACGTCCCCGGGACCAACCGGATGGCCGACCTCGGACTCGCCGCCGCCGACGACATCAATGCCTTCCTGCAGCAGGACATGTTCGACAGCGCCCCCTTTGACGACACCACCCGCCGCCTCGCGCAGCTCGCGGAGCGGTTGGTATGAGCGCCCGCAACCCGCTCCGGCGCCTCCTTCGCCTCCGGCAGATCCGTGAGGACCAGGCGCGCGCCGCGCTGGCGGGAGCCTCCCGGGTCTCCGGAGCTGCCGCCGAACTGCTGGAGGTCCGCACCGAGGAGTACGAGTCGCGCCCGGGCCTGCCCGAGATGCTCAGCCCCGCCGAGCTGCGGGGCCTGATGTTGCAGGGTGTCCGTTCGCACGAGCTCATGAGCGCCGCCGCCGAGGTCTACGACCGAGCCCTCGGCCAGACCGAGGTGGCCCGGCGGGGATGGTCGGCCGCGTCCTCCGAGCTCCGCAGCGCCGAGAAGCTCGACCAGCGCAGGCGCCGGGAGGCGGATCGCACGGCCCAGGCCGCAGCCGAGCGGGCGCTCGACGAGCTGGTGCTCACCCTGAGGAATCTCCGGCGATGGATCTGACCGCGGTGGCGGACGCGTCCGCACGAGTTTCTGAGATCAGCCAGCGGGTGGCGTCGCCCTGGTCGTTCGCCTCGGTGCTGAGCCAGGTGTCGCAGGGAGCACCCCTGGACGGGGTCCAGGCGCAGCCCGACGCCGCCGCCCCCACCTCGGCGGGCAACGATCTCACGTCCTACCTCTTCGGCCAGCGGGTAGGCGCCAGCGCTGCCGGAGGCACGACCCGTGGCACGTACGGTGCCGCATCCGTTACGTCGTCCGCCACCGGCAGGACGGCCGCACCGGCCGGCTGGGCCGACGCCCTTCCCGCAGCCGGCCAACCGTACGCCGGTGCCATCGATGCCGCAGCCACGAAGGCGGGCATCGACCCCCGGCTGCTCGCCGCCATCACCCAGGCCGAGTCGGGTTTCAACCCCAATGCCCTCTCCAGTGCCGGGGCGATCGGCCTCACCCAGCTCATGCCGGGCACGGCAGCGGGCCTGGGTGTCAACCCGACCGATCCTGCCGCCAACCTCGACGGGGGCGCCCGCTACATCGCGGGACAGCTCGACAGCTTCGGCCGCGTCGACCTCGCCCTGGCCGCCTACAACGCCGGCCCTGGAGCAGTCCGCCAGGCCGGTGGGGTGCCCGATTACCCCGAGACGCAGGCGTACGTCCGCCGCGTCCTTGGCTACTACCAGCAACTTGGAGGAACCCTGTGAGCCTGACCCTCTGCCCGCTTCCCGCCGCCCCGACCATCCCCGGCGCTCCCCACGCCGCGGCGGCGCCCACCGGTGGCGTCGTGCCCGCCGTGCCCGGACTGGGCACGCCGCTCGTAGCTGCGACCGAACCGGCGCTGGGTGCCGCAGGGGTGTTCCAGGCGGCGCTGGCCGTGGCGCTGGGGTTGTCCACACCCGGCGTGCCGGTGCCCACCGTGCCCGTATCCGGCGTGCCGGTTCCAGGCCTCGTGCCAGGCGTGCCGGTCCCAGGCGTTGCTGTCCCAGGCGTTGCTGTCCCGGTCGTTGCTGTCTCGGTCGCGCCGGGTGTCCCGGTCGTCCCGGTCCCCGGCGTTGCCGTCCCGGTATTGCCGGTCCCGGTCGTTGCCGTCCCGGTATTGCCGGTCCCGGTTGTACCGGTCCCCGGCGTTGCCGTCTCGGTCGCGCCGGGCGTCCCGGGCGTCCCGGTCCCCGGCGTTGCCGTCCCGGTATTGCCGGCCCCGGTCGCTCCGGTCCCGGTCGTTGCCGTTCCGGGCGCCCCCGTGCCCGGTGCCCAGGACCCCGAGGCAGCGGTAACAACGGCACCGCAGGGCGCCGGCCCCAAGGCTCCCAAGGGCCCGAAGGATTCCGTTGCAAAGCATCCCGCCGCGGCGGCTGCGGTGACCGCACCGCTCACCGGAGCCGTCCCAGGGAACCCCACCGCGACCCTACCGACGACCCCCGGGCCAACGTCGAGCGCCACTGGCCCGGCCACGGCCCCCATCGCCGCTGCAGACCCCGGCAAGGGCGCGGCTCCGGCCGCCTCGCCGGCCACGGTCCCCCCGGTGGTCTCGAAGGGACACCCCCAGGCGTCCACGCCGGGATCGGTGCCGGCGGCCACCGGAGCGTCCGCCGAGGTGCCCGCAGCGTCGGATGAGAAAGCCCCCGTCCGGGCGGCCGGCGGCCCTGCTCCGGCGAAGGCAGGCCCCGAGCGGACCGATGCGGGGTCTCCGCCCGCCGGCTCCGTCCAGGTGCACACGCCCGGCACGACCACCGCGAACACCGCCCCCACCGCTTCCGCCGACCCTGGCCCAAGCGCTCTCGCCCGCCGGGTCATGGAGGCGGTCGCCCAGGTGCGCGACGCTCCTCCGCCCAACCACATCGTCGTGGACGTGCCCGAGCTCGACGGCATGCGGATGCGGGTCTCGCTCTCGGGATCCACCGTCCACCTCGCCTTCATCGGCGAGTCCCGCAACCCCGCACAGGGCCGGGGGGTCGGCACGCTCATCCAGGACGTGGCCAGCGGGTTGTCGGATAAAGGGTTGCAGCTCGGCGACGTCTCGACGGGCGACCGGCAGGCCACCGGGGACCAGAGCCGGGAACCGGCTACCTGGAGGCAGCCGGGCGGTGTCCCCGCCAGCCGCGCCCGATCCCGTCCCGCGGGTCTCAGGATCTAACCAATCTCCGGAAAGGAGGTGCAGCAATGATCGGACCAGTCAGTGGGAGCTCGCCGAGCGCCCAGCCGACAACGGGCATCGGGGGAATGGACGGCAACTCGTTCCTCAACCTGATGATCGCCCAACTCAAGTACCAGAACCCCTTCCAGCCCATGGATGCCTCGGCCATGATGCAGCAGACCTCGTCCCTCACCAGCGTGCAGACGCTCCAGGGCCTGTCCGCCCTCCAGAAGGAGATCCTCGGCATGCAGGAGGCGTCGACGGCCACCGGCTTCATCGGCAAGCAGGTGACGGCGACCGATGCCACCGGCGCCACCCTGTCGGGCGTCGTCAGCGGCGTCACCTACACCGCGACGGGACCCCTGCTGAAGGTAGCGGGGAGCGACGTCCCGATTGCAGACATCTCGCAGGCATCGAACGCGCCCGGGAACGGAACCCTGGCCTAACCCCTCACGGAAGAGATTCAAAGCTAGGAGCTTCAAAGATGATGCGCTCAATGTTTTCCGGTGTCGCGGGGCTGCGTTCCCACCAGACGATGATGGACGTGGTCGGCAACAACATCGCCAACGTCAACACGGCCGGGTACAAGGCCTCGGAGGTCACCTTCCAGGAGGCCCTCACGCAGGTGCTCCGTGGCCCGGCGGCAGGCATCAACCCGCTGCAGCTCGGCCTCGGCGTGAAGGTGGCCGCCATCGACCCCATCTTCACCCAGGGCGCCAGCCAGGTGACGGGGCGTGCCACCGACCTGGCCATCCAAGGCGATGGCTTCTTCGTCGTCCAGCATGGGACTGCCCAGATCTACACCCGGGCCGGCGCCTTCAGCTTCGACAACGGGGGAAGCCTCGTGACGTCGGACGGCTCCAAGGTCATGGGCTGGGTGGCGGACGCCACCGGCAAGGTGGACACGAACACCGCCCTCGCCCCGGTCTCCGTCCCAACCGGCCAGGTGCTTCCGTCCAAGACCACGTCCACCGTCGAGATCGGCGGTAACCTCGCGGCGGACGTGGCGGTCGGGACGACGGTGAACAAGTCGATCAGCGTCTACGACTCCATCGGCAAAGTGCACACGCTCGCCGTCGCGTTCACCAAGACGGCGGACAACGCCTGGAGTGCCGCGGCCACGCTGGACGGCTCCGCCACGACGTTGACCCCGGCGAGCCTCACGTTCGGGACGAACGGCCTGCTCACCTCCGCCGGAACCCTGGCGGTGTCGGGATTCACGCCACCCGGTGCCGACCCCATGGCCTTCAACGTCAGCCTCGCGGGAGCTACCCCGCTGGTGCAGTACGGCGGCGGTTCCACCATCCAGATCATCAGCCAGGACGGCATGCCCATCGGCAACCTCCAGGGAGTCAAGGTGTCCGATGACGGCACCATCACCGGCCAGTTCTCCAACGGCCTGACCTCCGTGCTGGGACAGATCGCCACGGCGACGTTCGCCAACCCGGCTGGGCTGGTGCGGATCGGCAACTCGGAGTTCACCTCCTCGGTCGGCTCGGGGCTGGCGCTGACCGGCACGCCCGGGAGCGGGAACCGTGGGGCGCTGTCCGCAGGCGCCCTCGAGATGTCCAACGTGGACCTCGCTCAGGAGTTCACGAACATGATCATCGCCCAGCGTGGCTTCCAGGCCAACTCACGCGTGATCACCGTCTCGGACGAGATGCTGAACGACCTCGTGAGCCTCAAGCGGTAGCAGCTCGATCTTCTGACACCGGAGGGGCCGCGGGGCCGGGCCCCTCCGGCCGGGTCCGGTGTGCTCTTAAGTCAGGGGCCGTTCGTCCGACCTTGCTAATCAACGAGCGGCACGGAAGCTGCTCTGCCCAGCCAGACCAACAAACCGCACAAGGAGGTGCTCGCTTGATTCTTGTCCACCGGCTCCGCGGCGAGCCCATGTTCATCAACGAAGACCTGATCGAGTCGATTGAAGCGACGCCGGACACGGTCCTCACCCTGGTGGACGGGCGCAAGATTGTCGTCGCCGACCCGCCCCAGATGATCGTCGACCGGGCACGCGTGTACCGGGCCTCGGTGCTCGCAGCCACCGACGAACTGCGCTCGCGCAGCGAGGGCGGCGAGGTCCTGCAGTTCCCCGTCGCCGGCGCAGGAGCGAATTCCGGAGCGAATTCCGGAGCGAATTCTGACCCGAAGGCCGAGTCGAAGGCCGGTTCCCGGGCCTCCGTGCGGCGCCCGGTCGGGGGGGATCGCTGATGGCTCCCGTCGCCATCGGCATGTTCCTGGCACTGGGGGCACTCCTCTTTGCCGCGGTCCTCGAGAAGATCAACATGATGGCCCTGATCGCCCCCTCGCCGATGATCCTGGTGTTCGTCGGCAGCCTGGGCGCCACCTTCATCGCCTACAAGACCAAGGAGTGGAAGCGCATCCCGAAGGTGCTCGGCGTGGCGCTGAAGGGCAAGGTCCCCGACCCCGACGAGCTGGTCACCACGTTCGCCCACTTCGCCGACGTCGCCCGCAAGGAGGGCATGCTGGCCCTGGAGAGCGAGATCGGCAAGCTCGAGGACCCCTTCCTCAAGACCGGTTTGCAGCTTGTCATCGATGGCGTCGACGGCGAGCAGGTCCGGGAGGTCCTGGAGGTCGAGATCGAGTCGCTGACCCACCGCCACCACGACATGGCACAGTTCTTCCTCACCCTGGGCGGGTTCGCCCCCACCTTCGGGCTCATGGGCACCATCGTGGGGCTCATCGGCGTCCTGCGCGACCTGTCCGACCCGACCAAGCTCGGCAAGGGGATGGCGCTGGGGCTGCTCGGCACGCTCTGGGGCGTCATCGCTGCCAACCTCTTCTTCATGCCGATCGGCACGAAGCTGAACCGCCTGCACGACGCGGAGGTCGCCGTGCGCCGCATCGCCATCGAGGGCGTCCTCGGTATCCGTGAGGGCATGGCCAGCCGCATCCTGGTGGAGCGGCTGGAGGCACGCCTCAGCCCGGAACTGCGCAAGGGACACACCGGCCGGGCCGGCAAGTCGGCAGCTCCGCCGGTGGCCGCCTGATGTCCGGTGGCGGCGGGGCCGACTCGCGCTGGCTGATCACGTACGGGGACCTCGTGACCCTGCTGATGGCGTTCTTCATTGCCCTCTACGGCATCTCGCATTCGGACCAGAAGAAGTTCCAGGAGTTCCTGAAGGGCCTGGGACCGTTCGGCAACGCTGCGGCCGCGAACACCGGCATCCTCAAGGGTGGCCCGAGCATCGTCGGTGCTGGCACCGGCGTCGGCAACGCCAAGTCCGGGTCGGCAGCCGTCGGGGGGTCCGGCGTCTCGGCCACGGGCTCGTCTGCCGGCTCGGCCGGCGGCGCGGGTACTGGCTCGGCCATCAGCGCCGTCACCAGGGCGGCCCTCGCCGGTGCCTCCAGCGGGGCCACGACCGCGGTCCTCAGCGGGGGTATCACCCCGGGCGTCCATGCCGGGCAGTCGGACCTGGCAGCGGTGGCCTACCACATCCAGCAGGGCCTGCAGGCACAGGGCTTCGGCAGCGCGGTCACCTTCACCGTCGAAAGTCGTGGGCTCGTCGCGACCATCGCCACCGACCACGTCCTGTTCGACTCGGGCTCGCCGCACATCAGCCCCTCGGGCGAGCGGATCATCGGCGCCATCGGGAGCACGCTCGCGCGGCTCTCGAACCCGGTGCTGATCGAGGGCCACACCGACAACGTCCCGCTCAACAGCAACGGCTACACCAACTGGAACCTCTCGACCGACCGCGCGGTGGCAGTCCTGCAGATCCTCCAGAGCGGTTACGCCATCACCCCGACCAGGCTCTCGGCCGCCGGCTACGGCGAATTCCACCCGGCAGCCTCCGACGCGACGCCCGAGGGCCGGGCCGCCAACCGGCGGGTCGAGATCGTGATCCTCACCGATCCATCCACCCCCGCCGCACCCTAACGACCAGGAAAGACAGGAGTCACCATGGCAAAAGACAAAGCCGCCGCCCAGGAGGGGGACGTCAAGAAAAAGGGCAAGGGCAAGATCATCATCATCCTCGTGGTCGTGCTGGTCGCCGGGATCGGGGCGAAGTTCACCGTCCTTTCGGGCGGCAAGGCCAGCGGCAAGGCGACGGCGACCCCCGCCCCGACGCCAACGCCGGGGGTGGTGATCGACCTGGGCACCATGACGATCAACCTCGCAGATCCGGGGCGCTACGCCCTCGTGGGCCTCGCGGTCGAGCTTGGCCCGACCGGGACCGCCGAGAAATTCACGCCCGAGATGCCCTTGCTGAAAGACGCGACGGTCCGCAAGCTCGCCGGTTGGACCGCAGCGAGGCTGCTGTCGACGACCGGCCAGGAAGACGTGCGGACCCAGCTCACCGACCAGGCCCAGCAGCTCTTCGGAAAGGATTCGGTCGTCAAGGTACTGCTCACCGAGCTCATCGTGCAGTAGACGGGCGTCCCACTTCGTAGCCGGTTCCCCTTGACTAGGCGACGTCGCGGCCGACTACCCCAAATGAAGGCCGTGATGCCCGAGCTTGGGAGGCGACACCGTTGGAGACCGGAATTCTGGAGGCAGGCGGGGCTGCGCCCGGCCAGGCCCATCCCGCCACGGTCACGCGCGCCGACGATCGTCCGTGGTTCGAGCTCCGCCGCTCCGACGTCCTGACGCCGGAGCAGGTCGGCATCATCCGGGAGCTCCACCGGGGTTTCTCGCGCGAGGTCGGCCGCCGGGCCGGGAACGCGCTCCGCACCCTGGTACAGGTGTCGGCGACCGACGCCCAGCAGCGCCCCTACCGCTCCTTCGCCACCCGCATCGCGGTGCCGTGCATCGTCGCCCCCGTCAGTCTCGACCCGCTCCCCGGGGCCCTCGTCATCGCGATGCCCGGGCAGGCGGCGTTGTGCCTCGTGGACCGCCTGATGGGCGGCGACGGCCGAGCCTGTCCCGCGCGCGTCCCCACGGACCTGGAGATGCTGCTGATCGCCGACTTCCTCCAGCCCCTCCTCGTGCCGCTCACCGAGGCGTTCGAACCCGTGGTGGCCATCCGGCCCTCCCTCACCGCCATCGAGACCAACCCCGCCCTGCTCCGGGTCATCCCGGCGGCCGACATGACGTTGGTGCTGCCACTGGTCCTCACCTTCCCGGGCGCACCCATGCCGGACGCCGTCCTCAGTCTCTGCTACCCCGTCACGACGCTGCGAGCGGCGTTCGAGCTGCTCGATCCCGGCGCAGGGCAGGAGCCACCTGTGGAGCTTCCCTTCGCCGCAGGGATGAGCTCCCAGCTCTCGCACGTGGATGTCGATCTCTCCGTGCACCTCAAGCCCTCACCCATCCCCGCCGGCGACATCGTCGGCCTCCGGATCGGCGACGTGCTCCGCCTCGACCACAAGAC
>JAOPZY010000250.1 GCA_025963875.1 Actinomycetota bacterium
ATCCTAGTCAGCGCAGCGTTGCGGTAACCTGCGTCGCTCCACCAGGTGGGATACCCAAGTGGCCAAAGGGAGCGGTCTGTAAAATCGTTGGCTCAGCCTTCGAAGGTTCGAATCCTTCTCCCACCACCAGCACCAAACCATCCCCTGAGCAGCCAAACGGTTGCTCATCGTTTCCCGGTGGTTTGCATGGCTTCCGAGCCTTCCAGAGGCAAAGTGGTGAGAGGACAAGAGGATGCGTGAGAGCCCTGATTGCAGCGGCGCTGGTTCTGGTCGGCTGTTCAGCGGCGAAAGCAACGCCAGCGCAAGCACCAACACCTACGCCGACGAGCAGCGTTACCCTGCCAGGGCCCGGGGGGACGCCTGTCCCGATCAATCCGAGGCCGCCACTTTCAACCGCAACCCGCGGCTCTCCTGGGAATGAGGTCGGGCCCTCTACCGGTCGCGGAGCCCCCGCCGGAAGCGGGCGGTCGGCGGCGACAGAATTATGGGCCTCGCCTCACCCGTCTCGGGATGTTCGCCTCCTAGTGACAAGCTAGGGCCACGGAATCGGACATGAACTTTGGGTCAAAAGGGCCCGTTTTTGGTCCTTTTGACCCAAAGTTCGGCGCTTGGGGGCCAAGTGGCCCCCCCGCCGAGGGACCTGACACTGTGGACGGTCGCCGCCTATGATGGCGTCGGGTATGGCCGCACTGGTGGAGCCTTGGCAGGAACCCGTCCGGGGAGATGTCATGCCCCCGGCCCTCTTCAGCCTCTCCGGGATGGACCAGATCCTCGCCTGGAAGAAGGGCTACGTCCCCGTGCCCCCGTTGGCGCATCTCACCGGCATCGAGATGGGCGACGTCGGCGACGGCACGGCGACGTTCACGATGCCGGCGTCGCCGTGGTTCCTGCCGCCGCAGGGCGCCATCTCCATCGGCATGCTCACCGTCCTCGCGGACCCGCCGCTGGGCTGCGCCATCCAGACCAAGCTTCCCCCGGCCCTGCCGTACATCACCGCCGAACTCTCGCTGACCGCGGTCCGGCCCGTGGCCGGAACCGGCGGGTTGCTGAGCGCCCACGGCCGGGTCGTGCACCCGGGCCGGCGGATGGCGCTGTCCGAGGTCGTCATCGAGGACGATGCGGGGCGGCTGGTCGCCCACGGGACGTCGCGCTGCATGGTGCTGCAGGAGCTGAAGGGCCTGCCCCCGGCCGAGGAGCTCGAGCTTCTCCCTCCACCCGACACCGCCGGCGATCCGTGGCTGCGGCCCGCCATGGGCGCGGTGCTTCCCCAAGCGCTCTGGGATGCGCACGACGGGCTCGAGATCCTCCAGATGATCCTCGCGGAGAAGGTCCCCCGGTCGCCCATCAGCTATCTCACCGGCCTCAGGGCCGCCGAGGCCGGCCCCGGGACGGCCACGTTCGTGCTCCCCAACCACGGCTGGCTCGGCTCCCCCAGCGGCAACGTCGAGGGAGGCTTCATCGCCATGCTCGCCGACACCGCGCTGCAGTCCGCCATCCAGACGACGGCACCGGCCGGCTGCGCGGTGGCGTCTCTCGACCTCAAGGTCAATTTCCTCCGGCCCATCTCGCCCGACGGGACGGACCTCGTGGGCATCGGGACGGTCGTCCACAAGGGCCGCTCCCTGGTCATCGCCAATGCCGAGATCGTGAACGCCGAAGGAAAACGGGTGGCCCTGGCCACGGGGTCGGCCCTCCTGCTTCCCGGCCATCCGGCGTCGCTTGACGACACGACCGAGCTCGACGAGACCCCGGAGGCCTGACCTCAGACCAGGCGCCGCTCCGTCGCCCACCGGGTGAGCTGGTGGCGGCTCGACAGCTGGAGCTTGCGCAGGACTGCCGACACGTGGGTCTCCACGGTCTTGATCGAGATGTGGAGTCCCTTCGCCACCTCCTTGTAGGCGTAGCCCCTGGCGATCAGCCGCAGGACCTCCCGCTCACGGGGGGTGAGCTGGTCGAGCTCGTCCGGAGCCCCTCCAGGTCCCACCGGGGTCTGGCCGGCGAATGCGTCGAGCACGAAGCCGGCGAGGCGGGGCGAGAAGACGGCGTCGCCGTCGTGGATGCGGCGGATGGCGCTGCGCAGCTCCGCCGGGGAGATGGACTTCGTCACGTAGCCCCGGGCTCCCGCCCGGATGACGGCGATCACATCCTCCGGCGCATCGGACACGGAGAGGGCCAGGAACTTGACATCCGGCGCCGAGCGGTGGACCGCCTCCAACACGGCCCGCCCGCCGCCGCCGGGCATGTGGACGTCCAGCAGCACCACGTCGGGGAGGGCGGCGACGATGCCGGCGATGGCGCTCTCGACGTCGCCCGCCGACCCCACCAGGGCGAACTCGCCCCCGAGCTCCGCCTGGACCCCGGAGAGGAACAGCCGGTGGTCGTCGACGACGAACACCCGGACCTCGCCCGGGGCGCCGGCGTCCAGCGCCGTCACGCCACCCTCGGGATGCTGAGCTGGACCTCGGTCCCGGCGTCCAGATCGGTCACGATCGTCGCCGACCCACCGGAGCGCTGCATCCGCCCACGGATCGAGTCGGCGATGCCCCGGCGATCCGGCGCCACCGAACCCGGATCGAAACCGGTTCCCTGGTCGCGTACGAACGCGGTCACCGACTCGGGTTCGACCTCCAGGTAGATGGAGATCTGTCCGGCCCCCGAGTGCTTGGCAGCATTGACGGTGGCCTCCCGGGTGGCATCCACGATGGCCTGCAGCCGGTCGTCGAGCGCCGTGTCCCCGACGGTCACCACCTCCACCGGGACCTTGAACTGCAGCTCCACCGAGGCGGCCGCCTTCTCGATGGCCGTGGCCAGTGTGTCGCTCTCGCCGGTGACGAGGGGTGGCCGGCCGCTCAGCCAGGCGCGCAGCTCCCGCTCCTGGTTCCGGGCGAGGGCGACCATCTCCCGAGGCTGATCCGTGCGCTGGATGAGGGCCAGGGTTTGCAGGACCGAGTCGTGCAGGTGGGCGGCCACCTCGGCCCGCTCCTCCGAGCGGATGCGCTCCCGCCGCTCGTCGCCGAGGGCCTGCACCAGCCGCAAGCTCCAGGGTCCGGCGACGAGCCCGACGCCCACCGCGGTGGCGACAACCGCCACGACGATGCCGGGCTGGGTCTCCAGCACGTTGCTGCGGGCCAGGAAGATCACCATGCCCCCGAAGGCGGCTGCGAGGCCGATGAGGAGCCGCAACCTGCCGATCCCCTTGACCGGCCCCCGTTCCGCTACCGCCTCGAGCATCGATGCCGGCGCCCGCTGGGCCAGGCGGCTCCACCGGGCACGTTCGGTGTCGTCGCCCCGCAGCCAGACGATGGTGATCCCGATGGCCACGAGTCCCACCGACGTCCCGATGGCGTCGCCCACCCAGAGACCCATCGACCGCAGCGCGACCACGATCCCTGCCAGGACCAGGGCCACGGCAATGCCGCGCTGCGGACCGGCGTCCAGCACCTCGAGCGGGGTCTCTGCCTGGGGGACGGAAACCCACAACACCGCATAGGCAAGGACCCCGGCGCCGCCGCAGAGCGCGAGCATGACGAAGGCCACCCGCACCAGGGCCGGGTCCACTCGCAGGCGCTCGGCGAGGCCTCCGGCGACTCCCGCGACGACCCGGCGGTTCGGGCTCCGGGAGAGGCCGAAGCCCAGGAATCCGTTGCGCGGCGGGGCGTAGCGCGGTGAGGTCTCCATAGAGGAGATGTTCGCGCACCGCTCGGGCGAAACCTATCGGGGACTTCCCGCTGGCCGCGGCGGCTCCCGGCTCAGGGTTCTCTCAGGGTTTTTCGGGGGTGAATCCCGATGGTTCCGTGCCCGTTTCGGGCCGATGATCCGACAATGAACAGCGAGCAGCAGCCACCACAAGAGGAGGAACCCATGGACAGCACCACCCAGACCCCACCCGGACCCAACCCGGGTTGGCAGCAGCCTCAGGCCGGTACGCGGCCCCCCCTCGTCCGCAGCCGCACCGACCGGAAGATCGCCGGCGTGGCCGGCGGCCTCGCCGCCTACCTCGGCGTCGAGCCGCTGTGGATCCGAATCGCCTTCGTGCTCGTGAGCATCCCCGGCGGCTTCGGCGTCCTGCTCTACCTCCTCGGCTGGGCCCTGATCCCCGAGGAGGGGGAGCAGGCGGCGATCGGCGAGGGACTCCTCGAGCACATTCGCCGAGCCCCCACCTGGGTGGCAATCGTCCTCTTCGTGCTCGCCGCCCTCGTGTTCTTCGACCGGGCCTGGGGTCCCCCGGTCTTCTGGGCAGCCGCACTGATCGTCGCCGGCATCTGGCTGTACCACAACGACGCGCAACACCGGCCACCGGCCGGCGGGCCGCCGGTTGGCCCCCCCGCTGCCCCCCTTGCCGGAGGCACGCCGCCAGCAGCAACCACGCCAACGTTCGACGCCCCGCCGCCGCCGGCTTCGTACTCGCCGGCGGCGGGCGTGGGCTACGCCCCCCGCACCGCCTACGCAACTCGACCCGTCGCCGCGCGCTCGCCACGTCCTCGCTTGCCTCGGTCCTTCCTCGGCCGCTACACGATGGCCGCCATGCTGGTCGTGCTGGGTCTCACCGCAGCCCTCGACAACATTGGCGCGGTCAGCGTCCCCGCCCGCGTCTATCCGGCGGTGGCGCTGCTCGTCGTCGGCGCCGGCCTGATCGTCGGGGCGTTCTGGGGCCGCTCCCGCTCCCTGATCCTGGCCGGCCTCCTGATCCTCCCCGTGGCGGCCGCCGCCAGCCTCGTGCGGGTGCCGCTCCGGGGCGGCACCGGGCAACGTCTCTACGCCCCGGCCACCCTGCAGGCGGTCAGCCCCGAGTACCACCTGGCGGCGGGCCAGCTTCACCTCGACCTGACCCGGCTCCCGGCAGGGGCGTGGACCTCCACGGTGCACACCAGGGTGCGGGTGGCGGCGGGCGACATCGAGGTCGTCATCCCCAGCGATGTCGCCGTTGACTTCCGTGGCCACACGGGTGCCGGCGACATCTACCTCTTCGACGTGATCCGCAACGGCATCGACGTGACCCTCCAGAGCGTCGTCCCGGGTGCGCAGCCCGCCTCGCCACGCCTTGTGCTCGACGCCGAGGCCTCGGTCGGCCAGATCCGGGTCATCCGGGGTGGGGCACCCGCGCCCGTCGCCCCGGCCGTCACGTCCACCGCAGGCTGATCCGCTGCCCCCCAACGAAACGAACCACGACAAAAGGAGATCACCATGCGACGGCACCCGCTCGATCCCGTTTCCCTGGTCGCCGGCCTGCTCTTCGCCGGCCTCAGCATCTCGCTGCTGGCCGGCAGCGTCACGGCCCGCACCCAACACCTCACCCTGGTGTGGGCCGTCGGTGCGGTCCTCGTCGGCCTGGGGTTGCTCGCCACGGGGCGCCGTTCCCACGGAGAGGCCGGGCCCCAGACCGCACCCGAGGCTGGACCCCAGACCGAAGGTGGGATGGCCGGAGAGATCCGGGAAGACTGACCGTGACGTACGGACGATTGTTGGTAAAGGACAGGTTTGGGTCAGGACGAGCTGTCTCGCAGCCTGGCGGTGCTGTCCCACATGCTCCTGAGAGAGCAGACCCTCGACAGCACCCTGGAACGGATCGCCCAGCTTGCCGCGGAGCTGCTGCCGCAGGCGGACGCGGCGAGCATCACGATCTCGGATGCCGGCGGGCCGCCCCGCACCGCGTCGTCGACCGACCAGACGGTCGCCGAGCTGGATGCCGAGCAGTACCGCCTCGACGAGGGGCCGTGCCTGGCGGCGCTGCGAGAAGGCCAGGCATTCCAGATCGACTCGATGCGCAGCGAGACCCGCTGGAAGGGGTTCTGCCAGGTGGCTGCCGCTGCCGGTATCGAGAGCGTGCTGGCCGTCCCGCTCGATGCGGAATCGGCCGACGGAAGAAGGGGTGCCATCAATTTCTTCGCCCGGGCGTCGGGCGTCTTCACGGACCCCGACCGACACGCCGCCAACGTATTCTGCGCCCAGGCGGGGGTCGCCGCCGCCAATGCCGCAGCCTTCGCCGACCTGCAAGCCGAGCGGGCGCTGCTGACTCGCCGGCTCGAGGATGCCCTCCACTCCCGGGCCGTTATCGATCAGGCGGTGGGGATCCTCATGGAGCGGGAGCGCTTAGGTCCGGAGGAGGCGTTCCAGATGTTGCGCTCGGCGAGCCAGAAGCTGAACGTGAAGCTCCGGGTGATCGCGGCGGAGATCCTGGAATCTGCCGCAGGGCCCCCGGGGCAAGAAGCTGCGATCCGCACGGACAGGACCCCGGAGAGAACCTCAGGTGAGGGATCGGCGTAAGATTTTCAACCATGGCACCTTTTGATGTCGCGCACCAGCCGCGATGAGTAGATCCGTCTTCGGCACGGACGGCGAGCTGGGAACGTTGCTCAGCGTCGTCGAGGGCGGCCCCCGGATGTTCCGCCTTGCCGGCGAGCTGGACGTCTCGAACACCGGGAAGCTCGGCCGGTTGCTGGAGCCGGAGCTCGCGTCCCCCGGCGACCTCACGCTCGAGCTGCGGGGCCTCGAATTCATGGACAGCGCGGGCATCCACCTCTTCATCACCACCGCCTGCGCTCTCCGGGGCCGAGGCAACCTCCGACTGCTGGATCCCTCCAGCCACGTCGCCAGGGTCATCGAGACCACCGGCCTCGAACGGCTCAACAACCTCGAGGTGGTGCGTGGCGAGGAGCCCGAGGTCTGACGGCATGGGACTGCTGAGGCGCTCCAACCACAGCAAGGGAGACGGTGTGGTCGCATCCGAACGGGCGAAAGCGATCCTTGGCGAGGTGCCGGGCTGCGAGGCCATCGGCGACTGCCGTCCCCGGCACCGGGGGAGGGTTGCCGGCATCGTCGAGAGCATCAAGCTCGTCCCCCGCCCCGACACGATCCGGCTCGAGATCACCATCTCCGACGGCACCGGGGAGATCAGTGGGGTCTGGTTCGGCCACCACCGCATCGGCGGGCTCGACCTGGGGGAGCGGGTGATGTTCGAGGGCACGGTGGGCAGCCCCGGCGCAGGAAAACTGGAGATCCTCCACCCGACCTACCAACTGCTGGGCAGGCCGGGAGACAACGGGAGCTAGACCTCTCCCAGCCGGGCCTAGCCGAACTGTCTGGCGTCCGTCACGTCGGTGACGTCACGAAAGTGGCCACCATTGGCGGCGGCGAGGTCTCCATGTAACACGACGGGATCGAGGTCGACTCCATTGGGCCACGCGACGGTGCGAGACTCGGGGTCCACTCGAGCCTGACGAAAGAAGTCGGGATCGTCGAAGGGCTCGAAGACGGTGCCCGCATGGCGTCCCGGCATGAACTCCCACTCCCTGACGAGACCATCATCGAACGTCACGCGCACGACATGAGGCCGAGGGATCTCAACGGCAAGAACGTGCGGGATGCGAAGGCGAGTCTTCATGGCAATGGCTCCCCGACGGCCTAGCCAGAGAGGTTAGTCGGCAATCGCGCGCCGGCGCGCGAAGGACGACTAAGTTCCGTTGTCAGGGGCTAGTGTCCGGCGGGTCGTTCAGACGCCGTCAGATGACAGCTCGGGCGCACGATCGGCCCGCCCGTCCGGCGAGGACCCGTCCCTTCCGGGCGGCCTCCCGCTCAGGAGCTCCTCGATTGCGGTCTCGGCCTCCGCCGCGGCGATGCACAGCAGCTCGTCGCCGGCAATGAGCGGCGTCTCGTCCCGGGGCACGATGACGTGTTCGTTGCGGACCACGGCGACGACCGCGCAGTCCTGCGGCATGCCGAGCTCGCCGATGAGCTTGCCCACCGCGAACGACCGGTCGCTGAGGGTCACCTCGACCAGCGACACCTTGCCCTTTTCGAGGCGGAGGAGCCGGACCAGGTCGCCCACCGAGACGGCCTCCTCGACCAGGGCGGTGAGCAGGTGCGGCGGGCTGACTGCCGCGTCGACGCCCCACGACTCGTTGAACATCCAGTGGTTCTTCGGGTGGTTCACTCGGGCGAGCACCCGGGGGATCGCGTACTCCTGCTTGGCGAGCAGCGACACGACGAGGTTGTCCTCGTCGTCGCCGGTGGCCGCCACCATGACGTCGCAGGTGTCGAGGCCGATGCCCTGGAGCTCGAACGGTTCGCAGGCATCCGCGTGGATCCACGTGCAGGGCACCTTCCCCGAGTCCCGCCGGATCACGTCGGAGTCCTGCTCCAGGATGATGACATCGTGGCCGTGCTCGACGAGGTCGGCGGCGATGTACTGGCCCACCTTGCCGGCCCCGGCGATGGCGACCTTCATACCCTGAGCGCCTTGCCGCGGCTGGCGAGGTGCTCGGAGAGCTTGCCCAGCTCCCCCCGCATGACGACGAGGTTCAGGAAGTCCCCCTCCTGCAGGATGAGGCGGGGCTCCGCAACCTCGGTCTGACCGAAGCGGGTGACGGCCGTGACGAGGATCCTGCCCGGCACGTTGAGCTCGGACACCCGGGCTCCCGCGGCGGCATCGGGCACCTCGACGCCGATGGCCACGACGGCGCCGGAGCCGATGGTGCCGAGGATCGCCTCGGACGGGGGCATGACCCTGGCCAGCACCTGGTCGGTCGTCCAGGCGACGGTGGCGACCGTGGGGATGCCGAGGCGCTCGTAGATCTGGGCCCGGCGGGGGTCGTAGATGCGGGCCGCCACGGTGCGGCGGCCGTAGTGCTCCTTGGCGATACGGGCGCAGACGATGTTGGAGTTGTCGCCGTTGGTTACGGCGATGAAGACGTCGGCCTCCTTGATGCCGGCCTCCTCCAGGATGTCCCGATCGAAGCCGGGTCCCACGAGGGTCTTCCCCCCGAAGCCTGGGTGCAGGTGCTCGAAGGCCGCAGGGTTCTTGTCGATGATGGACACGGAGAAGTTGCGCTGCGTCAAGGCGTCCGCCAGCTCGGCGCCGACACGCCCGCATCCCACGATCACCGCATGCACAGGCAAACGATACACGCCTGGGGGGGAACATTTATGTTTCGCAAATAGTCACGTTACATTTCTTGACGAAATCCATACGCGCGCTGGGCTGGGTGTCGCGGTACAACTGACGCGGTGAAGGATTCCGCGCTGCCCGACGTAACCCCCCCGACAGGCCCGGCGACGGGGCTTGCCGACCGTCCAGCCCTTCCTGCCCGGCCTCCTGTCTCCACGACGTTCCGCCGCATCAAGCGGGTGGTCGTCGGCAGTCCCCTCTCTACCGAACGCCTCATCCACGAACGCCTGGGCAAGCCGACTGCCCTCGCGGTGTTCGCCAGCGACAACCTGTCGTCGTCGGCCTACGCCACGGAAGAGATCATCCGGGTGCTGGTCGAGTACGCCGCCATCGGCGTCTTCGTCATGGTCGTGCCCATCACGCTGGCGCTCCTGGCCGTGCTCGGCATCCTGCTGTTCTCGTACCGCCAGACCATCAAGGCCTATCCCCAGGCCGGCGGCGCCTACCTCGTCACCCGGGACAATTTCGGCCTGCTGCCGGCCCAGATCGCTGGCGTCGCCCTGCTGACCGACTACATCCTGACCGTTGCGGTCTCGGTCTCGGCCGGCACCGCCGCGCTGACATCCGCCTTTGCCGGATTGTTCCCGTACCGGGTGCCGATCTCGCTCGCCTTCATCCTCATTCTCACGTGGGGCAACCTCCGCGGCGTCAAGGAGGCCGGCCGGATGTTCGCCCTGCCGACCTTCTTCTTCATCGGGATGATGGGCGTGCTGTTCACGGCCGGCATCTACCGTTTGTTCGCCGGCGGGATCCACCCCATTCCCACCTTCCCCCACCAGGAGCTGCGGTACGTCGGCCTCTTCGTCATCCTCAAGGCCTTCGCCTCCGGCGGGGCCGCGGTGACGGGGGTCGAGGCGATCTCCAACGGGGTCCCGGCCTTCAGGCCACCCGAGTGGAAGAATGCCCGGTCCACCCTGATGGTGATGGGCTTCCTCCTCGGCGTCATGTTCCTCGGCCTGTCGTTCCTGGCCGCCCGGCTACGGGTGATCCCCGACCCGACCGGTGCCAAGACGGTCATCTCGCAGGTCGCCCAGGGCATCTTCGGGCACACGGGCTTCGGCACCCTCCTGTACTTCCTGCTGCAGGCGGCGACCATGTTGATCCTGGTGCTGGCGGCGAACACCAGCTTTGCCGACTTCCCCCGGCTCGCGAGCTTCCACGCAGGGGACCATTTCCTGCCCCGGCAGCTCACCCGCTACGGCGATCGCCTGGTGTTCTCCAACGGCATCATTGCGCTGGCCGCGGTCGCGGCGGTGCTGGTGATCGTCTTCAAGGCGAGCGTGAGTGCGCTGATCCCCCTCTACGCGATCGGGGTCTTCACGTCCTTCACGTTCTCGCAGGCGGGCATGGCGGTGCACCACATCCGCCTGAAGGAACCCGGGTGGCGGACCGGCATGTTCATCAACGGCCTCGGGGCCCTGGTGAGCGGGGTGATGACCGTCATCATCGCCGCGGTGAAATTCACCCAGGGTGCCTGGGTGATCCTCATCGCAATCCCCCTCATACTGTCGGGGCTCCTGCGGGTGCACCACCACTACCAGGAATCAGGCCGCATCCTGCGCGATCCCCGCCGCCGGCCGCCCCTGGACTTCCCCCGCCAGCGCGTGATCATCCCCGTCTTCGGCGGCAGCGCCGCCGGCGTCTGCCTCCGCTCGGCACTTGCCTACGCCCACCGGGTCTTCCCCACCGAGATCCGGTTGGTCCGCCTGGCCGTCCCCGGCGCCGACTACGGCGACTTCCTGCTCGAGGAGCCCTGTGGCGACGAGGTGCGGGAAGTGGCGCTGTCGGAAGGGAACCCGAAGCAGGCCCTTCTCTCCTACGTGCGGAAGGTGCGGCGCGAGGTGGGCCCGGGAGAGGTCCTGAACGTGATCATCCCGGAGACCGTCGCCAACTTCGGGCTCCGCTACATCGTGCGGGAGCGCCGTCTCCAGCGACTCAAGGCAGCACTGCTGGCCGAGCCCGACGTCGTGGTGACCAACCTCGTCCACCACAAGGGCTACGAGGACCTGGAGCCAGGTGAGCGGGCGCAGCGGGGCACGGGTGCCGACTACCTGCCCTGGCGCCACGTGGCGGTGGTGCTGGTGGCCGGCGCGCACAACGCGAGCGTCAACGGCCTGCGGTATGCCCGCTCCCTCGGCGCGGACGAGATCCACGCCCTCCACGTCGAGACCGACCCGAAGGAGACCCCGCAGCTGGTGGCGGACTGGGACGAGGCGGTCGGCGGGCGCGTCCCCCTCGAGGTGCTGCCTTCGCCCTACCGCGCCATTGCCAGCCCCGCCTTCGAATGGGTCCGGGCGAAGCTGGACGCCGATCCCCGGACCTACGTCACCATCGTCATCCCCGAGTTCGTGGTCCGGAAGTTCTGGCACAACCTGCTGCACAACCACACCCCGCTCGTCCTGAAGCGGACGTTCCTGTTCGAGCCCTCGGTCGTCGTCGCGGCGGTGCCGTACCGCCTCGACCTGATCCCCGACGACGCCCCCGCGGAGGCCACCGCCGAGCACTGAGTTCAGGCCTCAGCCAATCTTTACAACTTCTTTAGCAGCTACCTATACTGGGCTCGCGAACTATGAGCCCACTTTGTCCTTTTCATTGCAGCTTCCAGGCCTTCCGGGAGCCTGAGGTATTTGGCCCGGTAAATAGCCGGGCAGTGCAGTGAGGACGCCCCCGGACGAGGAGTTGGACCTTCGCGCTCGCGAGCTGGAGCGGGCTGCTCGGGACATCGAGCCCCCGGCCTCCACCCGCAGCTCCCTCCGCCCGAGGAGGCCCCAGCGTTTCCAGCGGCTGAAGCGCCTCGTCGTCGGAACGCCGCTGTCCACCGAGCGCCTCGTCCACGAACGCCTCGGCAAGCCGACCGCCCTGGCGGTGTTCGCCAGCGACAACCTCTCGTCGTCGGCCTATGCCACCGAGGAGATCCTCAACGTCCTCGTGAAGGCGACCGCCATCGGCATCTTCGCCCTGGTCGTGCCGATCACCCTCGCGCTGCTCGGCGTCCTGGCGATCCTGCTCTTCTCGTACCGGCAGACCATCAAGTCCTATCCGCAGGGGGGCGGCGCCTACATCGTCACCCGGGACAACTTCGGCCTGCTCCCGGCCCAGGTGGCGGGTGTGTCCCTCCTGACCGACTACATCCTCACCGTGGCGGTGTCCGTGTCGGCGGGCACGGCGGCCCTGGTCTCCGCCTTCCCCAGCCTGTTCCCGTTCCGGGTGGTCATCTCCCTGTCGTTCATCATCATCCTCACGTGGGGCAACCTCCGAGGACTGAAGGAGGCGGGGCGGATGTTCGCGGTCCCGACCTACTTCTTCATCGCCATGATGGGCGTTCTGTTCGTCGCCGGCGCGTACCGGTTCGCCACCGGCGGGCTGCACCCGGTCGCCGCCAACCTCACGTTCGTCCACGAAGAGCTGAGAAACGTCGGCCTGTTCGTCATCCTGCACGCCTTCGCCTCCGGAGGCGCGGCCGTGACCGGTGTCGAAGCCATCTCCAACGGGGTCCCTGCGTTCAAGGCCCCGGAGTGGAAGAACGCCCGGACCACCCTCATGTGGATGGGCAGCCTCCTGGGCATCATGTTCCTCGGGCTGTCGGTGCTGACCGCCCGCCTCCACGTCGCCCCCGACCCCAAGGGCGCCAAAACCGTGCTTGCCCAGGTGGGCCAGGCCGTCTTCGGCCACGGGGCGCTCGGCACCCTGCTCTATTTCATGCTGCAGGCATCGACCATGCTGATCCTGGTGCTGGCGGCCAACACCAGCTACGCCGACTTCCCGCGGCTCGCCAGCTTCTTGGCCGCCGACCGGTTCCTGCCCCGCCAGCTCACCCGGTACGGCGACCGTCTGGTCTTCTCCAACGGGATCGTCGTCCTGGCAGCCTTCGCCGCGGTGCTGGTCATCGTCTTCAAGGCGAGCGTCACGCGGCTGATCCCGCTCTACGCCATCGGCGTGTTCACCTCGTTCACGTTCTCCCAGGCCGGCATGGTCGTGCACCACCGGCGAGAACGGGAGCCCGGCTGGCGCCGGGGCATCGTGATCAATGCCTTCGGCGCGGTGATCACCGCGCTCATGACGTTGATCATCGCCTACACGAAGTTCACCGACGGGGCCTGGGTGATCCTCGTCATCATTCCGGTCGCCCTCGCCGGGCTGCTGTCGATCCACCACCACTACAAGGAGGCGGGCGAGCTGCTCCGGCAGGACTCACGCCGCTGTGCGATGGACTTCCCCCGGCAGCGGGTGATCATCCCCGACACCGGCGACGACGCGAACATGCGCTCCGCCCTGGCCTATGCCCAGCGGGTCTTCCCGACGGAGATCCGGATCGTCCACCTCGCCTCGCCGGGCGACGACTACCTGGACTTCCTCCAGAGCCCGCCCGTCGGCGACGAGGTCAGGGAGGTTGTCCTCGCCGAGGGAGAGGGGGCTAATGCCCTCAAGTCGTATGTGAGGAAGGTGCGCAAGGAGGTCGGGACGGGCGAGGTCCTGAACGTCATCATCCCCGAGACGATCACCGAGCTCGGCGTCCGCCACATCATCCGCCAGCGGCGCATCCAGCGGCTGAAGCAGGCACTCCTGGCCGAGTCGGGCGTCGTGGTCACCAACCTCGCCCACCACGCCGGCTACGAGGACCTCGAGCCGGGCGTGCGCGCCGCCCGCTCCGCCTCCCAGCCCGGCGGGAGGCCCTGGCGCCACGTCGTGGTGGTCCTCGTCTCGGCGGTCCACAACGCCAGCCTCGGCGGACTCCGCTACGCCCGCTCGCTGGGAGGCGACGAACTCCACGCCCTGCACGTCGAGACCGACCCCGTCGAGTCGCAGAAGATCGTGGCGGAGTGGAACCAGCTGGTCCCGAGGACCCCCCTGGAAGTGCTGGCATCCCCGTACCGCCAGATCACCCGGCCCGCCGTCGAGTGGGTGCGGGGCGTCCTCGACGCCGATCCCCACACCTACGTGACAATCGTGATCCCCGAGTTCGTCGTGCGGAAGTGGTGGCACAACCTGCTCCACAACCACACCTCACTCGTGCTGAAGGAGGCCTTCCTCTTCGAGCCGTCCGTGGTGGTCTCGGCGGTGCCCTACCGCCTCGACCTGATGCCGAAGCACCGCCCGCCGGCCCCCGAGCTGGTGGGGTCCGCCCGAACTTAGTCGCCCAGCGCGCGCCGGTGCGCGACAGGCGACCAAGTTCGGCATCCTGCGCGCTTGTGATCAACGCCGGCGGGATTCTACGGCGGCGATGATCCGGGCCATGCTGGCGACGAGTCGCACCGGGTCCCGCACCTGGATCTCGGTGACCGGAACAATCACCCACCCTTCGCCGAAGAGGTCGATGTTGCGCTCGCAGTCGGCGGCCCAGTCGGGAAGTGTCGAGTGGTGCAGGTAGCTGAGGGCCTCGAAGCCGACTGAGATCGGCGGCGGGTAGCCGACGTCCGGGTACTTCCACCGACCATCCGAGAGCTGGACCGGGTACTCGAAGTACGGTCGCGGCAGGAGTCCCGCCCGATACCCGTCGAGAGCTATCTTCTCGAGCCTGCGCTGCAGGCCGCTGTCCACGTGGCGACTCCTGCCCTGGCGCTCCTGCAGGAGACCCATCAGCTCCCCGGCTCCCCCTCGACCCCGGAGACCCATCGCCGTGAGGCGATCGACGAGGAGTTGGAGCGGCACTTTCCTTGTGGCGACCACATGGTCGACCAGCGCGGGCCGGAGGGAGGGAACCTCGAGGGAGACATCGATCACGGTGCGCGGCAGCGACGTCACCGGGATCCCGCTGCGGTGCGTGCGGTCCACTGGCTGGAGGAAGGAGGTCCTGTGTACCTCGAAGCCCTTCAGGGCCAAATGCCGGCGCTGGGGGATGGTCAGCTCGAGTACCGGCTCGATGTCCGGGAGCCGCCACAACACTCCGGCCGCCCGGTGCGAGACGACGGCGTCACCGTGGAGGCAGCCCGCCATGAGGGACTGCTCAAATGTCTCGGGGGCTCCGAGGCGCCGGTAGACGCCGGTGTGCACGCGCCGCCAGTCGTCGCCCCGGGTGATGTGGCCCCACTGACCGGGCGACACACCTGCTCGCAGCGCTTGCCCACGAGAGATCAGTCCATGTTGTGCAGCGACAAGATCATATAGTGCATCGTTCATGTGCACTAGTATGAGGAGGGGTACCGACAAAAAGAGGCCTGTTTTCGATGTTCGGAGCAGATATCGCACCTACGCGCGATAGACGACTAAGTTCCCGGCCCGTCGGCCCCCGTGGGCCTACGATTCGTCCAGGTACCGGTTCAGCTCCCAGCCGGTGATCTGCGTCTCGTAGGCCACGACCTCCGCCCTCCGGCCGTCCACCAGCAGGCTGAGGAGCTGGTCCTGGAACGTGTCCACGAGGATGTCGTCGGCCAGCAGGGCGTCGAGCGCCTCGTCGAGGCCCCGGGGCAGGGACTCGAACCGGACCGAGTCGCTCCCGGCCGGGTCGAAGCCTGCCAGGTCCTCCTCCATCGGCGGCGGCAGCTCGAGCTGCTTCTCCAGGCCGTGGGCGGCCGAGGCCATGAGGCCTGCAATCAAGAGGTAGGGGTTCGCCAGCGGGTCGGAGGCCCGGAACTCGACCGATGCCTCCGGACCTTTGTACGAGCTCAACCGGATCAGCGCCCCCCGGTTCACGTGCGCCCAGACCACGGCCCCCGGGGCCTCGCCGCCGGACGCAAGGCGCTTGTAGGAGTTGACGGTCGGCGCCGCCAGGGCCGAGAGCCCACGGGCGTGGTAGAGCTGGCCCGCCACGAAGGCCCGGCCCTCCTCGTCGAGGATGCCGTCGCCCTTGAAGAGCTTGCCCGCGACCCGCTGCTGCAGGTGCATCCCCGAGCCGGCCTCCCCGGCAAGGGGCTGGGGCATGAACGTCGCCCGAAGCCCGGCGGCGGAGGCGACACCCCGGATGACGCGCTTCGCCAGGACCAGCCCATCTGCCAGCGCAACCGGGGCGGCGGGAGCCAGGTCGAGCTCGTACTGGCCCGGTCCCGACTCGAGGTGGCAACCGTCGACGTCGACCCCGAAGGCGGAGAGTTGGTCCGCGGCCTCCCGCACCAGCGAGATGCCGACGCTGTCGGCGTCGTTGAAGTAGCCGGCCTCGTCGATGGGACGGGTCCCGTCGAGGAGGTAGAACTCCATCTCGGCGCCGGCGGTGTAGCCCGCCGCCAGCTCGCCCAGGTCGTCGACGACCCGCTGCAGGGCGGTCCTCGGGTCACCGAGCCACGGCCGGCCGTCGGCCGTCATCACGTTGCAGACCGCCCTGCCCACGCGCTCGTCGATCCGGCGGAGCGTGCCGGGGTCGGCCTTCAGCCGCATGTCCTTCTCCACCAGGCGGGAACGACCCTCCAGGGCCGAGCCGTCGAACGGCACGCCGCCGTCGACCGCCTCGAGGAACAGGCGGGCCGGCACCTGGAACGAGTGTCCGGCGCCGAACACATCGACGAAGGTCAGCCGTACCCACGACAGGGAGTCGAGGATCTTGCCCCAGTGTGCGCCGCC
>JAOPZY010000220.1 GCA_025963875.1 Actinomycetota bacterium
AGCTTGATCCGGACCTCGTGGGCGGCGATGAGGTTCCGGCCGTTGCCGACCACCGCCCAGGACCGGCGGCGGGACGCATGGCGGGCGGCCAGCTCGGCGATGTGCGCCTCCTGGGCGACGACCCGTCCCATCGCCTCCGGGAGGGCGACCAGACCCGACAGGAGCTCGTGGGCCTTGGCCGGGTTCCCACAGCCGGCGGCGTCGGCCAGGGCGAGTGCGAGCAGCTGCCCAGCGGCCACCTGCGCGTAGAACGCCTTGGTGGAGGCAACGCTCATCTCCACGTCCCGGCCGTCCGAGGTGTAGAAGACGCCGTCCGCCTTGTGGCTGAGGTCGCTCCCCCGGCGGTTGACGATGGCGATGACCGCAGCTCCCCGGGAGCGGATGAGATCCACGGTGCGGTTGGTGTCGGTGGTGGTCCCGGACTGGCTGACGGCGATCGCGAGGATGTCGGCCATGTTGCCGGCGAGCTCGAACCCGGACAGCTCGGTTGCCGGGAGGGCGCGCACGGGCAGGCCGATGGGGGCCAGCGCCTCGCCGACCGCGGCGGCGACGCCCAACCCGGCGATCGCGGCCGTGCCCTGCCCGATGACCAGCACGTGGCGGATGCTGCCGTTCGCGAGGCGCTCGGCCACCTGCGGCGGCAGCGTCTCGGGCGGGAGCTTCACCGAGTACCGCCCGTCTACCTGCTTCACGCGGCCCCGGAGGGTCTTGCGCAGCGACACCGGCGACTCCTCGATCTCCTTGCGGAGGAAGTGCGGGTAGCCCCGCAGGTCGATGTCGCGGGTGGTGATCTCGGCGGTGCGGAATTCCCCGGGGGACACCGGCAACGGGCTGCCGTCGTACGAGAGGCGGGTGATCCCGGCCTCGTCGCCGGCCAGGGTGGCGTCGAGGATGACGATCTGGCCAGGGGGCACCGGATTGCCGTCGCCGTCGACCGTGGACTCGCCGTCCATCCGCAGCGACCGTGGGCACTCCTCGACGACGCCGTAGGGTTCGCTCGCCACGACGAACTGGCCCGGCGCGACACCGACGTAGAGCGCCTGGCCGCTGCCGCGCATCGCCAGCATCAGCCTGCCGGGACTCTGCGCAGCCACGGCACCGATGGCCACGGACCCGTCGAACTCGCCCACGGTCTCGCGGAACGCCTCCTCCAGTGGCGAGCCGGTGTCGAGGCGGCGCGAGACGAGGGCAGGGATGACCTTGGCGTCGGTGGTGATCTCGTCGGCAATCTTGAGGCCGTAGCGCTCGACAAGTTCCTTGTAGTTGTCGACGTCGCCGTTCAGGGCGCCGACGACGTAAGGAGCGTGACCGACCTCTCGACCCAGCTCCTCGTGGTTGAGCGGGTGGGCATTCGCCTCGTTGATGAGCCCCACGCTGGCCCAGCGGGTGTGGCCGAGCACCAGGACGGTGACGGCGTCGGCCTGCAGGGCCATCCTCAGCAGCTCGTCGGTGGCGATAGCGGAGCGCAGGGCCCTCCCGTTGTCGCCCAGCCTGCCGATCTCGCTCGCCGCCTTGTAGACGAAGGCGAGGAGCCCGGCAGGGTGGCGCACCGAGCGGGAGGTGAAGAGCCGGTCGGCGCCCCGGGAGGTAAGCATCTTTGCAATGGCAGGATCGCTGAGGTCGAGGCCGTGCCCGTCGACCAGCACGTGCAGCCCCGACGAGTCCCTGCCCCGCAACTCCAGGCGGTCGAGGGCCGAGAGGGCGGTCTCGATGGCGGCATACGCCTCGACGGCGGCCGGACCCGCGGACAGCCCGGCCAGGGCTGCCACCTCCGCTGCGGTCTGGAGGCGGTCGTGGCGGATCGCCCAGCACAGGTCCTTCAGGCGGACGAGCCCGGCATTGATCGACTCCATCTCCGCGCCCGGCGTCACGTCGGGAAGGGTCGCGGCGGCCCGGTCGAAGGCGGCCTCGATCACCGCCACCTCGTCCTCCAGGCCGGCGATGACCTTGTCCAGCGCAGGCACCGTGTCGGAAGCATCGATGAGGAAGCGCAGTCCCGGGCCGCCCCGGAGGTCGCCGTCGATCTCGGCCAGCAGCCGTCCGGCCCGGTCCAGCGCCCGCGCAAGCGCCGTGAGGTCGGCCGGCGCCGACGCGGTGATCTCCCGGGCTTCCTCAGCCGCTGCGAGCACGGCGGAGCCCACGGGTGCCGGGCGGTCGATCCCCCGCCGCATCACAGCGACGATTCCGCACATGGCCGGATTCTCCTTGCCTTTTGTTGCGTCTCGGCGTCGCGCAGGCGGAGGTCCTGCGCCGCATCCCCCTGCAGCATCTTACTTATGGCTTATCGGTGGGGATCGACCCGGACTTTACGAAGCGGGGTCCCCGAGGTCCCGGAGCACCGCGTCGACAATCGTTGCTGCCGCCTGCTCGGCGATGGCGGCCTCCGACGCCTCCACCATCACCCGGACCACCGCCTCCGTCCCCGATGGGCGGACGAGCACCCTGCCGAGTTCTCCCAGCTCGGCCCTGACCGCGTCGACAGCCTCCCAGACGCCCGCCGCGCCGCTCAGGGCTGCACGGTCCCGGACCGGGACGTTGACCAGCACCTGGGGAAACCGCTCCACCACCCTGGCCAGCTCGGACAGCGGCCGGCCGGTGGACGCCATGCGGGCGAGGAGGCGCAAGCCAGTGATCAGGCCGTCGCCGGTGGTCGAGCAGTCGGCGAGGATGACGTGGCCGGACTGCTCGCCGCCGATGCCGGCGCCGTGCCGGCGCATCGCCTCGATGACGTAGCGGTCGCCGACCGCCGTCTCCACAAGGTCGATGCCCGCCGCCGTCATCCCTACCCGGAAGCCGAGGTTGGCCATGACCGTCGTCACCACCAGGCCGGCGGGCAGGCGTCCGGCCTCGTGCAGCTCGGTGGCGAGGATGGCGATGATGGCGTCGCCGTCCACGAGTTCGCCCCGGCTGTCCACCGCCAGCACCCGATCGGCGTCGCCGTCGTGGGCGAGGCCGGCGTCGGCGCCCAGGCGGACCACCGCCTCGGCAAGCCTGCTGGGATTGGTGGAGCCGCAGTCGACATTGATGTTCATCCCGTCGGGGGCCACGTTCATCTCGACGACCTCCGCCCCCGCCTCGGCGAGGGCGCGGGGGCTGGTGCGGAACGCCGCCCCGTTGGCGCAGTCGACCACCACCTTGATCCCCTCCAGGCGCCTGCCCTCAAGGCACCGCAGCGCGTGGGCGACGTAGCGGTCCTCCGCGTCGGGCAGCGAGAGGATCTGGCCGACATCGGCCCCCAACACCGCGCCGGCGTTCCCGCCGGACGCCTCCATGAGCGCCTCGATGCTCTCCTCCTCGCCATCGCTGAGCTTGTAGCCGTCCGGCCCGAAGAACTTGATCCCGTTGTGGGCGGCTGGGTTGTGCGAGGCGGAGACGACGGCGCCGGCGTCCGCCCCGACGTCGGCGGCAAGGAACGCCGCGGCCGGCGTGGGCAGCACCCCGCAGGCGAAGACGTCGGAGCCCGCCGAGAGCAGGCCCGCCGACAAGGCTGCCTCGAGCATGTCGCCGGACCGCCGGGTGTCGCGGACGATGAGAACGGAGGGCCGCCCGACGCCGCCCTCAAGCGGCCGGGTGATAAGCCCGAGGCCGCCCTCAAGCGGCCGGGTGATAAGACGGTGGGACCGGAAGACCGTGGCCGCAGCCCGGCCGAGGCCGAGGGCGAGCTCCGGAGTCAGTTCGAGGTTGGCGATGCCCCGGACGCCGTCCGTGCCGAACAAGCGGCCCAACAGGCGACTACCGCTTCGAGTACTGCGGTGCCTTGCGAGCCTTCTTGAGTCCGTACTTGCGGCGCTCCTTGGCCCGGGAGTCCCGGGTGAGCATGCCCGCCCGCTTGAGCGGGATCCGCAACTCCGGGTCGAGGTCGATGAGGGCGCGGGCGATACCGTGGCGGATGGCCCCGGCCTGGCCCGTGTTGCCGCCGCCCTCCAGGAGGGCGAACACGTCGTAGGCCTTCTCGCGGCCCACGAGGCGGAACGGCTCCAGGATGGTCATGCGGACGGCGAGGTTCGGGAAGTAGTCCTCCAGGCTGCGCGAGCGGTTGATGGTGAAGTTGCCCTCGCCCGGCACCAGCCGGACCCGGGCCACCGCTTCCTTCCGTCGCCCGGTCGCCCGGGACAGCTCGGCAACAGCCATCTGTTCTCCCTATTCCTAGTTGTCGTGGTTGGCTTGGCTGGCGCCGGTGCCGACGCTCTTGTTGACGGAAAGCGGCTGCGGCTTCTGCGCCTCGTGGGGGTGGCCCGGCCCCTTGTAGACCTTGAGCTTGCGGGCCATCGCCCGGCCGAGCCGGTTGTGCGGCAGCATGCCGCGGATGGCCTTCTCCACGGCGACGTCGGCCCGCTCCGCAATGAGCTTGTCGTAGTGGATGGCCTTGAGGCCCCCGGGGTACCCGGAGTGGCGGTACCAGATCTTGGCGCCGAGCTTGTTGCCGGTGAGCCGGACCTTCGAGGCGTTGATGACCACGACGAAGTCGCCCTCGTCGCGGTGGGGGGCGAAAGTGGGCTTGTGCTTGCCCCGGAGCACGTGCGCGACCTCAGCGGCGAGGCGGCCGAGGACCTGGCCGCTCGCGTCGACCACCCACCACGCGCGCTCCTCAGAAGAAGGCGTCACCGGGGCGGGGGGATTCTGAAGCTCACCCGCAGGAGTAGACAAAGCTCAGCCATGCTAGAGGCGGACAGGGAAAGCGTCAAACGCGGGGTCGTTTACCATGCCGTCCAGTATGCCGTGGTCTGGAGGCCCGAGGCGCCCCTCAAGGCGCCGGATCAAAGGGAGCCCTCGATGGTGACGACACGGCCAGCGACGTACGACGACTTCGAGGTCGTCTCCCGGCTGCTCACCGAACTGGGCAGGACCCCGCTCGACGGCGGCAACGAGGAGTGGTTCCGGTCCATCTACCGGACGCAGATCGAGGATCCCTCGTGCTGCCACCTTGTGGCGGAGCTGGACGGATCCGTCGTCGGGTTCTGCTCGCTGCACTTCCGGCACCGCCTGAACCGTGCCCGGCCGGAGGGCTGGATCCCGGACCTGATCGTCGACCCGGCGGTGCGCCGCCGTGGGGTGGGCCGGGCGCTGCTCGAGGAGGCAGCCCGGCGTTCCCGGGCGGCGGGTTGCTTCGAGCTGGACCTGGAGAGCGGTGCGCAGCGCCGTGAAGCTCACGAGTTCTACCGCTCCGCCGGGATGGCCGAGGGCCTGGCTTTCGTGCTGCGGCTGTAGCAGGTCGAGGTCTGGAAGTTTTCCCGCGCATACGCGGGATTTTTTCCGGACCTCCTCAGCCCCCGTCGAGGAATGGCCCCACCAGTGACAGCAGGCGGTCGGCGTCACACATCACCTGCATGTGCGTCGTGCCGGGGAGCACTGCCAGCTGCGCGTTGGGGATGAGCTCGAACATCTCGATGGCGTGCTCGAGGCGGATGAAATCCGTGTCGCCGACCATGATCAGGGTCGGCGCGCCGATCGCCCGCAGCTCTTCGGGGCTCCAACCCTCGAAGGCAGCCACGGCGGCCGAGGTCTTCGCCAGGATCTCAGGGAAATGGCCCGGGTCCGGGGCCACGCGGGCGTAAGCGTCTGCCATCGCCTGGAAGGCCGACTGTGTGGGCATCCTGTGGGATTCGGGTCGACCCGGGGCCCGGACGTCCTCGTGGTAGCCGTCCTGCCGGTACCCCGCCGAAGCCACGACCATCTTGTTGACCACGTCGGGATGGCGGATCGCGACCGTCAGGTTGACCAGCCCGCCGAGGCTGAAGCCGAAGAAGTCCGCCTTGTCGATCGCAAGCTGCCCGAGCAGTGCCACGACGTCGCCGGCGAGATAGTCGAGCGAGATCTCCCGGTCGATGTCGGCGGTGTGCCCGTGGCCCTGCAGCTCGATCGCGATGACCTGCCGCCGCTCCGCCAGGGCCGGAAGGATGGCGCCGAAGGCCGTCTCGATGGTGAGCAGGCCGCCGTGGAGCAGCACGAGCGGCGGGTCCTCCCCCGGCGCCCCGTGGAGCTCGTAATACATCTCCAGTCCGTTGACTGGCGCGTAGTGTGCGTTCATGGTCGCTTGTAGGACGTTCCCCGCCCCACAAAGTCATCGGTTGGGTGCAATTTCCCACGCATACGGTGGGTTTTTGCACCCGCCCCGGCCGGCGCCAGCTCTCAGGCCCGGACGAGTTCCTCCGGGTAGTCGACCTCGACGAGGAACAGGCCATGGGGCGGCGCCACCGGGCCGGCGGCGGCGCGGTCACGGGCCTCCAGCACCTCGGCGACCCAGCCCGGCGGGTGCTCGCCCTCGCCCACCTTGACCAGCGTGCCGACGATCGAGCGGACCATCTGCTGGATGAAGGCGTTGGCGGAGACCCGGATGACGACGAGCTCCTCCGTGCGCTGTACCGAGATGGCGAGGAGATTGCGCACGGCGGTGGCTCCCTCGGGGACCCGGCCGAACGAGGAAAAGTCGTGGGTCCCGAGGAGCGCCTGGGCGGCCTCGTGCATCGCGTCGGCGTCGAGGCCATGACCAAGACCCGCCGGAGCGTGGTGCCAGGCGACGTGGCGGGAGAACGGGTCGTGGACCTGGCGGGTGAAGATAGCGTACTCGTAGGTCCTCGATGCGGCGGAGAAACGGGCGTCGAAGCCGGCAGGGGCCTCGGCCAGCTCCAGGACGGCGATCGTCGGGCCGCAGAGGGCGTTGAGGCGGCGCTGGAGGGCCGGCAGGTCCTCGAGGGGGGCGCCGATGGTGAAGGACATCACCTGCCCCAGGGCGTGGACCCCGGCATCGGTGCGGCCGGCGCCGGTGGTGACCACGGGGCTGCGCAGGACCTTCGCCAGGGCGTCCTCGATCGTTCCCTGGACGGTCGTCAGCTCCTGCTGGCGGGCGAAGCCGTGGTAGGGCGCGCCGTCGTAGGCGACGTGCAGGCGGTAGGTGGGCACCGCCGAGCGCCTACTCGTCTACGACGGACTCTTCCTCGTCCGCGACGCCGCCCTCCGTGGCGGATTCCTCCACAGGTTCGGGATCAGGCGTGGTCGTGGCGGGGGTCGCCTTCTCCTCGGCGGTCACCTCGGCCTCCTCCTGGCTCCGCCCGCCCCGGCCGCGGCGCCGGAGCAGCCGGCGGCGGCGCTCCTCCTCGGCCGGCTTTGTCTCGGGCGCGGCACCCTCCACGATCTCGATCAGCACCATGGGGGCCGCATCGCCTTTGCGGGGGGCGAGCTTGATGATGCGCGTGTAGCCGCCGTTGCGGTCGGCGAAGCGGGGAGCGATGTCCGAGAAGAGCTTGTGGATGATGTCCCGGTCCTCGACCACGGCGAGCGCACGGCGCCGGGAGGCGATCGTGCCCTCCTTGGCGGTCGTGATCAGCTTCTCGGCCACCGGTCGCAGGCGCCGGGCCTTCGTCTCGGTGGTCCGGATCCGCTCCTCCCGGAAGAGGGCAGCGGCGAGGCCGGCCAGCATCAGCCTCTCGTGGGCCGGCCCCGATCCGAGCCGGGCCCCCTTCGGCGGCTTGGGCACCTAGATCAGCTCCATTCCCGCTGCTTGAGGCCGAGGCTGAGCTCGGCGAGCTTCTGCTTGACCTCCTCGATGGACTTCTGCCCGAAGTTGCGGATGTCGAGCAGGTCCTCCTCGGTTCGCTCGATGAGCTGGCCGACGGTGGTGACGCCCTCCCGCTTCAGGCAGTTGTAGGAGCGGACGGACAGGTCGAGGTCCTCGATGGGGGTGAGCAGGTCGGCGCCACGCCCACCTTCGCCCGGCTCGGGACCCAGGCGCAGGCCGGGTCCCTGGGCGAGGTCGGCGAAGAGCTGGAAGAGCTCGACGAGCGTCCCGCCGGCTGCCGAGAGGGCCTCCTTGGGGGCGAGGCTCCCGTTGGTGGTGATGTCGACGACGAGGCGGTCGTAGTCGGTCTTCTGCTCGACGCGGGTCGACTCGACGGTGAAGGTCACCCGGCGGACCGGGGAGAAGATCGAGTCGATCGGGATGACGCCGATGGAGGCACCAACCGGCTTGTTGCGGTCGGCCTGGACGTAGCCCCGGCCCCGTTCGACGGTCATCTCGAGGTCGAGGCGGCCCCGCTTGTTCAGGGTGCAGATGAGCAGGTCCGGGTTGAGGATGGTCACCTCGGGCGGCGCCTGGATGTCGGCGGCCCGGACCTCCTTCGGCCCGGAGATCGACACGCGCAGGGTGACGGTCTCGTCGACCTCGGAGCGCAGCACCAGGTCCTTGATGTTCAGGATGATGTCGGTGACGTCCTCCTTGCACCCGGGGATGCTGGAGAACTCGTGGCTGACCCCCTCGATGCGGACGGTAGTGACCGCCGCACCGGGGATGGAGGAGATGAGGGTGCGCCGGAGCGAGTTGCCGAGCGTGTAGCCGAAGCCCGGCTCGAGCGGCTCGATCGCGAAACGGCCGCGACGGTCGCTGACCTCTTCGACGGTGATCTGAGGGCGCTGAACGATGAGCAGACTTGATTCCATTGGAGTCCTTCCTTTAATCCCGGAACTCTCCCGGGAGAGGTGCCCGGACTGGCTGCCCGGGCCTACTTGCTATACAGCTCGACGATCATCTGCTCCTGCACCGGCACATCGATGACGCCGCGGGCCGGTTCCGACACGACGGAGATCTTGAGCTCGCCGGCCTCGAGGATCAGCCACTCGGGGATGTGGCGACCGGCGGCGAACGCTGCGGCCTCCACGATCCTGCCGACGGAGCGGGATCTCTCCCGGACCGCCACGACATCGCCGGCCTTGACCCGGTACGAGGGGATGTCGACCTTGCGGCCGTTGACCTGGAAATGGCCGTGCGTCACGAACTGGCGGGCCTGGTCCCGGCTCATGGCGAGGCCACCCCGGTACACCACGTTGTCCAACCGCAGCTCGAGGAGCTGGAGCAGGCGCGTGCCGGTGACCCCCTTGGCGCGGGTGGCCTCCTCGTAGTAGCGGCGGAACTGCTTCTCGAGGACCCCGTAGATGCGGCGGGCCTTCTGCTTCTCCCGGAGCTGCACCAGGTACTCGCTCTCCTTGATGCGGCCCCGGCCGTGCTGACCCGGCGGGTAGGGGCGGCGCTCGATGGCGCACTTGGGACCCATGCAGCGGGTGCCCTTCAGGAAGAGCTTCATGCGCTCCCGGCGGCAGAGCCGGCAGACCGGCCCGGTGTAGCGTGCCATTACACCCTCCGCCGCTTGCGGGGCCGGCACCCGTTGTGGGGAACCGGCGTCGAATCCATGATGCCGAGGATCTCCAGCCCGGACGCCTGCAGGGAGCGGATGGCGGTCTCCCGCCCGGCCCCCGGGCCCTTCACGAACACGTCGACCTTGCGCACCCCGTGCTCCTGGGCGCGCCGGCTGGCCGCCTCGGCAGCGAGCTGGGCGGCAAACGGGGTGGACTTCCGGGATCCCTTGAAGCCGACGTTGCCGGCGGACGCCCACGACAGTGCGTTGCCCGCCCCGTCGGTAATGGTGACGATCGTGTTGTTGAACGTCGACTTGATGTGGGCCTGGCCGTGGACGATGTTCTTCTTCTCTTTGCGCTTGGGCTTCTTCGTTTTTGGCATTCGGCTTCTACTTCCCCTTCTTGCGCTTCACGCCCACGGTCTTCTTGGGTCCCTTGCGGGTGCGTGCATTGGTGTGGGTCCGCTGGCCGTGCACCGGCAGGCTGCGGCGGTGCCGGAGGCCCTGGTAGCAGACGATCTCGATCTTGCGCTTGATGTTCTGGCCCTCTTCGCGGCGCAGGTCGCCCTCCACCTTGTAGTGGGCGTCGATGTAGCCGCGGAGGCGGACGATCTCGTCCTCGGAGAGGTCCCGGATGCGCGTGTCCCCGCTGACCATGGCGCCGCGGATGACCTCCTTGGCCCGGGTGGGCCCGACCCCATAGATATAGGTCAGGCCGATCTCGAGCCGCTTCTCGCGGGGCAGGTCGACGCCGGAGATGCGCGCCATCTAGCCCTGCCGCTGCTTGTGGCGGGGGTTGCTGCAGATCACGATCACCCGGCCGTGCCGGCGCACGATCTTGCACTTCTCGCACATCCGCTTGACGCTCGGATTCACCTTCATCGCATCTAGTCCTTTTATCCTTTTTATCTCTCAGCGGTACCGGAAGATTATCCGGCCCCGGGTCAGGTCGTAGGGCGACAGCTCCACCAGCACCCGGTCCCCGGGCAGCACCCGGATGTAGTTCATGCGCATCTTGCCGCCGATGTGGGCAAGGACCTTGTGGCCGCCGGGGATCTCGACGCGGAACATCGCGTTGGGGAGGGTCTCGATGACCGAGCCCTCCACCTCGATGACATCCTCTTTGCCTGCCGACTTGCCCTTTGCCATCTCCACCCCACGTCGATGCTCTCCAACTCCCGGAACCCCGCCTGTGGCGGGCAGGCGCTCCGGCGCGCGTAAACTTTCCAGCGCCGTCCTTCCCGTCCAACCGAGTGGGTGGCCAGGAATGAGCCGGGGCTGAAATGGACCCGCCTGAGCAGACCCACGACTGTAACAGTGCGACTGGAACCAGTCTACACAGGGTCACCCCGGAGCCGCGACTCTTTCAACGGGCGGTTTCATGCGGGCACTCCCCGCATAATCCAGTACCCGGTCGAATTCCCTACGTCACGTTAAAGAATTTTAACTCAAGTTCCCTCCCGCCTTTCCCGAGCATCGTGAGGGACGGGGAAGTACTTAGTGCAGATGGACCAGCCCGGGTGGACCCCCTGGATGGTCACACGGAGCGACTGAACTACCCCGGGCAGCGTAGAAGCGCTTGAGACAGCACACCGGGTGAGGCGGTTCCGAGCGTCCCTACGGGGTCCGGACCGGCTCTGGAGCTGCAAGGGGGGAGGCAAATGTCGCTCGAACGCACGCCGGCGCCGTCTGGCCCCGCCCAGCAGGCAGCCGTCCTTCCTACCGATGTTCGCCCACGGGCAATTTTCGCTGATCCAATATCCGGAAATGCGGCAGAAATCATCCGTCCAATAGCCGCTGAATAACAAAATACTAACTTGACCACCGTGGGAAATAAAAGTAACTTGTCAACCAGCGAAACTGCCCAAAGCAGCAAGCCCAATAGGACCCGGGGGGGACTGTTCCCATGCCACTGATCTCGTCCAACCGCCTTCTGTTTCTCGCCCCACGCCGCCGGCGCTACGAGGACGTCGAGACCGCAGCTCTGGATTTGGCTCTCGACGTGGCTGCAGCTCCGGCTCGCATGCTGACGGCGGAGGCCGGCGCACTCGTGGACGATATCGACCAGGTCATCGCCCTGGAGGACCGTCCCACGCCGCTCGGCAGCGACCTGGCTTTCGAGGCCGAAGTCGCCGAGCTCAGCGACTACCCCTGCATCGTCAAGCTGCCCTCGGTCAGCCTCATCATCCCCACGCTGAACGAGGAAGCGAACATCGGCTGGGTGCTGCAGCGGGTACCGGCCTGCGTCGACGAGATCATCGTGGTCGACGGCGGGTCCACGGACCGCACCGTCGAGGTCGCCAGGACCCTCCGCCCCGACGTGGTGGTCGTCACCGAGCTCCGGAAGGGCAAGGGCGTTGCGCTGCGGACCGGTTTCGCCAAGGCAACCCGCGAGGTCATCGTCATGATCGACGCCGACGGCAGCATGGACCCGGCCGAGATCGAGAGCTACGTGCTCGCGGTCGACCAGGGCTACGACCTCGTGAAGGGCTCCCGGGCGACCGGCGGCTCGACGGACCTGACGCCAACTCGGCTGCTCGGCAACTTCTGTCTCCGGGGCCTGGTCAACCTCCTCTACTCCGCGGACTTCAGCGAGCTCTGCTACGGCTTCATGGCCCTGCGGCGCACCTCGGTGCCGGCGATGGACCTTGTCGCCGACGGCTTCGAGATCGAGACCGAGATCGTGGTCAACTCGCTGCGGCGGGGGATGCGGATCGCCGAGATCCCGAGCCACGAGTCGGAGCGCCTGAACGGCGTGTCGCACCTGCACCCGGTGCGAGACGGCCTGCGGGTCCTCTCCACCATCGTCCGGGCTCGCTTCTCCCGGCTGCAGTCCGACCAGACGGGGACCCCGAGCCTGGCGCAGGATTCCATAGGTTAATAGCCGAGGTTAATAGCCGAGGTTAATAGCCGAGGCTTATCGCCCAGTTCAACGAGTTTCAACGTTTGACAAGATGTAGTGCAAAAGGCGCCGGCCCGGGGGGGACCGGCTCTTTTTGTTGCGCTACCTCCTGATATTCAGGGCCGCCACATTCGACCTCGAGGGATGCACCTGGCCTGCGGGGCCCGCCGCAAACGCATTGAGGAGGTTCCTTGTGATCTGCAGGACCACCAAGTCCGGGTGGGACCGGGGGTCCTGCCGGCACACCGCCGTGAGCTCGCACACCCACGACGTCGTGCCCGTCGAGAAGACCCCCGCCCCGCTGGGGGTCGTGTAGTAGGTCATATCGGAGAAGCTGGTCACCACGCTGGGGCAGGACACCGGTGAGTGCATGAGCACCTCGAGGTTGGAGGGAACCGGAAACGCCGGGTTCACCCGGTCGTACCAGGGCCCGATGACGCCGGTGAGGGTGTCCCCGTCGTGCGCACCCGTGTTCTCCAGGAGCCAGGAGGAGGCGTCGACCACCACGGCGTTGGCCTTGGCCGGGTTGCACTCGAACGACTGGCCGATCAGCGAGCTCTCCGGGAGGTTGACGGGCGGATCGCGCCAGTTGACCGTGACGAGCCCCTTGGCACTGGCGTTCAGCGGGTCCTCGTCGGCGTTCTTGTAGTCGACGACCCGGCGGTCGGGCCCGAGCGGGGAGGCCTCGAGCCGGATCTGGCGGAAGACGGCATTGGCGCCGAGGAACGCTAGGTTCACGCCCTGGTCGCGGCCGCTCGTCGCTGCCGACCGCATCGGGCGGGTCCAGTACTCGTCGTGGCCGAGCGTGATGAGGCCCCGGTGGTTGGCCAGAAGCTGGGCACCGCGCTCGTGGAGCTCGACGTCGGTCCAGTACGTGACGTCCAGGCCGTAGGACTCGACGAAGTAGACGAGCGGGAACTCGTTGCCGAGGAAGTCCCCGGAGCCATCGCCGGCGTAGGGGCGGTCGAACGAGACGATGCGGGAGCGGCTGGCGAAGGTCTGGTCCGGACCGTTGTAGAGGTTGTAGCCACCCCAGTTGTTGTAGGCCTGCCACGTCGTGACGGCGTTCTGGATGACCAGGGCAGCGGTGGAGGAGTCGTCGACAACCGTGAGTGGCACATAGCGCTGCTGGCCACCGTCGCCCACAAGCTTGAGCAGGTAGTCGCCGGACGGCCACGCGGCGTCGATGTGGATCGTGGTGGTCGGCTTCCACTTCGCCTCGACGATGAATGTGGGGGCCTGGACCGTGGGCGTGACCTGCAGGCCCCCCCGCTGTGGCGGCGACCGCCAGATCAGGCGGCCACCGAGCCCGCCGTAGTAACCCATCCGGAAGGCTTGGACGCTGTAGCGGGCGGCCGTCGTGGACACGTACAGGTTCACGGCGTCACCGATGCGGGCGCTGACGTGGTCCGCGTAGCCCTCGATCCCCCTGGAGGCGGCGACGTCCTTGATCCGCCAGTCCGTGGTGCCGGCGTGCTGGTTCTCGGCGACAATCGGGTTGCCGGAGGCCCCAGGCAGCCCAGTCGTGGGATTGGTCCCGGCCCCCGCGGGCGGTGCCGCGTCGGTGTGGAGGAGGGCCGCGCCCACGTACCCGGCACCGATGAGGATGGCGAGGCATGCTAGGGCGGCAAGGAGCCCCTTGAGGAGGCGTGCGGAGGTGGTCATCCTCCCTGCCGCAACGGCGGCCATCCGCGGATCATCGCGGGAGAGCCTACCTGGAGTGCACGAGGCTCAGAGGAGACGTGGGGGCCGTCAGGCCCCGGCGCCCTTGAGCACGAGATCGGTGCCGAAGGCGACGAGGAAGCCGCCCATCAGGCCCCAGACCACGATGTTCCAGGCCATCCGCCGGCCGGCGGCGAACAGCTCGCCCACGCAGTAGAGGATAGCTCCGGCTGCCAGGGCGAGGCAGCCCACGAAGGCGACCGGCGAGGTGAAGGAGGCGCCGACGACGGTGCCGAGGAAGGTAGGCCCCCCGCCGACGATGCCGGCGACCAGGAGCCAGCGCCACGGCGCCTGCACCTGGGCGGCGGCGAGCGGGCCCCCGATCCCGAACCCTTCGGTGGCGTTGTGCAGGGCGAACCCGATGATCAGCACCAGGGCGAGGCTCATGGCACCTTTCGAGGCGCTCTGCCCGATGGCCAGTCCCTCGGAGAAGTTGTGGAGCCCGATGCCGGTGGCGATCGCCATGCCGGTGCGCAGCGCCTCGGTCTGCGGCGTGGCAAGGCGCTCGGCGACCGCCATGGCGCCGGGGCCGATGCTGGACCGCCGAAGCCGGCGCTTCTGCCAGGCGGAGAGGTACACGAGGCTGAGCAGCCCGACACCGAAGCCGATCACGTAGACGATGCCGTACCCGGCGAGATGGGCCCAGTCGCGGGCCGCAGCCGCCGCCCCGACCGGCTCGCCGGCCTGGTTGAGGATGTCGACGAGCAGAAAGATCAGGACGCCCGCCGAGGCACCGACGAGGAAGGTGCGGGTGCGCTGGCCTGCGGACCGGACCCGGGCGACGGGCAGGCCGAGGAAGATGGTGAGCCCCGCGAAGGCGCCAAGGCCGATAATCGTTGCCGTGTTCATTCGCCGTCCCCCCAGAGAACATCTCTCAGGTAGACCTAACCACATCCGTTAGGGCTGCCTAACGCTAGACCCGCGCGATCGCGTTCGTCAATACGAAACAGTACGGAAATCGGTTACGAAGCCCCAGGGCCGCCAGCGCACGGGCAACCGGGTCCTGAGCCGGGGCTGTGGAGCGACTTGCGCGCGTGGGGGGAGGTCGGGTCAGACTGTCGCCGTGACACCACGCACCACCCCTCGGCGGACCTTCCTGACGCGGCGCCTGCTCCTGGCGGCCGTCCTGCTCGCGCTCGTGGCAGGCGGCGTCTTCTTCGTCGTGGACGGCAGCGGGGCCCACCGGGACACCCCGTCCCGGACGGCAACGGGGACCCCCGCCCGCAGCGTCACAACGCCCAGCCCGACGCCGACGCCAGTGAATGTCTACGCCAACGACGCCGCCGGCATGCTGAGCCCCAACGTCGCCGGTGTGCCGTCCCTGGTGTATGTCCCCAACACCGAATCCAACACGGTGAACGTCATCGACCCCGCCACCTACCGGATCATCTCGACCTTCCCGGTCCCCGCCCGCCCCCAGCACGTCGTGCCGTCGCCCGACATGAAGACGCTCTACGTCAACAGCGACAACGGCAACGCCCTGACCCCCATCGACCCCAGGACGGGCAAACCGGGGGCCAGCATCCCCGTCGTCGATCCCTACAACCTCTACTTCACGCCCGACGGCACCCGGGCGATCGTCGTCCCCGAGAAATTCTCCAGCCTGGACTTCCGCGACCCGCACACCTGGGCCCTGATCAAGCGGGTCAAGCTGCCCTGCCTGTTCCCCAACCACATGGACTTCACGGCCGACGGCTCCTCACTCGTGGTGAGCTGCGAAGGCTCGGGCCAGCTTGTGCGCGTGGACGTGGCCACCATGCAGGTCGCCGGTGTCGTCCCTGCCGGGAAGTCGCCCCAGGACATCCGGCTGTCGGCAGACGGGAAGGTGTTCTACGTGGCCGACCAGGACCTCGGCGGCGTGGAGATCATGGACGCCGCCACCCTGCAGCAACTCAGCTTTCTGCCCACCGGTGCCGGGACGCACGGGATGTACCCCAGCCGGGACGCCAAGTTCCTCTACGTCTCCAACCGCCTGGCGGGGACGATCTCGGTGATCGACTACGCCTCCCGCCAGATCGTGGCGACCTGGCCCATACCGGGCGGGAGCCCCGACATGGGCGGCGTCTCCGCCGATGGGAGCCAGCTCTGGCTTTCGGGGAGGTACAACTCCGAGATCTACGTCATCAACACGGCCACCGGGGCACTGAAGCGGATTCCCGTGGGCAAGGGGCCACACGGTCTGTGCGTGTTCCCCCAGCCCGGCAGGATCAGCCTGGGCCACACCGGCAACTACCGCTGAGAACCGGCCCAGCATCAACTGGGGTGAAATACCGAATCAGGGTGGCCTCGCGCGCCCAGAAGACCCCGTGGCCACGAGGATAGTCCGCGATCGCGCAGATACGCGCGATAGGCGACTAACCTAACCTCCAAGTCCACCAGCCTCGTGGGTGGCCGGCACAGGCATATGGACTTTGTCTAGAACCATGTTGTGGAGCGCACTTAAAGGTGGGGGATGTGCCCGAGTGACGGCCAGACCACGAAGACGCCGATGCTGAT
>JAOPZY010000270.1 GCA_025963875.1 Actinomycetota bacterium
GAGGGCATCGAGTTCCGCGTCATCAACATTGCGGCCAACGGTCCAGTCGTGTTGACCGAGCGGGTGGACGTCTTCAGGCTCTCTGACAAGTCGTTCGAGCTGCCCGTCATGGGGGCCTTCGAGGTCAGCGACGGCAAAATCAAGGCCTGGCGGGACTATTTCGACATGAACCAATTCACCAGCCAGATGAAATAAGGCTGGACCCGCTCGGCGTTCCGGAGGTCCGCAGAATCGATATGCGTACTTTGCCCGATCCGGTGGGCCATCGAGTAAAAACGCCATAACGATGCCCGGAGCCGGCGTTATGGGCGCCCCCGCTCGTCGTTCTGGCACGAGGGACCTCGGTAGCTGGGCGAGCGCATCGCGGGCAATCTGGCGCGTCCGGGGGTTGCGACCACGTCAGTGGTGGTGGCCCTGGCGGCCGAGGGTCTCCACGGGGGTCGCGCCGGGGCGGGTCCACTGCGGCACGGGCCGGCTGGTCGGGCCCCAGGTGGCGACGCCGTCGGCGTCCGAGCGCCAGTACCAGCAGATCGGCGAGCCATGCCCACCGACCGGCGAGCCGGCCTGAGGGGCCTCGGGCCAGCCCTCGGGGTTGTCCTCCCACGCCTCGCGGCGGCCGTAGGGCGTCATGTCGAGCAGGCCGAGGGACCCGTTGACCGGCTCGTTGCCCCGGCCGGTCGTGGAGTAGGTGAGGAACACGCGGTCGCCGTCGCGCAGGAAACAGACGATGTGCCCCATTTCTCCGCCGACCGGCGCCTCCACGCCCCACACCGAGTACCAGGGCTGGGTGTAACCCATGAACTCGACGTAGGGAGCCACCTCGTCCCACGGGCCCGAGGTCAGGACGGCGAACGAGACACCGCGGGCGTTGAGGTAGACGGCGTCCTTCACGTACCAGGCCGTGGTGGTGCAGCCCTCGCACTGCCCCTGGTACGGCGCGCCGTCGTACCACATGTGCTGGTAGACCACGAGCTCGTCGCGACCCTGGAACAGGTCGACGAACGGGACCGGCCCGTCAACGCCGGTGACCTCGACCGCGCCGTCGAGCTCGACCATCGGCAGCCGCCGTCGGGCCGCGGCGATCGCGTCGCCCTCATGGGTGTGCGCCTTCTCGCGGACCAGCAGCTCCTCGCGCGCCGCCTGCCAGGTGGCCAGGTCGACGACGGGCGGCTTGCCGGGGAGGTTGCTGCTCGCGTCGCCGGGCGTGGTCGTCATGGTGTCCTCCGTTGTCTCGTCTCGTGCGCTCGCGGGCTCCCTGCGGCGCCTGTCAACTGAGACGACTCACAGTACCGAAACTCATCGCGATCCGAGTGCCAGGTTTACCTTCCGCGCCACAGGCCGCGCGCCGAGCGCACCGACACCCACTCCTGCGTGAGATCGCCGGATGGCTGGATCGCGGTCGCACGCCAGATGCGACAGAGCCGCCTGCGCCATAACTGCCGAGATGCGTGGAAGCCGGCACGCCGAGAACGAGCAGAACGCGCGTACAGATCGCTAGTGCACCCCCGCATAAGTCCCACGCGTATTCGCGTCGGATCCCTGCGATCCTCGCACGGTGCCGTTGTTCACGGCATGAACCGCCCCCGGCGCCGGGGACCCGGCTCCTAGACGGCTCGCCTGCGAGCGACTCCCGGGTCTCCCCGGGCGGCCCGGTGCCGGGCAGGACCTGCGCTCGTCGTAGAGATGACGGCGCCGGTCACGCCGTGCTGGGACAGTCCCAGCCCGACGGTGCGTGACGCGTGCGGGTGCACGCATGGATCCGCCGCCTCGGGCGGCGATGTTTCGGGCACCGACGAGATCCCGGTGGCCCGTGTGCCCGCAGTGCGGGCAGGAGAAGGAGCGTCCCCTGGGCTTGGGGACGGCCTTCTGGCACTCCGGGCAGGTGGACGACGTCCCCCGCTCGTTCACGAGCACCACCTCGATCCCCGCCAGCTCCGCCTTGTCGGACAGGCACGCCAGCAGATGCGTGCGCCGCCAGTTGCGAAGCCGCAGGCTCTGGTGGCGGCCGCAGTCCCTGGTGGTGATGCCCTTGGGATCGCCGACGACCACGGTGCCCACCCTGTGCTCCACCAGCCACGACACCACAGCCTTGGCCGCCTCGTGCTGGCCCTGGCGGACCCTGCGGCGGTGACGGGCCTCGGCCCTGCGCCGGGATGCCCGATGGCGCCGCCATCGGCGGCTGCCCCTCTCGCCCTTGGAGGGTGCCTTTCCCGCCGCCTTCCGGGAGCGGCGCTTGGTGTCCTCCAGATGCAGGCGTTCCTCGGCTCGGATGGCCCGGCCCGAGACCAGGAGACCCTCGTCGCCGGCCATCACAGCGTAGGGATGGATGATGCCGAGGTCGACACCGGCGGTCATGGCCGGATCCAGGTCGTGCACCTCCACCGCCACCTCGGCCGTGACGTCGAGGTAGAGCCTCCCCGCCTCGGCGACGAGGGTGAGCGAGCGGAGCGACTCAACCGGGTAGGGGATCGCCCGACCCAGACGCACCCACAACTCGGGAGCGCCCCGGGCCACGCCGAGGCGGACCCGGGACCCGTCAAAGGAGAAGCAACCGAAGCGGAAGCGCGCGGGGACCAGGCCCCGCTTGCGGCGGGGGAAGCCCGCCCGAAGCCCTGCCTTCTGGCGCTTGGCGGCCTCGAAGAAGGCGATGGAATAGTTCTTCAGGACGTTCTCGGCGCAGTGCCGGGACAGCTCCCCAAAGGCCGTGCCCGTGAGCTCCCGGCACAGGGCCGAGAAGTTGGCCACCTCGGGGCGGTGCTGCTCCCGGAGCTGGCGGTTGCAGTCGATCACCCAGGCCCACACGTCCCCGGCGGAGCGCAGCAGGCCGAAGCACCGACGGCGCTGGGCAGGCGTGGTCCGCAGGGCGACCCTGGCGGTGCGGTGAACCGTGCGAATGAAACACATGTTCGCAAGGATAGCGAGAGGTGCCGACAGAAAACGGGCCGTTTTCGAGACCGGACGAAGAAAGCTTGAAAGACAGGCGACCCTTCTCATCTCGAAGATATGGAGGGCCAAATCAACTGACTGTTATTAATGCGAGGCAGCGCTAGGCCGTTCGGCGCCGGATCCACCCGATGGTCGCAGCCCCGCAGAGCAGCGCAAGGAGCACGTAGGCCGCGGCCTCGACGCCCTGGAAGTGCCAGAAGCGGCTGGCCGGCTGGTAGCTGACCCCGAGCTGATAGCCGTGCTGGGTCAGCCAGGTCGGGAAGGTGTCGCTGGGTCCTCCTGAGCCAGGTACCGGAGCAGCCCGGGCAGGACCTCCGGTGGGCAGCCCGGGGTCGAAGTTGGCCTGCTTGAGCAGGTCGGTGATCTGCGGGGAGGTCAGATGGTGCCCGGAGGCGTCCTGGGTCCAGCGGGCGACCTCCCAGGCGGTCTGGGGCGCAACCGTCCCGACGCTGGCGGTGCCGTTCGAGAACTCGATCGCGAGCGGGGTGCGCGCCGCACCGGTCGCGGCGAGATGGGTGACGGGCGTTTCGATGAGCGGCCGGAGCCCAAACATCGAGAGGAGGACCACGGCGAGCCACAGCACTGCGGTGGCCGCCATCGCCGGGACCGTGCGACGGATGAGCGTCCCGGCAAGGGCCCCGAGCATGAAGGCGAACAGCGTCCTGGCCGCAAAGACGATGCCGGAGACCTCGTAAGCCTGGGCCGGGTTCATCCTTCCCATGATCGACAGCCACGGCCCGTACCACCAGGTGAAGAGGAGGGAGAACCCGATCGCCAGGACGGTCAGGACCGTCGCCAGGATCACCAGCTTTGCAACGATCCAGCGCACGCGGCTGCGGCCCTGTGTCCATGCGAAGCGGTAGGTGCCCGACTCCAGCTCCCGGGCCACCAGGGGGGCGCCCACGAACAAACCGAGGAGCCCTGGGAGCAGCATCAGGAACGTCGGCAGCGTCTCTGCCGGGCCTCGGTAGTGCTGCTGGAAGAGATCGAGCTGCACATGGCAGGCGCCCGAGAAGAGATCGCCACAGGTCGCGAGCCCGTACCGGTGGAAGGCATGATGCATGGCGAGACCGTTGATCACGAGGAACGCTCCGAGGCCCCCGAGCACCAGGAGGGCGCCGCCGAGTGCGAAGCGGTGCTGGCGCCAGGTGACCCAGGGAAGCCCGCGCAGGACCCCCCGCCGTGCGGGACGACCGGTGAACTCAAGGGTGGTGACGCTCATGCCGAGGCCCTCATTTCGGAGTTCGAGGGCCGAGGCCCGGGAAGGCTGGTTGCAGTACCGGATCGCAGGTACGCGAGGACAAGCTCTTCCAGATTCGTCGGCCCGACGGCCCATCCTTCCGGTGGGGTGAACTCCGGGGCGGTCCGGGCGAGAAGGCTCGTCTGGCGGTCACCCTGCTGTGCCTGGACGACAAGCAGGGACGCGGCGGCCGCCGCTGCGTCCGCAGTGGGACCGGTGAAGATCCGGTGGGACTCCAGCAGTTCCTCGACGTCGCCGGCCACCTGGACCTTGCCGTGGTTCAGGACGACAAGATAGTCACAGACCCGCTCGAGCTCCGAGACGACGTGACTGGAGAACAGCACCGAGATGCCCTCCTCGGCGACCGCTGCCATCAGGATGGCCATGAAGTCGTGACGCGCGAGGGGGTCGAGGCGGGCCACCGGCTCGTCCAGCACGAGCAGTTCGGGGTGCCGGCCCAGGGCTACCGCCAGGGAGACCTGCGCCTGCTGGCCGCCCGAGAGCTGGCCGACCTTGCGGTCGAGGGGGATCTCGAGACGGGAGAGGTGCGTCCGGGCACTGGCCTCGTCCCAGCTCGCGCTGAGGTTGGCGACGAGCCGGAGCGTGTCGGCGATGCTCAGGTTCTTGTAGAGCGGCGTGTCCTGGGCCACGAACCCGATGCGCTGGAGCGCATCATTGGAGCCGGGGAGCGCCCCGCCGAGGACGGTGATGCTTCCGTCGGTGGGGGAGGCGAGGCCCACGGCCAGGTGCAGGAGCGTGGTCTTGCCGGCGCCGTTGGGGCCGACCAGGGCAACCACGCGCTCCGCGGGGATAGCGAGCGTGCAACCGTCGAGGGCCCTCGTGCGGCCGTAGCGCTTGGAGAGCGAGCGGGTCTCGATCGCGTTCATGAGGCGGCCGCCGTATGGCCCGCCCCGCGTTCACGGGGTGCTTTTCCCAGTGATGGCTGCTGCGTGCGGTCGTTCAGGGCGCTGGTGAACAGGGCGGTGATCCCCTCGGGGTCGAGCCCGGCCTCGAGCGCGGTGTCGAGCCAGCGGGCCAGCCCTTTCTGGAGGGTCTGCTGATCCCGCAGGGGAACGACCTCGAGCGTTCCCTCGACGAAGGTGCCCTGCCCGGGCCGGCCGGCGACGAGGCCCTTGTGCTCCAGCTCGCGGTAAGCCTTGAGCACGGTGTTCGGGTTGATTGCCAATGCAGCCACAACCTCCTTGACGGTGGGAAGCCGGTCGCCGGGCTCCAGGTAGCCAAGGCGGAGCGCATGCTGCACCTGACGGACGATCTGCTGGTAGGTCGGCACCCCCGAACCCGGGTCGAGCCGAAAGACGATCGAAGCTCCATCCACTGCTTTATCTATCACCATAGTTAAATGGTTGCATAGATCGTGCCCGAGGTCAATGGGGTTGCCAGGGAGGCGGGGAACTCTCTTCAGCCCGAATCCGGGTCGGCCTCTGGTCCTCCTCCTCCGGCCCTCGGGGGAGCCGCAGGCCGGACCTCGGAAGTGTGGCTCTGGGCACGCCGCGCCGTCGAGATTCGGGGGGCTTCGGGACTCAGTCCGGAGGCTCCGAGGGGCGGAGCAGCCACCGGTAGCCGATGCCGGGGTCGGTGACGACGATGCGGGGCCGTCGCGGGTCCTCCTCGATCTTGCGCCGAAGCTGGCTGACGAACACGCGCAGCACATCGACGTCACCTTCATAGCCATTCCCCCACACCCGGTCGAGGAGCCAGCCGTGCGTGAGGAGCTTGCCCGGGTGCTGAGCGAGCGCCTCGACCAGCGACCACTCCGTCTTCGTCAGGTGGATCTCCGCGCCGCCACGGGCGATGGTGTGGCTGGAGAGGTCGATCGAGAGATCGCCGTCGTTGAAACGGAACGGCCCGGGTGTTCCCTGGCCCCCCGTCCGGCGCAGAAGCGCCCGCACCCGGGCCATCAGCTCGTCGACGCCAAAGGGCTTCGTCAGGTAGTCGTCTGCGCCCAGATCCAGCGCCGCCACCTTGTCGGCCTCGTCCTCACGGACGGACAGCACGAGGATGGGGACCGCGCTCCACGCGCGGAGGTGCCGGCATACCGCCAGACCGTCGAGCTCGGGCAGGTTGAGGTCGAGGATCACGAGGTCGGGGTCGAAGGTCCGGGCGGCACCGATGGCCTCCTCTCCGTCGGCGGCAACCTCGACGGCGAAGCCCCGGGACGAAAGGGCACGACGGACCGCCTTGCGGATGGCCTCCTCGTCATCGACGACCAGGACCTTGCCCTTTTTCACGCGGACAGGCTTCCCCCGGTGAGGCTCCCCACCGCCAGCGGCAGTGAGAAGCGGAAGGTCGCGCCACCGCCCACTGTCTCGTCCACCCAGATCGCGCCGCTCATAAGGGCGAGGAACCCCTTGCAGATCGCCAGCCCAAGGCCCGTGCCGACGTGCGAGTTGCGTCGGTCGACTTGGTAGAAGGCGACGAAGAGGTCCCTGCGGAGCTCCGGGGCTACCCCCCTGCCGTGGTCGATGACGGCAACGACCACCGTTGCGTCGTCGGGATCGCGGTGCGCCTCGACCTCGATGCCACGGGTGCCGGACTCGGTGGCCGCCTTGGCCGCGTTCTCCAGGAGGTTGGCGACGACCCGGTCAAGGAACAGCGGGTCCGCACGCACCCCAGCGGCGTCGTCGTCGACGTTCAGCGAGATTGACAAGCCGGGCCACCGCCGCAACGCCCGGTCGACGCACTCGGACAGCACCTCGCCGAGGTCGACACCCTGCACCCTGGCCCGCAGGATGCCCCCCTCGATGCGCGACATGTCCAGCAGGTTGGCGATCATCGACGCCAGCCGGTCGGTCTCATCGTTGACGCTCTCCAGGGCCTCCCGCAGGTCGTCCGGGCTGTGCTCGGCGTCCTCGCCAAGCAGGTCGGTCACCGACGCCTTGATGGCCGCCAGCGGGCTGCGCAGGTCGTGGGAGACTGCCGCCAGCAGCGACCGCCGCAGATGGTCCGTCTCCCGGTACACCTGGGCCTCCATGGCCGCCTTCGAGAGCCGGTCCCGCTCGGCCACCACGGCGAGCTGGTCCGAAAAGGCCCGGAGCACCCGGCCCTCCGCATCGCTCAACGGAGGCCGTTCCCCGCGAAGGGTCAACCGGCCGAGTGAGCGACCCCCCACTGACAGTGCCATCTCCATACCGGGGTCCCCGAGAGGGCCCGAGGCCTCGTCCAGCGCAAGGGTCACTGACGAGAAGCCAAACAGAGCGCCCACCCGGGCCAGGACGGCGTCGTAGCTCCCGTCACCTGCCCCCAGGGCAACCAGCAGGGCGCTCAGCTCCTGCAGCCCGGCGAGCCCGGCCTCCCGGGCCTCGGCCGCCTCGGCCCGTTCGCTGGCCCGGGCCAGCGCCGCAGAGATCAGGATCGAAAGCCCGAGGAACACGAACAGCACCACGATGTCCTCGCCGCTGCCGATGATGAAGCTGTTGTAGGGCGGGAGGAAGAAGAAGTTGAACGTGAGGAAACTGAGCAGCGACGCAAGAATGCCCGGCCCCAGGCCCCCGATGGCCGCCGCAGCCACCACGATGACGAGGTAGCCGAACCCCTTGCTGAGGGGGGCGAGGCCGTTGCGGAACGGCAGGAGGGCGGCCGTCAGCGCCGCGGTGCCCACCGTGGCAACCAGGTAACCGGCGAGGCGCCGGCGTGGCCGTCGGATGGTCAACCGCGCAAGCCGCGGCGGCATCCTGCCGCGGGTCCCCGTGATCGTTCCGGCGACGAAGGCCATCTCGCGATCAAGTCTGGCACGTCGCCGGCCAATACCAACGCGTCCCGTAGCCCCAAGAACGCTTTCCATACGAAATCCATAGGCAGGCCCCCTAGCCTTGAGGAGCAGACATAACGTGGCGACCGAAAGGGGCTCGCAATGGCGTCGTCGGAAGGCATGGATATCGTGCGCACACCGGCTCGCACGGTCGTGATCATCGGAGTGGACCCGTGCGTTGACATCCGGGCGATTGCTGGCGCCGTGGCCAGCCAACGCGGCGAGCTGCTCGTCCTGGCCACCGGCTGGCCCCTTACGGCCGTGCAGCAACGCGTGATGCACGACGCGTCGGACGCTGCCGCGGATCTGCGCCTCCCGTTCGAAGCACGTCTGGTCTACAGCGAGGCCGAGGTCGAGGACCATCTGCTGCCGGACGACACCGTGGTCATGCCGGGCCGGGTCGAGAACGCCGTCCCGCGGCCGGTGCCAAGCTTCGCGTAGGCCGGCAGCGTCGCTCACCACCTTCGGCATCGGCACGCGCCTTGCAATGAGCCACGTGACCCTGGGCGTCCGTCGAGCAGGGGCATAGGAGCCGGTGCCGAGCCACCACCCCGGCGATCGAATCGACGACTATGAGGTCAAGGACCTGCTTGGTGCCGGTGGCTGGGCGGAGGTCTTCCGGGCAATCGACACCAGAACCGGGGAGACCGTGGTTCTTAAGTGCCCGAACTCACAGCTCTTCGCCGACCCCGCTGCGTTTTCCAGTTCTGCGTGGGTGGCAGCGTCGAGCGGGCGATGGGGGCACTCATCACTCACGGTGATCAGCAGGGAGGCGAGGCCACCCACTACTGGCAACTTGGCTGGCGATGCGGAGCTTCTTTGTGTGAATAGCTATGATAATGATAGTTAATTACACAAAGAAGATTGCTATGAGGCTACATACCTTCGTGTCGGAGGATCAATCGCCTTCGACGCCCCGGCTTGGCGTCGAGTTTGACCACGATGAGTGAGCAGGTGATGCACCCAGCGGAACGGTCAGGGCCGGGTCTGAGCCAGCCGAGCCCAGAGATCCGTCTCTTCGTGTTGGTTGGTGCGGCCCGAGTACAAAGCCGTTCTGCGACGGGACCCACGAGAAGGCGAACTTCGCTGCGGTGAACAAAGCTCATGTCCGATTTCGCTGTGGATCCCCCTCCCAGGTCTGGCGACCTGGGCCGCCAACCCCAGCCCGCGAACCCCGACTAGAATCGGTGCCGGTGAGCGATCAGGCAACGGACGAGAGCCGGCAGATCTGGGACTCGCTCGCGTCCGGCTGGGACAAGGAACGGGCGTTCATCAACGAAATCGAAGGGCACGTCACCGGGCGGATGCACGAGGCCATGGGCGTAGTACCCGGCGACACCATCCTCGAGCTGTGTGCCGGCCCGGGCGAGGTCGGTCTCCGACTTGCCGAGCAGCATCCCGAGGTGCAGGTGCTCCTCACCGACTTTGCACCGGGCATGGTGCACGCGGCTGCCAACGAGGCCAACAGGCGCGGATTGACGAACGCGGAGTGCCGACCGATGGATGCACAGGACATCGATCTGCCCGATGGATCGGTGGACGGCGTGCTCTGCCGGTACGGACTCATGCTCGTCCCGGACATCGCGAAGGCGTTCTCCGAGGTCCGGCGCGTGCTGCGGCCCGGACGCGTCCTCGCGTACACGACGTGGACGCCACCCGAGACCAATCCGTGGATGATGATCTTCGGCGCAGCGATGATCCAGCGCGGCCACTTCGTGCCGCCCGATGAGGGTGGCATCATGCCCCTCGGGAATGTGGATGAGAACAGTGCCGTGGCGCGGGCCGCAGGTTTCGAGAGCGTGCACGCCGAGACCATCGACCTCCCGGTTCACTATCCGAGCTTCCAGCGGTACTGGGAGCTGAACACCGAGATCGCCGGTCCGCTCGCGGTGATCATGAAGACGCTGCCCGAAAACGAGCGAGAGGCGGTGCGCTCCCAGGTCGAGGAGTACGCGGCTGCCTTCCGGACGGGCGA
>JAOPZY010000228.1 GCA_025963875.1 Actinomycetota bacterium
TCCGACAGCGGCTTCAGGTAGTTCTTCACATCGTCGACCGGGTTGCGCGCGTTGTACTCGTTCTTGGCGTCGTCCGCGTTGAGGATCGGGTTGAAGGAAGGGTTGCCACCCCGGTCCATCTGCACAAACGTGCCGTCACGAACCACGCTCACCGTCGCCCAGACTCCGATGGCAGGTCCGGCCCCCAGCACCATGTCGTTGGGGACCTCCAGGACGATGCTGAGGATGTTCTTGCCGGCGAAGGTGTCCTGGCCGGTCCACTGGAACCCGTGCAGCGCCCCTTCCGCATCGGCGAAGAACGGATCGCTTCGCATACCGATGAACAGCCTGCACGGGCCGGCCTGCACCGGCTCGGCCGTGGCATCGAAGCCCACCGGCGTGGACTCGATGAGGACCTCACCGCCCGGGTCAGGCCGGCGAGCCTGCGAGCCGGTCGCGTAGTAGGCGGTCCCGCTTTGCGTGCCGTCCTTGGGTTCGGAGAACACGAACGTAAAGGCGCGGTCGGCTTCGGCGTCTCCGTTGTTGTCGACATTGATCCGGTACACAGCGCCCGGATAGAAGTCCGAGCCGGTCATGAACGGGTTGACATCGATGATGAACACCGTCTTGTCCTCGTCTTCCCGTGCCGGAAACAAAAAGAGATCCGTCAGGTCGAGGCGAGCATCATCGCCGGGAAACTTGAGGTTGGCGGCGCTGAAGTGGTTGGACACTGTGGCTCCTTTTGACTGCGATGGGCCGGCCGTCACCCGGCCGGAGCGAGCGTAGTCGGATCGTTACTTGCCGATGAAATCCAGCAGCGCCTTGTTGACCTCGTCGGCGTGCGTCCAGGGGATGTTGTGCGGGCCGCCGTCGATCGTGATGAACTCGAGGTCCTTCACCAGATCGGGCATGCGGGCAGCGGTGGCCTCGTAGGGCAGGATCCGGTCGGCCTTCCCGTGGATGAGCAACGTCGGAACGTTGATCTTTCGCAGGTCATCGCGGAAGTCAGTCAGCCAGGAGTCCACGCAGGCCCAGGTGGCATAGGCTGAAGCGCCGACCGCGGCGATGAAGCTGCTTTCCCAGGCCTGGTCGCTAATCCGGGTCCCGGCATAGGTGTCGACGTTGTAGAAGTTGTCCAGGAAAGCCTTGATGTAGGCGGGCCGGTCGGCGAGGACGGCCGCCTTGATCCCCTCGAAGACCGCTCGGTCGACACCCTCGGGGTTGTCGGCCGTCTTCAACAGGAACGGCGGGATGGTACCGATGAGGACCGCCTTGGCCACCCGCTCCGACCCGTACGTACCCAGGTAGCGGGTCACCTCCCCCGTGCCCATCGAGAACCCGGCCAGAATGATGTCGGTCAGGTCCAAGTGGTCGATCAGCATCCTGAGGTCGGCAGCGAAGGTGTCGTAGTCGTAGCCGGTGACGGGCTGGCTGGAGGCGCCAAAGCCACGCCGGTCGTAGGTAATGACCCGATGGCCCGCCTCCAACAGGACGTGCTCTTGCTTTTCCCAGGAGTGGCCGTTGAGCGGGTACCCGTGGATGAGCACCACCGGCTGGCCGGTCCCATGGTCTTCGTAGTAGATCTCGATATCTGTGTTGTTTTCCTGAGCGACGGCGAGTTTGGACATGCGACTCCTTTCACTGCATACGGAACTACCGGGATGCGGACAGATGCCACGTGCTCTTCATCGGTGCTGTGGTGCTGCCTTCAAACGGACACTGGAGGTTGGGATCGGACACCGGCACCGACGGTGGCGGACCCACCCGAGCACCCATCGGCTCACCTGTCGGGCGACCCCTGCGAGATGCTCGACCTCATCGGGGTACAACATGTCGGACCTCCTTTCGGGGAGAGGGGTGGCGGCAACTCCTTTGCTGGTTACCGACCGGGGCGCCGTGTCTTGATCTCTTGGAGGAGCCACCCGTTGCCGTCCGGATCGCTGAACGACGCCCACGAGGCATAGGAGCGACCTTGCGGGTCCGGGCCTGCCGCTCGTCCCTCGGTTCCGGCGTGATGGAAGACTCCGCCGACGTCGTGGAACACCTCACTCACGACGACGCCGCGGCTGACCAGCTCGGCGCGGGCAACGTCGATGTCATTCGCCACGAGGATCAGGCCCTCGGCTGAGCCAGGCCTGGCTGGCGTGATGCCCGTGCCGAAGATGATCGAGCACGGAGATCCCGGGGGCGTCAGCTGGACGACCCGGAAGTCCTCACCCGAGGCGAAGTCGGCATCCAACCGCCATCCGAGCGCCCGATAGAAGCCCTTGGCCCGGTCGACATCGGACACGGGCACAACCACAACTTCGAGCCGCATGTCGACACCCCCGGCACCGGCGTGCTCGGTCGAGGTCTCGCTGTTGACGTCGATGGTGCCCATGTGGACCTCCCTGGACTCTCGTGTGGCTTCACGCTCGCGCTCCCGGACGGCTCGTCGCGCCCGTGGGAGTCCCTGGTCGTAGCCTGGTCCAGCGAATCCTTCGTCGGTTACGCTCTGCCGAGGATGGTCGCCGAGCGCCCGCCGAAGTTCCGGGGCCGGACCAGCGAGTGCGAAGCGCTGGACCGGCTACTGGAGAACGTGCGTCGGGGGCAAAGCGCGGTCCTTGTCATCCGTGGTGAGGCCGGCGTCGGAAAGACAGCCCTGCTTCGCTACGCCGCCCAGCAGGCTCCCGGATTTCGAGTCGCACACATTGCCGGCGTCGAAGCCGAGATGGAGCTGCCGTTCGCCGCGCTCCATCAGTTGTGCCGGCCGATGATTGACCAGCTCGATGGTCTTCCTGAGCCACAGCAGGGCGCTTTGAGGGTCGCCCTCGGCCTCTCATCCGGCGATGTTCCAGACCCCTTCCTCGTTGCGTTGGCTGTCTTGAGCTTGCTCTCCGAGGTAGCGGTAGAGCGGCCGCTCGCGTGTTTTGTGGATGACGCGCAGTGGCTCGACGGCGCCTCCGGCCAGGTCCTCGGGTTTGTGGCTCGACGGCTGCTGGCGGAGTCGGTCGCGATCGTATTCGGGGTGCGCGAGCCTAGCGGCGAACGCGAGCTTCGAGGCCTGCCGGAGTTGGTGCTCGGAGGGCTGGAAGGAGCGGATGCGCGAGCCCTGCTGGCGACCATCATCCCAGGCCGACTGGATGAGCGGGTCGCTGAACGGATCGGCACGGAGACGAGGGGCAACCCTCTTGCCTTACTGGAACTGTCGAAGGGCATGAGCGCAGCAGAGCTGGCAGGTGGCTTTGCGATTCGCGAGGCGAAGGATATTCCGGGCCGGATCAAGGACCACTATCTGGCACGCGTCAGCGCCTTCCCCAAGGCGACCCAATGTCTGATGCTCCTCGCGGCTGCCGACCCGGTAGGGGACGCCACGCTGCTCTGGCGCGCCGCTCAGACGCTCGGGATCGGGCCGGCGGCAGCGGAACCGGCTGAAACGGAGCAGCTTTTCGAGATCGGCGCTCGCGTGCGGTTTCGCCATCCGCTCGTAAGATCAGCGGTCTATCGCGCCGCCTCGGCGGGCGACCGACGGGCGGTTCACGGCGCCCTTGCAGCCGCCACCGATCCCGAGGCGGACCCCGATCGGCGAGCCTGGCATCGAGCGCACGCGGCGAACGGCCCGGACGAGGAAGTGGCGCGCGAGCTGCTCCATTGCGCGAAAGTCGCGCAGCGCCGCGGGGGCATCGCCGCCGCTGCGGCGTTCTTCGAGCGGGCGGTCGTCCTTACCCCTGACCCTGGTGACCGAGCCTCGCGAGCGCTCGCCGCCGCAGGGGCGAAGTTCGAAGCCGGGGCCTTCGAAGCTGCGGAGTCGCTGCTCTCAATCGCGGACGCCGGCCCGTTCGACGAGCTCGGGCGAGCGCAAGTCCAGCGTATGCGGGCGCAGATTGCCTTTGACCTGCGACGCGGGGGCGACGCTCCGGCCCTGCTCTTGCGCGCGGCGCAACGGCTCGAGGCCCTTGACGAGGAACTGGCCGGGGAGACCTACCTGGAGGCGCTGGTGGCCGCGATCTACGCAGGCAGTCTCGTGACCGGCACCGACACGACTTCCGTTGCCCTGGCGGCTCGCTCTGCGCCTCTGGGCGCGGAGCGGTTGTCGGCGAGCCAATTGCTGCTGTTCGGTCTGGCAACCCGCTTGACCGAAGGGTGCGCCGCGTCCGCGCCGACGTTGACCAGAGCCCTGAGCGCCTATCGTGCTGAGGAGCGGCCCCTGGATTGGTCGTGCGTGGCCTACAACCTTGCGGCGATGGACTTGTGGGACGACCAGACGTGGTTCGAGCTGGCCTCTGGTCAGGCTCGCCTCGCGCGGTCGACGGGGACCTTGGTCTTCCTTCCTTATGCCCTCGACTACCTGGCGGGGTTCTACATCGAAGCTGGAGAGTTCTCGCTGGCGGATGGACTGGTGGGCGAGGCCGAGGGTCTCGCTCTCGGGGTCAGAGCCCAGACCCTGCCGTTCATGCAGCTCCGGCTCGCAGCCTGGCGGGGGCAGGTTGCTCCCGCCCTGGCTCTGGTCGAGGTGATGATGCGCGGCGCCCGGGCCCGAGGCGAGGGATGCGCCATCAGCGCAGCCGATCACGGGATCGCGGTCCTCTACAACGACGTCGGCCAATACGAGCTTGCTCTGGAGGCGGCACGCAAGGCTGCCGCGGCCGACGACATCGTCACGTCATCGTGGGCGTTGTACGAGTTGGTGGAAGCCGCCTCGAGGTGCGGTCAGCCAGAGGTCGCGCGCGGCGCGGCCGACCTCCTGTTCGAGCGCGCCAGCGCAAGCAGCACCGAGTGGGCGAAGGGCACCGTGGCGCGCTCGTGCGCGCTTGTAGAGCACGGCGCAGCAGCCGAGCAGCTCCACCGCCAGGCCATCGACTGCCTCGGCAGGTCTCGGATGGCGGCCCACCTTGCACGCGCTCGGCTGACCTACGGGGAGTGGCTGCGCCGAGAGAACCGGCGGGTCGACGCGCGCCGGCAGCTACGCGATGCGTACGACATGTTCGCCTCGATGGGCGCAGACGGATTCGCCGACCGCGCTCGACGCGAGCTGCTGGCCACGGGAGAGAAGGTGCGCAAGCGCCGAGACGACACCCGCGACGAGCTCACCCCACAGGAGGAGTACATCGCGCGGCTTGCCCGGGACGGACGGACGAACCCAGAGATTGGCGCGGAGCTGTTCATCAGCGCAAGGACCGTCGAATGGCACCTACGGAAGGTCTTCACCAAGCTCGGGATCACCTCCCGCAAGGGCCTCCAGACCGCTCTGCCCACGCGAAGGCCCCGTTAGCCATGTCGCGGGCAGCGGCCCCGCGGGCAGCGGCCCTGGCCTGCAACCAGGGCAATACCCGGGCGCGATGCCGGCTCTTCGTGCCGCACGCTTGGCCCAGCACAAGTCATAACCAGTTACCAGCGCAAGGCGCGGCCGTCGTGCCTGCACCCGATCAACGGAGATCTACGCGGTCGCCCTCAAGGCGCTGCACCGCCAGATTGGGTCCGGGCGCCAGCCGGTCGGGCACGAGATCGGGGCCGCGCCGATGTTGTCCAGATAGCGCGACGCCATCGAGTCTGAATCGGGAGCAGGAGGAGGAAGCTCGTGGAATTCCTAGTGGAGTTCGAAGTCAAGATTCCGGAGGGCACCCCGGAATCGGAGATCAATCACCGTAATGGTGCGGAAGCGGCCGCTGCGGCAAAGCTGGTCGACGAAGGCAACCTTGTCCGCCTCTGGAAGCCTCGCGTCGGAACTGCCGGCAAGGTCCTTGGTCTGTACCGGGCTGGCACCGAAACAGAGCTCGACGCTCTGCTCAAAGCCTTGCCGCTCTCCGACTGGATGCGTGTCACCATCACCCCGCTCGGGCAGCACCCCAACGACCCGGAGGCGACCGGCTCCCGGCCCACTGCCGCAACGACCTCGCAGCCGTCACCTGCGGCCAATCGGCTTCCCGAGCCTTGCCTGACCAAGGTCTATCGCTTGGAGGCAACGCTTGGCCAGCCGCTGGATGTCGGCGACATCGCGCAAGGCAGGCGGCGCATCGTCCCCCTGAGCGGCGGCACATTCACCGGTCCTGAGATCAAAGGAGAGTTGCTCCCGGGCGTGAGCGCTGATTGGCAGATCGTCCTTCCGGACGGCACTGCGCTCGGTGACATCCGCTACACACTCCAGACCGACCGCGGCGACCTGCTCTACGTTCAATCACGAGGTGTGCGCCACGGCAGCGCCGAAGTGCTCGCACGCCTCGGCCGCGGCGAGGACGTCGACGCAAGCGAGTACACCTTCCGCACGTCGACCCAGATCGAGACCGCGGCCGCCGATCTCGACTGGCTGAACAAGGGCATCTTCGTGAGTGTCGGCGGCCGGCAGGCCGGAGGTGTCATCTACGAGACCTACCTCGTCGGATGAGCCCGGCGGCCGCCCCTGTCGTGATCATCACTGGCGCCTCAGGCGGCATCGGCGCAGGCCTGGTCGCCGCGCGCCGGCGCCTCGCGTGCCACTCCGGACGAACACGCACCTGCTCATGGGTCGACGACACGGGCGAGGAAGAGCACGCACCCGGTATCGCGATTCGTTGCGTTGGGCCTGGGCCGCTCGGTCAACTCGCGCGCACGAACATGCGACGCGACGGGAAGGTCAGGCCGTCGCCCGTCCGGAAGGCAGCCGCGTACTCCTCGACCTGGGAGCGCACCGCCTCTCGCTCGTTTTCGGGCAGCGTCTTCATGATCACCGCGAGCGGACCGGCGATCTCGGTGTTCAGCTCCCAGTACC
>JAOPZY010000080.1 GCA_025963875.1 Actinomycetota bacterium
CGAGACTCCGCGGGAATCGGGATCTTGGAGGGCTCAAGACGGCAGCTGACCGGACCGACCTGCGCGATGCCCTGGACGAGTTCCTGTCCACTGGGAAGGTGAACGCCCCAGTTCGCCTCGAGATAGCTGCCTCATGGCACCGGTCGATGGCGTCCGCCCTCCATCCCGACCGGCTCGAGGTCCCGTTCGCGTCCGAACCGGACACGGACGACCGTCTCGTGCGTGCCGCCCGGCCCGTCCTGGATCGCCTCGTCGAAGATCTCGATTTCGTATCGATGAGCGTCGTGCTCTCCGACCAGAGCGGCCGAGTCCTCGATCGCCTGGTCAGCGATAGGAAGCTGGAGACTCAGCTCGACGGCGTCATGTTCGCGCCCGGTTTTGGTTTTGGCGAAGGCCAGGTAGGAACCAACGGGATCGGGACCTCGCTCGAGCGAGGGGCACCCTTCATGGTCACGGGGAACGAACACTTCGTCGGCCAGTTCACGCACATGGCCTGCGCCGCCGCCCCCATCGTCGACCCGACCGCCGGGTCGGTCCTTCGCGTGGTCGATCTGACCTGCCCGGTGGACAGCTCCCACGCCTTGATGCTGGCCATGGCAAAGCGGTCGGCCCGCGAGATTGAAGCCCGGCTTGTCAGCGGGAACCCCCAGGCTGACCGGGTCCTTCTTGAACGTTTCCTACGGGCGCGACGGGGTTCCCGCGGAGCCCTGGTGGCCCTTAATGGGCAGGTGATGTACACGAACGCCCCGGCGGTCAGGCTCATGCGCGGTGTCGAGCGTGCTGTCCTGTGGGATCTCGTCGCATCGGCGCTGGTCGATCAGCGGCGGGGCCTGCTCCATATTCCCTTCCTGCCTGCCGGCTCGAGCCTCGTCTCGTGCGAGGCGATAGAAGACGGCGGCGAGCTCACCGGGGCCCTGTTGCGCTTCCTGCCCGCCGAGCCGGCGGCGACGAGCTCCCACCCTCGCGCTCCTCAACGTCGGCCCCGCCGGCCGACAGTCGGGTGGGAGAGCCTGACCGAAACCGAACGCAGCGTCGCAAGTCTCGTGACCGAGGGCCGCACCAACCGGGAGGTCGCCGCCTCGCTGTTCCTGTCGCACCACACCGTCGGTTACCACCTCCGCCATATCTTCGGCAAACTCGGCATTGATTCCCGCGTCGAACTGACCCGTCTCATGGTCGAGCGGACAACCAGGGGCCTTCTGAAGAGTCACAACCCCCCGTGATGGCAAGACCGCCGAAGCGTGGGGCTTCGAATACCTGCTGAGCCCCTCCAACGACGGGCTTATCCCGACCTGAGCGCGACATCGACTGTGCAAGAACTAGTAAGGCGAGTGATGTCCGCACACTCGGGTCCATGCTTTCCACCGCCGCCAGGCCGAGACCCTCCAGGCTGACACTCAGAGACAGAGTGCGCCTGTGGGGAGGTGGTGCCCGGCGTTCACTCTGAGAGTCAGGTCCCATCGCAGCCAGGATTTCGGTGCCCCGCTTGGTGCCACCCACTCACACCAAGGAGAATGCCAAATGCCCGACAACGAACCCACCAAGAATCCGACGGTCGTGTTCGTGCACCGCGCCTTCGCCGACGCCTCAAGCTGGGCCGGCGTTATCAAGAGACTCGCACTCCAAGCTTTGCGCTGGCCAGTAGTCACAGCCATAATCGCCCTCGCCACGCTCGTAACAATCCCCGCGTTTGCCAGTGCACAGCTGAGCAGCTCTGGTGAAGCGTCTCCCGCCGCTGGTGCGCCCAAGCCGACGATCGTCCTCGTTCACGGGGGGTGGGCCGACGGGTCCAGTTGGGACCAGGTGATACCGATCCTCCAACGCGAGGGCTATACGGTCGACGCGCCACCCAACCCGTTGCGAGGCCTCGCGAGCGACTCGGCCTACTTGGCGAGTTACCTGAGCACGATCTCCGGACCGATCGTCCTCGTGGGTCACTCCGTTGGCGGGATGGTGATCACCAACGCGGCCACGGGGAATCCGAACGTGAAGGGCCTCGTGTATGTCGACGCCTTCGAGCCTGCAGCGGGTGAGACGGTCGCGCAGCTCACCTTTTCGAGACCAGGGTCGTGTCTCTCCGGTGGCGGCGACCCGAGCAACGTTTTCAACTTTGGGGTGGACCCGTCACAACCGTCGGGGGACTACGACGTGTATTTGAAGATCCCTCCGGGAACAAACTACCCCGGGTTCGATGATTGCTTTGCCACCTTGGTTCCCCGTCAGCAAGCAGCGGTACTCGGAGCGACTCAGCGTCCGATTGCCCTCGACTTCATCACGGATGAGTCTGGGACTCCGGCGTGGGCTGGCATCCCGTCCTGGGCGGTGATCGGCACTCAGGACCAAGTCATTCCACCGGCCGAGCTGACCTTCATGGCGCAGCGAGCGAACTCGCATGTCACCTACGTCGACGCAGGACACTTGTCGATGATCACGCAGCCGTGGGCCGTGGCTCACGTCATCACTGATGCAGCAGTAGCCACCGGTTAGTCGAGTCAGGGGCTAGGCCAGCGCTCCCAGTTCTTCGGCACTCTGGACAGCGCTGGCAGCGCTCATTTCGGCAGCATCCAGGCAGGTAAACGCCCACGCTCGGGCAGACCAGAAAGGGAAAAATGAAATGAACGATCGACCGAACATAGTGCTCGTTCACGGCGCTTGGGCCGACGGCTCCAGTTGGAGCTCGGTCATCGAACAGCTCCAGGCCGAGGGTTACCACGTCACCGCCCCACAGTTCCCGTTGACGTCGTTGACCAACGACGTGGCCAGGCTGCGCCAGGTGCTGGATTTCCAGGACGGCCCGACAATCGTCGTCGGACACTCCTACGGCGGACAAGTAATGACCGCTCTTGGCACCGACGCCCCGAACGTCGTTGGCCTCGTCTACATCGCAGCTTTTGCGCTCGACCAAGGCGAGTCCCTCGGAGCGCTGTTGTCACAGGGTCCCGTTACCCCGGCTCTGGCTCACCTCTTCACCGACAAGCAGGGTTTTGGTTGGCTCTCAGAAGATGACTTTGTCGAGCACTTTGCGGCCGATGTCGACCCGACGAAGGCGAAAGTCATGTACGCCGTGCAGCAGGCGCTCGCGGGGTCCGCCTTCACAGACGTGATCGCTGCGCCGGCATGGAGAACCCTGCCCTCGTGGTACCTAGTTGCGACGAACGACGAAGCGATCCCTCCAGATGCCGAGCGCCAATTCGCAAATCGCATGGGAGCGACGACCGTCGAGGTCCCCTCCAGTCATGTGCCGATGGTGTCCCACCCAAAGGACGTCGTCGAGCTGATCGAGTCGGCGCTCGACGCCTGCCAGCCCACTGGCTGACCGGCCGTGCGCGACATCGTCGTTTTGGGGTCCGCGAGCAGTGAGATAGGCGGCGGTGAACCGAGGCGCCGCCGCAGGGCGTCGGCGGCGGGGATTTGTCACGAAGTTGGATGCACGAGCGATCACCGCCGAAGGGGCCATGCAGCTACTGGACCAAGCGTTTCGCGAGATACGCGTTCGCAACGAAGAGGAAGCAAGGTACCGGAGATGACCAACTCGTATTCCGAGCTACCGCACAAGCTGGTGAGTGGTGCAAACGGCGTCGACTACCCGTATCGGGAGACCGGGGACAGTCCGATGCCACCGGTTCTCCTCCAGCACTTCCGGGGGAACCTCGATTTCTGGGACCCGGTTCTGGTTGATCGCATTGCCCAGGATCGGGAGGTCATCCCGCTTGCCAACCGAGGCATGGGGGCTTCGACCGGGGTTGTTCCGGACAAAGTGACTGACATGGCCCGCGACGCCATTCTCTTCGTCGGCGCACTCGGACTCGATCTTCGTCGACGCGCTCCTGCCCGGCCACGGATCTCCCCACTACTGCCGTGACCGCCCCCGCCCCTCGACACCACCTCCACGAGGCGCCGCTGCGGGTGCTCGTCGGCAACGAGCGCTTCTCCGAGGATCACGCCTGGTCGGAGATGCCGCAGCACTGGCCAGCCTGCCTTGCCGGCCGCGCTGTGATCGAAGTCGTCGGCCACGGCCAGCTCGAAGCGCGCTTGGTCGATGGCGGGCCGCCCGTCGACGTGGTCGTCCCGCTGTGGTCGCCGCTGCCCGGGCGGGCCATCCGGGCCGGGAACTTCGGCCTCGTCCAACAGTTCGGGGTCGGGGTCGACAACATCGACCTTGACGTGGCCGCCGACGAAGGGGTGTGGGTCGCCAACATGCCCGGCCTCAACGCCGTGCCTATCGCCGAGCACGCCGTGGCGCTCCTCCTCGCGCTGGCCCGACGCCTCCCCGAAGCCTCAAAGGGCTTCGAGCCTGGCCGATGGGGACAGCCCGCCGGCCGCTCACTCTCCGGTACGGCGGCGTGCATCCTCGGCGCCGGCGCCGTCGGCACCGAGATCGCCCGCCGGCTCGCTGCCTTGGACGTGACCGTCACCGGCGTACGCCGCCATCCGCCAAGCGGCCCCGTCCCGCCGTTCGCCGCCGTTTACACCGCCGACCGCCTCCTCGACTGCGTCGCCGAAGTCGACTCCGTCACCATCGCGGCCAGTCATCAGGCCGGGCAGCCGCCCCTCGTCGACGACACCGTGCTCCGAGCCATGCGCCCCGGCGCCTGGCTCGTCAACATCGCCCGCGGCGCCCTCCTCGACGCCGAGGCCGCCCTCGCCCACGTCAACACCGGGCACCTCGCAGGCATGGGGCTCGACGTGTTCCCGACCGAGCCCTACCCCGCCGACGGGCCACTGCTCGCCCACCCGCGCATCGTGGCGACCGCCCACACCGCCTCCCTCACCAGCGACTACTTCGCAGCCGCCAGCCGACGACTCGGCGACGCCCTCGCCGCCTACCTCGATCATCAACCACCCGCCGGACTGCTCAAGACCGTTCCTCAATAAAGGAGCACTTGGGACAAGCACTCCCCGGCCCGCCGAATGGTCTTGCGGACCTGGAATCCGCTGATGGTCCGGTCGCCAGTCAGCGAGTCACCCAACCGGTTTGCATCCACAGCTCCCACCTGTTCAACCAGGACGCGGCGGACCTCTCCTTCAGGACAACGGATCTGGGCAGGGCGGGATTCTTTGAGTACAGGACGACGCTGTACGTCGTTTTGTGCTCACAGAATTCCCACAGGTACTCTCAGCCTCTCTCCGGCAGACCGGCTGGTCTGGTCGGGGCATCCTCCGGCCCCCCAGTCCTACGCCGCATCCGGCCGCCCCTGTGCCTTACGGGCCACCGGTTCCTGTGTGCGGTCCCGGGCGGATAGGTAGCTCTCTCCACCGGCCCCCCGGGAGCTACCCGGAGGGTTGCTTCGATCCTCTGGTCGGGTGCAGTCACACCCCCACCGCCCCAGTACCGAACATATGTTCTTGTGCCACACACTTCCCCACGTCCGCAACTGCAACCTTAAGACTGAGCAGCCTGCGACCCCCCGGCCAGTGCCAGCCGCTCACGGGTACCTGGCCTCGACGACGTAGCTGGTCTGGTCGCCCAGCGGGTTGCTGATCTGCACCAGGTGCTGTCGCACCTCGTCCTGGAACGACACCGGCGCCGGCGGGGGCGGGGCGATGTTGGGCACCTGGGTGCCGTGCGTGGCGATGGCCGGCGAGCCCGTCACCGCGAACAGCCCGGACAGCGGCTTGACGTTGGTTGTGTCGCAGGTGTTCTGCAGGCATCCGAGCCCGAAGGACTGCTGGATCGTGGACAGGAGCGAATAGTGGTTGGCGGGCGTGGCGTCGGTGACGTGGCGGGGGCCGTGGCTCGTCACCACCACGGCGGCCACCTGACCGCCGCCGGGGCTGGCGTTGCAGCACCCGGCGTTGTCGCCGCCCTCGTCGAAGACGACCGCCACCGCATTGTTGCCCTTGGCCCAGAAGGAGGCACCCGTGATCTGGCTGACGGTGCTGCCCAGCGCGGCATCGCCCGTGGCGACCAGCCGTTGATCCTGGGGATCCGACCCTCCCGGGCTCCCCGAGTCGATGCAGTACGGGGGATCGCCGTGCATGTCGTGGCACTCGTCGGGGACGACGTAGCCGAAGGCAGGGACCCTGCCCGACGAGAGGTCGCCGGCGAGCTGGCCCGAGGGCACCTGCCGGGCCCAGTCCCTGGGGTTCCGCGAACCGATGAAGTTCTGGATGCCGTCGTGCTTGGAGACGTAGAGCGGGTCGCTGTCCGGGGCTCCGTTGCACTTGACCGGGTAGCAGATGCCCTGGAAGCCGGGATGGGGAAGGCCCTGGAGGTAGGCCTTCCAGGAGATGTGAGCGGCGTCGAGCTGGCTGATCAGGCTCGGGGCTGCCACCGATTGCATCCAGTACGGGTTGTCGCTGGTGACGCCAAACGGGCTGCCGCCCAGGAGGGCCACATAGTTGGGCTCGCTCGGGTGCGTCACGCCGAAGTACTGCGTGGCCAACCCGAACTGGTGGGCCAGGGCGTTGAGGTTCGGTGCCGCGGGGTTGCCGATGACATCGGCGAAGCCGTGGTTCTCCTCGACGATCACGAAGATGTGGTCGTACCGGGCCACCGCCGGTGAGCCACTGGCGGTGGCGCCCCCCGTGGCCAGAGCCACCGCAGCGGTGAGGATGGTGGCGAGGAGACCGATGGATCGCCGCAATCCGTACCGCATTCCAGCAAACTAGACACCGGCCTGGACGGGGTCAACGAACGGCCCGCGAACCTTGCGCGAACAACTGGTGACACCTCCGGCGGCGTCCTACGGGAGGTGGTCCTGCATCTCCATGAGCAGGATGGCTCCCAGCACCTTGTGGTCGCTTCCCAGGGGGCCCATCGACACGGCACAGCGGATCCCCTTCCCCCGGCGGTTGGTGGCCTGGAGCGTGGTCTGCTCGCGCGGCGACTCGCTTGCCAGAACCCGGCGGATCGAGGGCATGAGCTCCTCGACGGGCAGGCCGATGTCGAGCCGCTCGAGTGCCTCTCCCCTCGCCTCGGCGGAGCGCAGCCCCCACATCTCCTCGGCGGCCGTGCTCCACATCGTGATCCTGAAGTCCCTGTCGATGACGACCACCGCGGACCCCAGGCCGCTCATCACCGACTGCAGGAACAGGTGTGCCTCGTCCAGCTCTCCCGCACGCCGGCGTGCCTCGTCGTTGACGGCCTGGAGCTCATCGTTGGTCGACTCGAGCTCCTCGTTCATCATCTCGAGCTCCTCGTTCGTCGACTGCAGCTCCTGGTTGGTCGTCTCGAGCTCCTCGTTCGTCGACTGCAGCTCCTCGAGGGCGGTTTCGAGCTCCTGCGACACGGTCTGGAGGTCCTCCTCCACCTTCTTCAGCCGGCTCATGTCGGTGTAGGAGAGGAGGATGCCGATGACAGTGGCCCGCTCGTCCACGAGGGGAGCCAGGTCGACGCTGATGTGCGTGATCTGTGGAGGTCCTCCGGCGAAGAAAACATCGGAGATGTGAACGGATGCCCGTTGGTCGATGACCTGCTGGAGAGGCAGGACCAGGTCGACTGGCCGGTACGCCGGCTCGAGCTCGTGGATCGACCGTCCGATGTCCGCCGGCCGGATCTGGAACATGGCGCGGGCCTGGGGGTTGGCGCCGACGAGGATCCCGCCGGGGTTCAGGATGAGCTGCGCCAGAGGGGTGGCATCGAACAGCAGGCTGTCGGACATCGTGCCGAGCGTCGCCCCGGCCTGGTCAACGAGGGGCGTGAGCCACAGCCGGGCACGGGCGGCGTCGCCGGGGACCTTGCGGAAGATCCTCCGCTTGAGGTCCACGGCCAGGAAGGACCTTTCCTTGGTGAACAGCATCTCTGCCTTGCCGAGCAGGAGGTAGCCGTCATCGTTCAGGGCGAAATGGAAGTTGTTGAGGACCTGCGCCTGCGTCTCGGCGTTCAGGTACATCAACGTGTTCCGGCAGGCGAGCAGGTCGATCCTGGAGATCGGGGCGTCGGCCACGATGTTGTGCCTGCCGAAGATGACCGAGCGGCGGAGCTCCTTGTCGAAGACAAACTGGTGCCCATTCCCCACGGGCTGGAAATACCGCGCGCCGAGGTCCTCGGGAACACCGTCCATCTTGGCTCGGGCATACGTAGCCGCCCGGGCTTCCGCGAGCGCCTCCTCGTCCACGTCCGTAGCGTAGATCTTCACGTTGTCGACGAACGCATCCCTCCCCAACCGCTCGGCAAGCAGCATCGCCAGGCTGTACGCCTCTTCGCCCGAGGCGCACCCTGCACTCCAGATACGGACCGGCCGCTCCTGGGTGCGCTCCGCGATGGCCGGCACGACCTCGTCGGCGACATATCTCCAGATCTGGGGATCCCGGAAGAAGGAGGTGACGTTGATGAGCATGAAATTGAAGAGCTCCCCGAATTCCTCGGGGTGGACCTCGAGGTAGTCCTGGTACCGGGGGAACCCGTCGATGCGGAGCATGTGCATGCGCTTCTGGATCCGCGACATCAGGCTCGAGGGCTTGTAGCCGGTGAAGTCGAAGCCACGGGTGGTCCGCAGGTACTCGAGCAGCTGATGGAATGCCGGCTCGGGCGGCGGCATCGGTGTCACAAGGCTTCCTCAGCTGCAGAGGGCGTTGCAGGGGGAGGTTGCAGCAGGCGCACGAGGGCGGAAGAGATCAGGGCGAGGGGCAGCACGATGTCGACAGTGCCCGTCGCGATCGTCGCGGACGGCATGCCGAAGAACTCGGAGGTGTCCTTGTCCTGGGCGATCACGGTCCCACCTGCTTTCTTGATCGCCTGGACCCCCCTCGCACCGTCGGACCCTGTCCCGGACAGCACGACGGCAATGGCGCGGGCCGCGAACCTGGCCGCCACGGACTCGAACAGGATATCGGCGGAGGGACGCAGGAAATGGATCAATTCCGACTGCGACAGGGAGAGCGTTCCGCCGGCATTCACGACCAGGTGGTAGTTGGGTGGTGCGATGTAGACGCATCCCCCGGTGAGGTGGTCGCCCTCCTCCGCCATCTTGACCCGCAGCTCCGTACGGCGGTCCAGCATGTCGGCCAGCAGCGTCTTGTGACGGGGGTCCAGATGCTGGACGAGCACCACCGCGGCAGGGAACGCCCCGGGCAGCCCTGACAGGACCGAGGTCAGGGCGGCCAACCCGCCGGCCGAGGAGGCGATGGCGACGAGCTCGAACGGCGGCGCGCCCACGGGGCGCACCACCGGGTCGTTCGCCCGCTCCACATGAGTGCCCATCAGCCGCCTCCGCTCCCACTGTAGTCCTGCCCCGGGGGCTGCGGACGCCCCGCTGCCCGCCCGGGCGGCGGGCAGGCAGCGGGGCGGTGAACCGGGGGCGGCTTAGTTGGCGGGGGCGGATGCCAGGGTCACGACGGCGGTGTGGTGCTGGCCCGTCGCATCGTCCCAGCCGATGGTCACCCTGTCGCCGGGCTTGTGCGTTGCAAGGGCGCTGGTCAGGTCGGTTGCCGAGGTGATCGTCTTCGCGTCCACCGAGGTGACGGTGTCGCCGGCAACGAGGCCGGCCGCCTGGGCCGGCGTGCCCGACGGCACGGCTGCGATCACGGCGCCGCCGGTCTGGGTACGGTCCACCGAGACACCGAGGAATGCTCCGGTCCCGAGGGTGCCCCCGTTCGGGGCGGTGCCCGACTCAATCTGCTTGGCGACGGAGAGAGCGGTGTTGATCGGGATGGCGAAGGAGACACCGCTGGCGGCCTGGAACCGGTAGCTCGCCGACGCCGCGGTGTCCATGCCGATGACCTTGCCGTCGGACGTCACGAGCGGGCCGCCGGAGTCCCCGGGCTGCAGGGAGGCGTTGGTCTCGATCAGTCCGGAGAGCTGCTCGACAGCCCCACCGCTGGCGTCCCCGGCGGTGATGGTCTGGCCGAGGGCGATGATGTTGCCGGTCACGACGCTGGGGGAGCCACCCGCCCCGTAGGCGTTGCCGATGGCCACGATGCCGGTGCCAACCGAGAGCTTCGACGAGTCGGCGGTGCTGACCGTCTTGAGGCCGGACGCCCCCTGGAGCTGCAGCACCGCGATGTCGTCGGCGGGGTCCGTGCCGACAACCTTGGCGGTGTACGTGTGACCGGTCGTGACGGACGTGACTTTGATGCTGGTCGCCCCGGCGACCACGTGGTTGTTGGTCAGGACCTCACCGGAGGAGGTCAGCACCATGCCGGTGCCCGCCGCGCTCCCACCCTGGTACCCGAGCACGGTGTTGATGTCGACGATGCCCGGGTTGACCTTGGCGGCGACCGCCTGCGCCTGGGAGGAGGTGCCCGATCCGGCGGCGGCGGACGTGCCGGCGTCCGGGATGGTGGCGGGGGCCGAGACGGTCGGCGAGGCGGTCGAGCCCGGGCGCAAGTGCGCGGCCAGGCCGACGCCGAGGACCGCCGACACGAACATCGCCGCCAGGAGGGCGGCGACCCCGAGCCGGTTGCTGCGCTTCGGTGGTGCGGGAGGCGGCGGCATGCCTCCGTAGGGCCCGTACGGACCATACGGACCGTAGGGGCCATAGCCGGCGCCCCAGGCGGGCGCCGCGGCCGCGGCGGTCCACGGCGGAGGTGCGGGGGGCTGCTGTGGCGCCTCGGACGGTTCCTGCTGTTGGGGGTAGCTGTCCATGTCGGTTCTCCCTTGATGGCTGTTTCTCTGTCGAGTGTCGACCCTGGAGCCCAGACTTCCCTGAGGGCTTCCTGTTGGCTTCCTGTGAATATCGGCGTGGGCCCACACCAGGCGCCGGTGCGGCCGGTGGGAGCTCGCCGCGTCCGGTTCGCGATGTGCGACGATCTTGCTGCCGGCGGAGCCCCCCAAGGCGCCCCCAAAGGCGAACGAAGGATGGGGCTCGTGAGGAGGCCGCGATGGGACAGTGGTCAGGGGGCTCGCTCGGCTCGCCGTACAGCCGGGCAAGCAGCGCCCCGGTGGCGGCAGACACGTCGACGCCGGCCTCCGCCCCGTCTCCCCCGACTTCCTACGCACTTGCCCCTGCCTCTGCCGTTGGCGGAAGCCATGGCTTGCGGCTGATCCAGCTCGCCGCCGCCCTGGTGGCCGTCCTGCTGCTCGCCGCCGTCATCGGCCTCACCATCGTCTATGTCGGGGCAAAATCAAAGCTCGGGTCTACCCGGTCCGCGCTTGCCGCCTCCCGGGCGCAGCTCCTGTCGGTGCAGGTCGCCCTGGCGGGCGACATGAAGGCGCTGCAGACGGAGCAGGCGGTGGGCACCTACATGCGGGGCGTCCGCGACGCCCTCGCCCCGGCCCTCGCCGCCTACAGCGCCTCGGGTAGCGCCAGCAGCGCCTCTGCTGCCAGGGCGAACGACGAGGAGGCCATCGCCGCGCTGACGTCGGCCAGGCAGAAGGTCTCCGCCCTCGTCCTCCCGGACTCCCTCAGGAGCGCCGATGGGGATATCCGAGCCGCCATGGAGGCCCTGGCCGGTGGCCTGCAGTCGGAGGTGACTGCCATCGGAAGCGGAAACCTCGGTGGGCTGGATGCCGCCCTCACGATCGAGGGCCAGGCCCTCGAGCACCTGCAGACCGCTCTCGGCGAGATGTACTCCGCCGTAGGGACGGCGGGACCGGCGTCCGGCACGTCTTGAGGGCAACGGCAGCCCGTCTGGCCGACGGCGAGGGCTGGGGGGCCGGAGGCCAGTTTCCGTCAAAAAGGGCTCGCACGGCCTTTTTGACGGAAACTATGTGCCTGCGTCGATGCCGGCGGAGATCTCCCCGAAGGACAGGCCCACCCGGCGGAGCTCGTCGAGGTGCCGTGCCGAGAGCGACTCCAGCAGGCGGCGGCCCTCGTCGG
>JAOPZY010000128.1 GCA_025963875.1 Actinomycetota bacterium
GGGGTCCGATCCCAGGGTGGCCGAAGGCAGGGCGAAGTCCGCCGAGATAAGGGCCAGGAAGGGGATGGGCGCTGCCACGGCACCTGCTCCGGCCGCGGAAGCCGCACCCGCTCCGGCCGCGGAAGCGCCGCCGCCTGAGCCCGCCCCACCCGCGGCTGTCGGCCTTCGCCCCGGCGAGCCGGTTCCCCCGCCCCGTACCGCGGCCCCCGAGCCCGCCCCTGCGGCGCCAGCCGCCCCGGCGGCGTCGCTTGAGGACCCGGCCGCCGTCCGCAAGCGCGTGTACGAGGAGGAGCTCGCCAAGGGGTCCGATCCCAGGGTGGCCGAGGGGAGGGCGAAGTCCGCCGAGATCAAGGCAAGGAAGGCAGGTTCCGCACCGCCCACTCCTGCCGCCGCACCCCCACCCGCATCCGCATCCGCCGCACCAACGACCTCAGCCCCGGCCGCTCCGCCCAAAGCGTCGCCGGAGACCCCGGTGGCGTCAGCCCCCAGCCCGCTCCTGCCCGACGCACCTCCCGGGGGCGGCGGCATGACCGCCTCGGAGGGGGCCAGCGTCCGGGACATGGTCCTCAAACAGGAGATCGAACGGGGCACTCCCGCCCCAGTGGCCGAGGCACTGGCGAAAGCCGCCGAGATCCGAGCCGAGCGCGGCGTCTGGTGGCGCCCCGACTGGTAGTCAGAAAAGTTCTTTTTCTGTTTCACCACGTATGGCGTGGCCAAACAGAAAGTCGATTCCGCCGGCCTACTTCAGCAGGCGGGAGAGGCGGCGGTCCTTCAGCAGCTTGCCGCCGGTCTGGCACTGGGGGCAGTAGGCAACCACGTAGTCCTCGAAGAAGACGGCTTCCAGCGTGGTGCCACAGCGGGGACAGGGCGACCCCTGGCGCCCGTGGACGGTCAGGGGCATCGGGAGCTTGTCGGGGATGGTGGGGCCGATAACCGCCTCGTAGTGGTCGATGGCGGCCCCCAGCCGCTCGACCATCGACGAACGGAGCACCTCCGCCTCGACGGCATCCAGGGTGTTGCCTCGCTTGAACGGGGACAGCCTGGCCGTGTGCAGGATCTCGTCGGCCCAGGACCGCCCGATGCCGGCCAGCACCCGCTGATCCCGCAGCATCGAGTGCAGGGGCCGGGCGTCGTCGAGGAGGTCCTCGAGTAGCGGCGGGTCGGGCCAGGCCTCGGGACCGAGCTTCGCCACGTTCGGCTCGGCCTCCAGATCGCCGGCACGGACGAGCTTCGCCCAGCTGGACTGCCTGGTCCCGAATTCTCGTAGCCGCAGCTCGCGGCCGTCGGCCAGCCTGATCGCCAGACGCAAGGTCCGGTCCTTGAGCGACCCGGGCTTGTCGAAGAGCTGCAGGCGGCCCGCCGACATGAGGTGCACCAGGAGCACCAGGTCACCGTCGAAGTCGAGGATCAGCAGCTTCGACCGGCGGCGCATGCCCAGGAAGGTGTGGCCCTTGAGATCGCCGAGCGGCGGGTCGAAGGACTTGAGGGTGCCGACGCCCTTGGCGAGGGCCGACTCCACGACGCCCCCGGTAAGGGCGGCGCCCAACCGGCGCACCATGATCTCGACCTCGGGAAGCTCGGGCATGGCCCGGCGTCACCTCCCTACTGCGCCGGGGCGGGGGCCGCCGACTCCCGGCCCCAGAGGCGGCTGCGGAGCGTCCCCAAGGGGGCCACGTCGATGGCGACGCCATTGCGATAGGCGACGGCGAGGGTCGAGAACGGCGACACCCGCTGGCCAGGGACGATGATGCCCACCAGGTTGAGGGGGTCGGCGGCCGGCAGGATGATGGTCTCGGTCTCGTCACCGGAGCGCCTGACCGCCCGGAGTGATTCGATGGCCTCCGGCAGGGCGAACTGCTCGCCGACGAACCCGTTGACGAAGCGCCCGCCACGGATCTCGCCGCGGGCCTCGAGGCGGCGGTAGACCGGCAGGAGCACCCGCCACGGCGGGGCGTTGCGCTCCCGGGCCAGAAGATCGCGGAAGACGACACCGTAACGGCGGAGCAGCTGCCGGGCGACCAGCTCGTCGCGCTCCGAAGGCTCCTCCTCCACGGCGTCGCGCCGCCAGAGCGACCAGCGGCCGGCCGGCAGGGGCCGGCCCCGGCTGGAGATAGCACCCGAGCGGCCGCCCGGCACGGCCCGGAGGCGGGTGTGGCGGGCGGGGGGCTTGTTGCGGCCCAGCAACAGTCGGAGCCCGGCGACACCGTCGCCGCTCACCAGGCCTGCCGACACGAGATCCCACAGCGCGTCCTCGACCTCCGTGGGCAGGCGGCCGGTCCCCTTGGTGATCTCCGGCAGGAACGAGGCACCCCGCTCGGCAAGGAACTCGGCCACCTCCCTGGCGGCAGAGGGAAGGCCCGCAAGCAGACCCTCTTCGCTCGCCGGGGCAAGGAACACTCCCAAGTCGTCCCGCAACACGAAGGCCAGGGGGCTGTTGCGCACGGGACCCGGCCGGCGCGTCCGGGCCTTGGGGGGCAGGTCGTCCTCGAGCTCCTCCTCGGCCCTCATGGCTCCCATGGCTCCGCCGGCGTTGAGCCGGCCCCAGGTGACGACGCCCGACAGGCACAGGTGCTCGAGGTCCGCAGGGTTGTAGCGCTGGATGCGGGCCGGAAGGATGCGCTCCTCCCAGGCGGGGGCGGGGAGCTCCAGGCCCTGGAGCTGGCCGATCACCCTCGTGAGCCCTTCCTTGCCGTGCATCTGGGTCCCCGGCGCTACGTGGCCCCAGCGCAGCAGGAACCGCATGAGGACAGCCGGCGACACCGGCTCGATCTCCGCCCGGAGGCGGCGCAGCGTCAGGCGGTGGATGCGGGACAGGAGGCGGCGGTCGCACCACTCCAGCTCGGCGGCACCCGAAGCCGCCGGCGCGGTGAAGTGGCCGCGGAGCACCATGCCCGTCCCCTCCAGCAGCAGCATGCCGCGGTCCACCAGGGACGCCGGCAGGCCGAGACGGGCGGCAAGGCCGGCAGCGGTCACCGGTCCGAGGCACGCCATCCAGGCACCGAGCATCGCTTTGAGGGCGTCGTCAGCGTCCCACACTCTGCCGCCAGGAGTCCCGATGCCCTCCACCGTGAGGTTCTCGTAGACCGCCTTTGTCATCGCCACCCGCTCGGCGGCGACGAAGCCCCGCCGCAGCTCCCCCAAGACCTCCCAGGCGGCGGGCAGCACCCGGCCCCCGGCGAAGAGCTCGCCGACAAGGTCGGTCCATGCGGCAGCGTCCTCCTCGGGGAGCAGGCCGACGGACAGGAGGTGGTCGTGCAGCTCGTCGGCATCCCGCACGTCGGGCCAGGCGTCCTCCCGGACCTCCTCGATGGCCGCCGGCGAGAGGGCACCCACCCCACCGGCAAGCTCGGGATCGGTGCGCCGCAGGGACACCGCCCGGGCTCGCCGCTCCTCCAGCGGTGCGTCGTCGAGGAAGGCGTACGGGTTGGCATTGAGGAGCTCGTGGCTCATCGGGGAGGGGGCCGGGGTCTCGACGGCGACGGCTCGGATCTCGCCGCGGTCCATCGCCTCGACGATGCCGATCAGGCCGTCGAGGTCCATCGCCTCGTGCAGGCAGTTGAGGATGGTCTCGTTGACGAGGGGGTGGTCCGGCGGCTCGATCGGCCCGCTCCGGTTCTCCTGGCAGGCGACCTGGTCGGGGAACACCGCCGCCAGGAGGTCGTCGGAACGCATGCGGAGGATCGGCGCCGGCACCTTGCGGCCCCCGTTGCGCCGCAGCAGCGCCAGGCCGCGGGTGGCGTTCCAGCGCCACCGGTTGCCGAACATCGGCGAGGGGAGCATCGCCTGGACGAGCGTGTCCCGCAGCGTCTGGGGCCGCAGGAACGAGAAGACCGAGTCCAGCGGGAAGCTGTGCTGCTCCCCCAGCGACAGGACGACCCCGTCGTCCGTGGCCGTGGCCTGGAGCTCGAAGTCGAAGTTGACGCAGAAGCGCTTGCGGAGCGACAGGCCCCAGGCCCGGTTGATGCGGCCCCCAAACGGGGTGTGCAGGACGAGCTGCATGCCGCCGGCCTCGTCGAAGAACCGCTCGGCGACCACGGTGTCGACGGTCGGCACGACCCCGAGGACGGCGACGGTCTCGGCGATGTAGTCGACGATCTGGGCCGCCCCCGCCTCGTCGACCAGGGACTCCTCCATCAGCCACGTCCGGGCAGCCGGCGGGTCGCCCAACCGTGCGGCGACCCCCGCCCGCAGGTCCGACACCGCCCGGGACAGCTCTGCCGTGCGGGCCGGGGCCTCGCCGAGCCAGAACGGCAGCGAGGAGGGAGCCCCCTTCGCATCCTCCACCCGGACCTTCCCCGACTCGACCCGGCGGATGCGCCACGAGGTGTTGCCGAGGAGGAAGATGTCGCCCGCCATGCTCTCGATGGCAAAGTCCTCGTTCACCTTGCCGACGAAGACCTCCTCCGGCTCGGCGATGACGTCGTAGTCGGCGGTGTCGGGGATGGCGCCACCGCTGGTGATGGCCGCCAGACGGGCGCCCCGGCGACCGGAGACGACGCCGTTGACCTGGTCACGGTGCAGGTGGGCGCTGGAGCGGCCCCGCTTAGTGGCGAAGCCCTCCGACAGCATCTCGATGACCTCGTCGAACTCCTTCCGGGTGAGGTCCCGGTACGGGTAGGCGCGCCGGGCCATGTCCCAGAGGCTCTCCTCCGACATCTTGCCGGTGGCGGCCGTGGCAACGATCTGCTGGGCAAGGATGTCGAGGGGCTTGGCGGGCATGATGATCCGGTCGAGTTCCCCCGCCCGCGCCGCCATGACCGCCGCGGCGCTCTGGACCAGTTCGTCCCGGGTCAGGGGGAACAGGACTCCCTTCGGGATGCCGCCCAGCCAGTGACCCGACCGCCCGATGCGCTGCAGGAGGGTCGCCAAGGCGCGGGGGGCGCCGAGGTGGCAGACGAGGTCGACGTGGCCGACGTCGATGCCCAGCTCCAGGGATGCGGTGGCGACCACGACCCGCAGCGAGCCCGACTTGAGCCCCTCCTCCGCGGCGAGGCGGGTCTTGCGGGAGAGGCTGCCGTGGTGTGCCCCCACCTTCCCCTCGCCGAGGCGGGCCTCGAGCTGGTGGGAGACGCGCTCCACCAGGCGTCGGGTGTTGACGAAGACGAGGGTGCTGCGGTGGGTCTCGACCATCGAGGCCATGCGGTCGTAGACCTCGTCCCACATCTCGTGGCTGGCGATCGGGCCGAGCGGCTGGCCGGGAACGTGGATGGCGAGGTCCCAGTCGCGGCGGTGGCCGACGTCGACGATGGCGCAGTCCGGCCGGCCCCCGGCATCGACCCGGGAGGTCCCGGCAAGGAGGCGGGCGACGTCCTCGATGGGCTTCTGCGTCGCCGACAGGCCGATGCGCTGGCGCCGCCGGTCGTCCAGAGCGTCCAGCCGCTCCAGGGTCAGGGCCAGGTGGGAGCCCCGCTTGTCGCCGGCCACGGCGTGGATCTCGTCGACGATGACCGCACGGGTGTTGGCGAGGAAGGCCCGGCTTCGCTCCGCGGTCAGCAGGATGTAGAGCGACTCGGGGGTGGTGATGAGGATGTGGGGGGGCTTGCGGACCATGAGGTTGCGTTCCGCGGCCGGCGTGTCGCCGGAGCGGACCGCCATCCGGATGTCCGGGAGCGGCGTCCCCCCCTCTTCGGCCAGCTTGCGAATAGCCGCCAGCGGCACGGTCAGGTTCTTGTGGATGTCGTTGCCCAGGGCCTTGAGCGGCGAGACGTAGACCACCGAGGTCTCGTCCCGAAGCTCGCCCGCAGCGGCAGCCGTCACGAGTTCGTTGATGGCCCAGAGGAACGCGGCAAGCGTCTTGCCGGACCCGGTGGGGGCGGCGATGAGCGTGTCCCGGCCCCCGGCGATCGCCCCCCACCCTTCCGACTGCGCGGGGGTCGGAGCCCCGAAGGTGTCGGTGAACCAGCGGGCGACGAGGGGGTGGAATTCGGACAGTTCCATACGGGCTGGGTCAGGCTCCTCACGCGAGTAACAGCCGTGCAACTACGCTACCACCGCCGGCCCAGGGGAGAATAGGGAGGTGGCGACCCGTACCGGACCTGCGTTCACCGTGGCGACGCCGCGGCCGTTGCCCGCCGAGCGAGAGGGCGACCACTGGGTGGTGGAGGCAGCCGGCAGGCGGGTCAAGCTCACCAACCTCGCCAAGGTCTACTGGCCCGATGAGGGCTACACCAAGGGCGACCTGCTCGCCCACTACTTCAACGTCAGCCAGGCGATCCTGCCCCACCTGGCGGACCGGACCCTCACGCTCAAGCGGATGCCGGACGGCATCGCCGGGCCCTCCTTCTTCGAGCGACACCCGCCCAAGAGCACGCCGGAGTGGGTCCCACGCTGCGTCGTCCCCGGCGAGGACGGCAAACCGGCCGAGAACCTCATGGCGAACGACGTCGCGACGCTGCTGTTCGTCGCCAACCTCGGCTGCATCGACATGCACCCGTCCCACGCCCGCTGCCCCCGCTACGAGGAGCCGGACTGGATGGTCTTCGACCTCGATCCGATGCCCCCGTCGAGCTTCGCCGAGGCGGCGTCCGTGGCCCGCCACGTCCGGGCCGCCCTCGACTCCCTCGGGCTCAAGGGGTACCCGAAGACCTCCGGCGCCACGGGCGTGCAGATCTTCGTCCCGGTGGCGCCCGGCCATTCCTACGAGCAGACGAGGGGCGTCGCCGGCGCCATCGGCCGCCTGATCGCCGCCGCCGCCCCCGATGCCGCCACGCTGGAGTGGGACACGAGCCAGCGTGGCGGCAAGGTCTTCATCGACTACAAGATGAACCGGCGGGCCGCGAGCCTGGCGTCGGTGTATTCCGTGCGCCCGGAGCCGGCGGCGACGGTCTCGACTCCCCTGACCTGGGAGGAGCTGGAGGGGGGCGCCTCTGCAAGGGACTTCACGATCGTCACGATCCACGACCGGCTCGCCGCCACGGGCGACCTCTTCGCTCCCGTGCTGGCAGGCGGCCAGGACCTGCACCCCATCCTTGCGGCGCTCGGCCTGAGCGACGATCCCCCGCCGGCCGCAGCGGCTGCGAGCGCCACGAAAGACTACGCGGCCAAGCGATCCTTCACCGAGACCCCCGAGCCCCCGCCGGAGGTCGCCGGCGACGTCGACGTGGCCCGGGCCCGCCCCGGCGACACCTTCGTCATCCACCAGCACTACGCGACCCGGCTGCACCACGACCTGCGCCTCGAGATGTTCAACGGCGCCACCCCCGTCCTCGTCTCGTGGGCCGTGCCCAAGGGACTGCCCCGGCGCAAGGGGGTGAAGACCCTCGCCATCCACGTCGAGGACCACCCCTTCGAGTACGGGAGCTTCTCCGGGTCGATCCCGGAGGGCAATTACGGCGCCGGAGAGGTGCGGATCTTCGACGAGGGCCGCTACGAGCTCCTCGAGCAGAAGCCCGGCAAGCTGACCTTCCGCCTCGACGGCAAGCGCCTGCACGCCACGTACCACCTGATCAGGACGAGGGAGGAGTCCGGCAAGGAGCAGTGGCTGGCGATGCTGAGCGAGGACCACGCACCACCGCCCGACCCGCTTCCGCCCCCGGAGCCAATGCTGGCGACTCCTGCGAAGGAGCCGTTCGACGACGACCGGTGGGCATTCGAGCCGAAGCTGGACGGCATCCGGGCGTTCGCCTACTGCGACGAGGCCACGAGGCTGATGTCCCGCAACGGGGGGGACATCACCGTCGCCTACCCGGAGCTGCACAAGGTGCACGAGCGCCTGGTGGCACTGGACGCCGTTGTCGACGGGGAGATCGTCGCCATGGTCGACGGCGTGCCGTCGTTCGAGGCGCTCCAGAGCCGGATGCACGTCCGCAACGAGCGGGACATCCAACGGCTCTCGCGCCAGGTGCCGGTTGCCTACGTAGCCTTCGATCTGCTCTACCTCGATGGGCGGTCCCGCATCGACCTGCCCTACACCGAGCGCCGCCGGCTGCTGGAGGAGACGATCGTGCCCACCGGCACCGTCCAGCTCTCCACATCCGTCGTCGGCCGCGGCGTCGCCATGTACGAGGCAGCCAAGGAGCGCAACCTCGAGGGCATCGTCGCCAAGCGGCTCGCCTCCACCTACGAGCTCGGCCGCCGCAGCCAGAGCTGGCTCAAGGTGAAGACCTCCCACGACGCCGATCTCGTCATCGGCGGCTGGAGCCCCGGCCAGGGCAAGCGTGACGGCACGCTGGGGGCCCTGCACATGGGCGCCTACGACGAGACGGGGGAACTGCTTTTCGTCGGATCTGTGGGGACCGGTTTCAATGAGCGCACCCTCGACGACCTCCTCGCCCGGCTCCAGGCCCTGGCCATCCCCGAGTCGCCGTTCTCCCCCGAGTCGACGAAGGAGATCCGCCGGCTGAGCCCGGTCGCGCGTTGGGTGCGGCCGGAACTGGTGGCCATCGTGGAGTTCCGCCAGCTCACCTCCGCGCTCAGGCTGCGGGCGGCGTCGTTCAAGGGGCTACGAACCGATAAGGCCCCCGCGGAATGCACCGTCGCGGCGCTCCGGGAAGCCTGACCCGGCCGATCCCACAGGTTCAAGGGTCGACGGCGGGACCACGGGAGCCAGTGCCCTCTGGCGGGGCAGACGCTCCGCGGCCACCATGCGGTAGATCCACTCGTAGCCGTCGACCATCCTGGCGGTGTCGAACGTGGCCTCCGCCCGGCGCCGGCAGTCCGCCGGCAAGATCTGCCGCGACCGGTGGACCGCCTCGGGAAGGGCGGCCGGTTGGTCGACGATCCAGCCCGTCACGCCGTGGGCCACGACCTCCGGTACGGAGCCGTTCCGCGTGGCGACCACTGGCGTGCCGCAGGCAAGGGCCTCGACCATGACGATGCCGAACGGCTCCCGCCACTGGATTGGATTCAACAGGCAGCGCGCCCTTGAGAGCAGGTCCTTCTTCTCGTTGCCGGCCACCGGTCCGATCCACTCGACGCCGGGGCCCAGGCGGGGGGCCACCTCGGCGGCGAAGTACTCCTGCTCGGCCGGCTCGGTGCATTTCGCCGCCACGACGATCGTCACCCCCGCCTTCCTGGCGGCATCGATGGCCAGGTGCACCCCCTTCTCGGCACACATGCGACCGAGGAAGAGCACGTAGTCCTCCTTCTGCTCGCGGTAGGGATACTCGGCCACCGGGATGCCGTTGTAGACCGTGCCAACCCAGGGCAGGTCCTCGGCTTCGCCTCGCTGCGACCACGAGATGGCGACCATATCGATGTGCGGCGCCGCCAAGCGGTAGTACTCTCCCAGTTCCCCGGCCATCGGCCCGTGAGCGGTGGCGACGGTGGGCGCGGCTCGGGCAGGGGCCAGCAGGGGTCCAGCGAGCATGTGGGTGTGAATGACGTCCACCGCGATCCCGTCGAGGGCCCGGGCACACCTTGCCGCGTGCAGGACCTCCGGCAGGGACTCGCCGAGACGCTCGCTCGGGGGACGCTCATAGGATTGGAAAAACCTGGCGTCGGTGTGGCTGCGACCTGCGCCGATCAGCGTGACGTGGTGGCCGCGGGCGATCAGACCATCGACCAGCCAGTAGCAGAGCCACTCGATGCCTCCGTAGCCGTGGGGCGGGATCTCGAACCAGGGCGGCGCCTCGATGGCGACATGAAGCTTGCTGGAACCTTGCACGGAGCCTCCTTCTGCACGATCGCCCTCCTGAACGGCTCGGAATAATATACGAACTCTGTAACGATAGAGTGAACAGGACTGCTTGGGTAGGGCTGGGGTTTGGGTCGGACCGACAGGCAGGGCAGATACTTGTCCCCGACCGTCAAGTGTGGGCAGAATCCGCCCCTATGTTTTTTCAGCTTTTTCATACCCACCGGGTGCCCGGGGCTCTCGTGCTCACCGCAGTTCTCGCTTTAGCCCTGCCAGGCTGCTCCAAGTCCCACAAGAAGCCGGCGGCTCAACCCAAGGCCTCGGCAACGCCAACCCCCTCCCCGTCCCCGTCGCCCAGCCCGCCGGAAGCTTCCGCCAACTTCGTGGCCAACGGCGTGGCGGCGGTGGACTCCCAGGACCGGCCCGCCGCCAACGCCGTGGCGAACGACGTGGCCACGCACGTGCTGGCGACCCTGAACGAGTTCTACAACATCGGTTTCCTGCACCCGAGCCGTTGGGGTGGGGGCAGCTTCCCCGACCTCCAGGGGCTCTTCACGCCCGACGCCCGCTACACCGTGGCGCCCAACCTCCCAACCCTGTCGCTGGGCCCCGTGGCCAACGTGCTGGCGAAGGTCGACCCAACGCTGCAGCACGCAGGGATCATCGCCGTCCTCATCGAGCAGAACCAGGGCGCCTCGTATGCGACGGTCTCTACCCGGTTCGAGGGGAAGGGGACCCCCACGGACAAGGCCGCCGACCCCATCAGCGTCGGCCAGAGCGCGCAGTTCATGATCGACGTGGGGAACGGCTACCGGATCGCCGGCTACGACATCACGACGCAGATCGACAGCGTGGCCAAGTCGGCCTCCTACCATCCCCCCGGGACACTCGCCCTGGAGGGCCAACGGTGAGGAAGCTGGTTCGGCTCATCGGTGCCCTCCTGGCCTCCACGGTCGCCCTCTGGGGAGCGAACGCAGTGCTCCAGCCAGCCCAGTCCCAGACACCATCGCCCACCGTGACCCTCGTCCACGTCAAGGGCAACGTCCTGTTCCCGACGCCACAGAGCGGCATGACCTTCATCGGGCTGATCGGGAGCGACGCCCCCACCGGCACGCCGGATGTTGGCGGAGGCTGCGACGCCATCCACATCATCGCCGTCAACTCCGCCTCAAAGGCCGTGACGATCCTCAACTTCCCCCGCGACAGCTTCATCGGCGGCCGCAAGATCACCGACATCTGCCGCAGCGGCGGGTTCGACGTGGGCATCGCCACCCTCCGCCAGGTCACCGGGATCCCGATCCAGTTCTACGCCCACACCAACTTCAGCAACTTCATGCCGTTGATCGACGCCGTCGGGGGCCTGGACATCCACGTCTACCAGCCCATGCACAACCCCGCGGACACGGGCACCCACTTCGACCCGGGCGACTACCACATGCT
>JAOPZY010000158.1 GCA_025963875.1 Actinomycetota bacterium
TCACCGTAGGGGAACTTGTAGTGGGCCTTGGTCTCCTCGTTTTCTTCGTCGTCGACGCCGAGGTACCACCGAGCATACGCGGTGTACCCGTGCTCCTCGATGTACCGGTTCTCCTGCTCCGCCGACGGTTCATGCTCACTCCACGCATCTCTCTCGTCCGCCACGTACTTCCCGTCCCTGATCAGTGCCTTCGCGTGATCAAGTGCTGTCTCGTTCAGCCGTACGGCCATCGACCTCACCTCCTCCATGGGCCCCACTCTGAGCGGTGGCACCCGTAGTGGCATCACGGAGGCGCGTAGTTCTTGCCTGGCGAGGCTGCCTGAAGACCACGGTCGGGTACAGGGAGAGATAGTCATGCCGGTGATCGAGGAAAGTCTTCCGGTCCCCGTGGCGGGGGTCGCCCTCGCCGCCGACGTCGCTGTGCCCGAGTCCCCGCAGGGCGTCGTCCTGTTCGCGCACGGCAGCGGGAGCAGCCGCCACAGCCCCCGGAACCGCTACGTGGCTGGCGAGCTGCAGCGGGCCGGTCTCGCCACGGTCCTCGCCGACCTGCTCACCCCACACGAAGAACAGATCGACGCCCGAACGGCTGAGCTGCGGTTCGACATCGGCCTGCTGGCGACGCGGCTGAGTGCCTTGACCGACTGGGTTACCGGGCACGAGGCCACCGCTGGGCTGGCAGTCGGGCTGTTCGGGGCCAGCACGGGCGCAGCCGCCGCGCTGGTCGCCGCGGCGCAACGGCCCTCCGCCGTGGCCGCGGTCGTCTCGCGCGGCGGACGGCCGGACCTTGCCGGCGATTTCCTCCCCGCGGTGCGTCAGCCCACCCTGCTGATCGTCGGCGAGCGGGACAAGGTCGTCCTCGAGCTCAACCGGCGGGCCATGACGCAGCTTGGTGGCGAGTCAGGCCTCGAGATCGTGCCTGGAGCGACGCACCTGTTCGAGGAGCCGGGAGCCCTGGAACGGGTTGCCCGCCTGGCCAGGGACTGGTTCGTCACCTACCTGTCCCGCACACCGCCCGGGAGCCAGTACCTCGACGCCCAGGGATGACCCTGCAGGTCCGCACGGGCGGCCCGCTTGTCTCGCCACGGGAGGCAGTCCGTCCGGGTGCAATTTCCCACCTGTACGGTGGGTTTTTGCACCCGACTTGCGTTCTGGCGGGTATCGCCTCCATGGGGCGGACATCCCCGACTTTCCCCGTTGACCTCGGCCCCCAGCTCGCTGAAGAGGGCGATGGCAGCTTCGAGGTTGCGCTCGGCTGGTTCGTGTGCAGCACCCTCCGTCCACGTGAGGTGTTCATGGGTAGGCGTGGCCGGGACGACGACTTGAATTTCGGCGGGGGCTTTGCGCGAGCCTGTCGGCGTGCTCGTGCGGCTTCCGAGAGTCATCCCCGTCGCCTGTCTCCTGGCGATCCTGGCCAGTCCGCCGGTTCGGGCCGGCCTCAAAGGGTTGCTGCTCGTGCCGGAAGTGATCCCTTCTCCGGCGCACCCGCTCTCGCTCGTAACGCTCAGCCCCCGGCGCACTCTCGTCCACCTGGCCGACGGCGAGGCGGATCTCTACCAGCCCCGGGCCCTCGTGGGCTCCGCCGCCGCCCCCGGCGTCGTGCTCATCCACGGAGCGAACCCGGGAGGCAAGGACGACCCGCGGATCGTCGGCCTCGCCGACGCTCTCGCCCGAGCCGGCCGCCGGGTGCTCGTTCCCCAGCTCTCCCTGCGCCTCCAGCGCCTTGACGTCGCCGACCCGTCGAGGATCCGGGAAGCAGTTTCCCTCCTGGCTGGCCCAATGCCCGCCAAGGTCGGCGTCCTGGCCTTCTCCTACGGCGCCGGCCTCACGCTCGTGGCCCTGACGGACCAGCCCGCGGTCCAGGCCCACGTCGCCTTCGTCGCCACCGTGGGCACCTACTTCAGCCTGTTCGACCTCTTGCAGGGGGCGACGACGGGAACCGTGCCCTACCGGGGAACAACGGTCAGCTGGCAACCGGACCCGAGGGCACGCGAGCTCGCCGCCGAACAGCTTGCGGCGTTTCTCGGCCCCGCCGACGGTGCGGCGCTCGCTGCGTCCCTGAAGCGTGGCGATCCGACCGGACTGGCACCGGGCCCCCGATCGGTCTACGACCTTCTCGCCAACCGCGATCCGGCCCGTTTCGACGTTCTCGCCGGCCGGCTCCCCGGGGGACTGACCGACCGCCTCTCCGCCCTGTCCCCTGCGCAGTCGATCAACCGTGTAACGGTCCCGGTGCTGGCGCTCCACGCTCGGACGGACCAGGCCTCACCACCGACCGAGTCCCGGCTGCTGATCGCCGCCCTGGAGGGAAGGGTGGCGACCCGGCTCGTCATCGTCGGCGACCTTTCCCACGTCACCCCGACCGCCTCGATCCTGCGTGACATCCGTGACGCCCTCCGCGTGGCCGACTTCGCCTCGACGGCCATGCGTGCCCAGGAAGGCTGGCCCCGCCCCTGAGCCTTGCGTTGCCCGGTCAGGGGGACAGCCAGAACAGCAGGTCTCTTGGTCCCGGCTCGCGGTGGGCGGGGAAGTCCGGCGGACTCTCCGCGCGTCAGACACGGCAAATCTGCCGGACTTCGAGCGGTGTTGAGGTTCCAGGCAGAGGCCCGAGCCCTTGGTGCCCGGCCCCTTGGTCCGAAGTAGGGAGCAGACCGCGCGCATGCGCGCGCTAGGCTCCCAACCTCTCCCCCGGCCCCCTGGTGGCGCGGAGATCCGGACAAGCCATACCCCGGAATCCGGCTCGCCATTTGCGACAGCTCGGCCCTGAGCCTTGTAGTTTGCGTCAAAAAGTGGGCCTGGCACCCTTTTTGACGGAATCTGCATGCACCTCTACGGCTCCGCCTCCACGAGCGGAATGACGCGGTAGCCGATCTGCTGGGAGAGAGCGATCACCGTCGTTGTCCGGGTGATCCCCTGAACCTCGAGGATCCTCGTGACGATCTGGTGGAGGTGGTCGTTCGACCTCGCCACCAGCCGGCAGTGAAGATCGCTCGGGCCCGTCGTTGCGTAGGCGTCCAGCACCTCGGGGATCTGCCGCAGGTGGTCGACGACGTCGTTGAGCCGGCCCTGGGCGATCTCGATCATGGCGAAGGCGAGGACCTCGTATCCCATTGCAGCGGGGTCGATGTCGGGGCCGAACCCTTTCACGACGCCGCTCTCGACCAGCTTGTCGAGCCTCGACTGCACGGTGCCCCGCGCCACGCCGAGCTGCCGGGCCAGCTCCATCATGCCGATCCGGGGGTTGTCGGCCAGCAACCGGATGAGCCGGCGATCCAGGGAGTCCAGCACCGGCCGCCCACTGATCATTCTTACCATCCGATCCTCTATTGGATGGGCAGATTGTATAGCTTATGGTGGGCACTATTGACTGGTTGATGCCCCGGTGCTGCAATAACCGTACGAAGTGCCTTGAGGAGCGGGAGGAGGCTGAGCCATGGAGCAGGACCTCGAGTCGTTCCGCAGCAGCGTCGAGGACATCGTCTACCACCACCCCGTCGTGATGGACAACACCTACACGAAATGGTTCGCCAAAGGGGAGGCCTCGAGAGGTGAGGTGCGCCATCTTGCGGTGCAGTTCTCCGTGTTCTCCCACCAGTTCGTCGAGGCGTCCCTCCGCAAGGTGATCAACGCCGCCGACCTGCAGACCTACCGGGCCGGCAAGGAGATCCTGATGAATGAGCTCGGGGTCGTCTACCGGCCCGCCGGCGCCCGCCGGGAGGCGGCCGACACCGAAGACCCGGAGCTCGTCGGGACGGAGGGCAGCGTCGACGCCAGCACCTTCCGGTTCTCGGCGGCCCACTTCGAGTGGCTGCTCAACTTCGGCGCTCCGCTCGGGCTCAGCTTCGAGGACATGGGCAAGCGCCGGCACGCCACGCCGGGCACGCGCTTCTTCTGCGACGAGCTGCTTCGCATCTACGGGGCGGAGGACGCTTCGATTGCCGAGGGAGCCTCCTTCGCCGTCGAGCACTGGGCGGCGGCAGGGTTCTGGAAGGAGCTCATCGCCGGGCTGAAGGCGTTCAAGGACCGCGAATGCCCCGGCCTGCCGCTCGGGTTCTGGATCTGGCACGACAAGATCGAGGACCAGCACGCCGCCCACACCTCCGATGAGCTGGGGCAGGCCTTCGCCATGCCGGAGTTCGACCAGGAGAAGTTCATCCAGGGTGCCCGGGAGATGCTCGACGGTGTCCGGGCATTCTGGGACGGCCTGTGGGGCGACCACGTGGTGGGCCGTGCTGCCTGACCCCTTCCCGATCCTCGGGTTCGACCATGTCGAGTTCCACGTCGGCAACGCCACCCAGGCCGCCCATTTCTACCGATCGCTGGGCTTTGTCGCCGTCGCCTACCGCGGTCTTGAGACGGGAAGCCGGGACGAGGTCTCATGGTGTCTCCGCCAGGGTGAGGTCACCTTCGTGCTGACCGGCGGCCTCGGCCCCGACAGCCCGGTGGCCGACCACGTAAAGCTCCACGGCGACGGCGTCCACGACGTTGCCTTCACCGTCCCCGATGCGGAGGACGCGTACCGGACCGCCCTCGCCCGTGGCGCCACGGGGGTGCGGGAGCCGGAGGTCCTCGAGGACGAGCACGGCAAGATCGTCCGCGCGTCGATCGCCGCGTACGGCGACACCGTCCACACCTTCGTCGGCCGCCGGGACTACGCCGGGGTCTTCCTGCCGGGCTTCACGCCGGTGGCCTCGGACGGAACCGCTGGGCTGGGGGTCCGGCTCATCGACCACGTCGTCGGCAACGTCGAACTGGGCCGCATGGACGAGTGGGTGTCGTTCTACGAGCGGGTCATGGGCTTCACCGAGATGCGCCACTTCTCCGACCGCGAGATATCGACCGAGTACTCCGCGCTCATGTCCAAGGTGCTGTGGGACGGGGTGGGCAAGATCAAGCTGCCGATCAACGAGCCGGCAACCGGGCGGCGCCGGTCGCAGATCGAGGAGTACCTGATGTACTACGGGTCGCCCGGTGTGCAGCACATCGCCCTCCGGACCGACGACATCGTGGCGACGGTCGCGGCCATGCAGGCGGGGGGCGTCGAATTCCTCAGGGTGCCGGACGCCTACTACGACGAGGTCCGGGACCGCGTCCCGGAGGTTGCCGGGGAGATCGAGGCGCTGCGCACCCGCGGGATCCTCGTCGACGCCGACGACGATGGCTACCTGCTTCAGATCTTCACCAAGCCCCTGCAGGACCGGCCGACCTTCTTCCTCGAGGTGATCGAGCGGCACGGCTCACTGGGGTTCGGGGCCGGCAACTTCAAGGCCCTGTTCGAGTCCATCGAGCGGGAGCAGGCGATGAGGGGGAACCTCTGATGGAAGCCGTGTGGTCGAAGGGAACGGTGGCCCGGCAGGCCCACGTGGGCGTCCCCGACGGCACCTACGAGGAGGAGCACGGGCGGGAGACCTTCTTCGGCCGGTCCTCGCACCTCTACCGGCTGCATCCGCCGACCGCGTGGGTCGGTATCGAGGGCCCGCTCCGGCCTCGTGCCCTGAATGTCAACGAGATGAAGCCCGAGGACCTTGTCGACGCGGCCGGCGCCTGGCAGCTGATCGCCGGCAACGACGACGTCCGGCTCTTCGTTTCACGGCGAGCCAGGCCGGCGCCCTGGTTCCTCCGCGACGCCGACGGGGACCTCTGCTATTTCGTCCACCGCGGCCGGGGCGTGCTCGAGACCGACTACGGCCCACTGGCCTACGAACCGGGGGACTACCTCGTTGTCCCCAAGGGGACGACGCACCGCCTGGTGCCGGATCCGGGGGAGGACGGTTTCTTCTTTGTCATCGAGGGCACCGGGGAGTTCCGACTGCCAGTCCGGGGGATCATGGGACGCCACGCCCAGTTCGACCCCGGCATGCTGGA
>JAOPZY010000161.1 GCA_025963875.1 Actinomycetota bacterium
CGGCACGACCTGGGTCGAGGCCGTGCGACACCTTCCACCGATCCTGTCGGTCGAGGTCACTCCGTGGTCGAGATAGTGCTACCGAGTCTTCTCGCCACGCAGGCCGGAGGCCGGAGGCAGTTCCACATCGAGGCGGAGACCCTTGGGGAGGCCCTGCACGCCCTGCCGGTCGCCGATCTGATCTTCAACGAACGAGGACAGTGGAATAAGTATCTGAACGTCTACGTCGACGGAACGGACGCTCGCGAGCGAGGCGGTGACGCGTGTCCTCTCGCAGGAGCCCGCGAAGTACTGATCGTCCCCATGGTCTCCGGCGGTTAGGGCGGCGTCAGGCAACGTTTGCGCGCTTTACCACCTCTGCGCAAGGCTAGGTAACGTTGTCAGCTATAGCAGCACTTCTTTACCTGACCCCGCACGTGGGAGCGCCAGACGTGCCCCAGGCAGCCGACGCGAGCGTGATTTATCGTACGGCCGGAGGCTCTGATGCCACAACAGCCGGGCTGAGTCGTGCTGCTCGATCGCACCGCCGAGTGTGCAAAGCTCGACGGTCTTCTTACATCTGCCCGGGCCGGAAAGAGTGAGGCTTTCGTGCTCCGCGGCGAAGCGGGCATTGGAAAGACCGCTCTGCTGGACTACGTCGCCGGTCACGCCACCGGCTGCCGAATCGTTCGCGCCTCCGGGGTGGAGTCGGAGATGGAGCTTCCGTTCGCGGGCCTTCATCAGCTGTGTGCCACGCTGATCGGCGACCTGGGCCGGTTGCCGCCACCCCAGCATGAGGCGCTGGGCACCGCCTTCGGTTTCAGCCTGGGTTCGCCACCTGATCGGTTTCTGATCGGACTCGCCGTGCTGACTCTCTTGTCTGACGCCGCCGAGGGCCAACCGCTTGTCTGTCTCGTCGACGACACCCACTGGCTCGATCGGTCGTCGGCGCAGGTTCTGGCGTTCGTCGCCCGCCGCCTTGACGCCGAGTCGGTCGTCCTCGTTCTGGCTCAACGTGAGACGGCCGAGCCCGATGAGTTCGCCCGACTGCCTGGTCTTCGGCTCCGGGGCCTGTCAAGCGCCTATGCCCGCGAACTCCTCGCGACGGTGATCCGGGGACCGCTGGACGAACGCGTCCGCCAACGGATCGTTGCCGAGGCCAGGGGCAATCCACTCGCTCTGGTCGAACTTCCGAATGGATTGTCCCCGGCAAGGCTGGCAGGAGGGTTCGGGCTCCCCCACAACCTGCCGCTGCAAGGCCGGATCGAAGAGAGCTTCCGCCGGCAAGTGGAACGGCTACCCACGGAAACGCGGCGGCTCCTGCTCGTTGCGGCAGCCGAATCACGGGGCGAGCCCACGCTTCTCTGGCGTGCGGCCAGCGAGCTCGGGATCCCGTCGAGCTCGGTGGGTGCCGCGCAGGCGGCTGGCCTCCTCGAATTGGGGGCGAGAGTCGCCTTTCGTCATCCCCTGCTCCGTTCGGCGATCTACCAGGCTGCGTCGGCTGAGGATCGCCAGAGCACTCATCGAGCCCTTGCCGCGGCCACCGATGCCGAGATCGATCCCGATCGGCGAGCCTGGCACCGCGCCCACGCCACCCTCGAACCCGACGAAGACGTCGCCGGCGAGCTCGAGCGCTCGGCCGGGCGTGCGCGGGCACGCGGCGGACTGGCGGCGGCGGCGGCATTCCTCGAGCGGGCGGCGGCGCTCACACCTGACCCCCACCTGCGAGCTCGGCGTGCGTTGGGGGCCGCGAGTGCCGCTCAGCTGGCCGGGTCGCCCGAGGCGGCATTGACGCTCCTCGCGATTGCCGGGGCCGGGCCCCTCGACGAATTCGACCGTGCCCTCTCGAAGCGCCTCTACGGACAGATCGCGCTGGACATGCGACACGGTTCGGACGCTGCCCCGTTGCTGCTCGACGCGGCCAGACAGCTGACGTCCTTCGATGCCGCGCTCGGCCGCGAGACGCTCACCGAGGCGCTTCGGGCCGCAAGCATCGCCGGCCGCCTCGGCGGTGGCATGCTCGCCGCCGCCGAGGCAGCTCGTACCGCGCCCCCTCCGCCCGGGCCACCTGGCGCCATCGACTTGCTGCTCGACGGCCTCGCCGTCCGCTTCACGGAAGGCTACGCGGCAAGTGCGCCGGCTCTCAAACGGGCACTCGGTGCCGTCCTGGACGAGGAGAGTCGCGCCAAGCAGGATGTGCGCTGGCCGTGGTTCGCGCGTCGCGTCGCACCAGACCTGTTCCAGGACGAGATCTGGCTTGCACTCGCGACGCGCAACGTCCAGATCGCCAGGGAAGCCGGCGCTCTCTCGGTGCTGCCGCTCGCCCTCAACTACCTGGCGCTGATCCGCTCCTTCGAGGGCGCCCTGGACGCCGCCGACGCCCTGATTGACGAGGCCGACGCCATCGCGGACGCGACCGGCACCGCACCAATCTCGGTGGCTGCCCCCTTACTTGCCGGCTGCCGTGGTGACGAGGCCCAGGCAACGGCGATCATTGCCGCCAGCGAGGCAGAAGCGATCGCCCGGGGCGAGGGTGTGGTGCTCACCTTCGCAGAGCACGCCCGTGCCATCCTCTATAACGGCCTCGGCCGCTACGAAGAGGCGCTCTTGCCCGCGCAGAGCGCGAGTGCTCGGGACGAGCTGATGGCGTCGGTCTGGTCGCTGCCGGAACTTGTGGAGGCGGCGACACGCTGTGGCCGGCCCGCGGACGCCGCAGCGGCGTTCGAACGCCTACGCGAGCGGACCCGCGCGGCGGGGACGGACCTGGCACTTGGCATCGAGGCGCGCTCGCGCGCCCTCCTGGTGGACGGCGAGGAGGCCGAAGCGGCGTTCCGGGAGGCGGTCGACCGGCTCGGCCGCTGTCGTGCGAGGCTGGAGCTGGCACGTGCGCACCTGCTGCTCGGTGAGTGGCTTCGGCGTGCGAACCGGAGGGCCGACGCCCGCGAGCCGCTCCGAACCGCGCACGAGATGTTCACCTCGATGGGTGCCGAGGCGTTTGCCTCCCGGGCGGCCCGCGAGTTGTCAGCCACCGGCGAGAAAGCCCGCCCACGCAGTGCTTCCAGAAGGGAGAGGCTCACGCCGCAGGAAGGGCAGATCGCGCAGCTTGCCCGCGATGGTCACACAAACCCCGAGATCGGCGCGCACCTGTTCATCAGCCCGCGCACCGTCCAGTACCACCTCGGCAAGGTCTTCAGCAAGCTCAACATCAACTCGCGCAGCCAGCTCGAATGGGCATTACCCGGGAAGCCCTCAGAGCCGCTACCGGTCGCACCGAATTCGCACGACTTTCTATAAGTCTCGCAATTCGCACGCTTCACACAGCAACTGTCCGCCTCAGGCGTGGCCAGGACTGGCCATCTGCACTGGCGACTGTACTGGCGCCTGGCAGATGCGGAGTGCAGTCGGGCTCGGCGAGACTCGACGCATGCGAAACGAACCCCCGCCCTCGATGGGATGCCGAGCCACATGATTGACTCCCGCGCCCTTGCAGGAGCGGTCCGGGAACCCCCGGCGTCGCTCGCGGTGCAGCAACTCGGGAATCCGGGTGGATGCATCCAGCACCTCGGAACAGCCGCCGGTTGCCTCGCAGGGGCAGGACTGAAGGGGCTGTCCCCGGAAGCGGGGGTCCTGCTTGCGCTGGGCGCGGTTCTGGGTGACACCTTCGCGATGGACGACCTGGCCCGGCTTCTCGGCAAACCCTCCGGATACCTTCTTGGAGCAGTAGGGGAATTGCTCCAGGCGGGAGCCGTGGTCCCCTCCGGCACAGAGCTGGCGTTCTGCAGGCCAGAACTTCGTAGCGCCCTCTCCAACGGGCTTCCCAAACCAGTGACCACCGCACTCCACGGCGAGATCGGCCGGATGCTGCACGAGCGAGGGGGGTGCCCAACGAGAGCCGCAGAGCACCTCCTCAAGGCAACGTCCCGGGGCGACCGGCCAGCGCTGGCGCGGCTCGATCGGGTCGCCCTCGAGCTGCTGCCGGAACATCCGAAGGCCGCGGCTGACGTGGCAATGCGCGCCCTCGAGCTCACAGATCCATTGGACGCCGACAGATGGCCCCGCCGTATCGCCGCCTACGATGCCCTGACAGCGGCGGGGCGCCGGGACGAGGCGACGAATCTCGCGAGGTCCACGTTCAAGATCGGGACGATGCCGCCCAACGTGCTCGCGGAGCTGCGGATCCGCCTGGCGTCGGGCCTGCTCGCTGGCGGTCTGCCGGTCGAGGCCACGCAGGAGCTGGAGAGCCTTGTCGATGAGGGGCTCGAGGGCACTCTTTCGGCCCGCGCGGAGGCGCTGCTGCTCCAGACCCTCCTTGCCCAGGGCCTGTTCGAGCCGGCTCGGGAACGGACACTGGCCGTGCTGGCAGGAAGAACCAGAGCCACGGGCGACGCTGCCTTGAGCGGGGCCCTTGCGGCCCTTTCGGTTCTGCGGTGGAGGGAGGGCGGGGCGGAGGCCGCCGTGGACATGATGCGGGCAGCGGCGGCCCGAGGCTGGGTGAACGAAGTACCCTCCCCGCCGTTCTCCCACTTCCAGCTCGCAGCCATGTTGGTCTCGCTTGGCGAGTTCGATGAGGCCGAGGAGAGGCTCGGGCAGTCGGAACTGGCAGTCAACGAGGTTGGCCCAGGCGCAATGGTCGGAGTCTCGCGTGCCCTCCGGGCTCGACTGTACTGGGCGGCTGGTCATCTGGACGAAGCCGCGGCAGAGGCCCACGCGGCGCTCGTTGCGGTGCGGGAATTCGGAAGCGCCTGGCTCGAGCCGGTAGCGAGGTCGGTCCTCGCCAGCGTGGCGCTGGCCCGGAACGATATTCAAACGGCTGCCAAGGAGGTCGCTGCGGGCTGCCGGGACCGGGCATGTCCTGGACCGCTCCTCGCGGCCTGCGGCTGCGACTACTTGGAGGCACGGGTCAGGGAGGCCGAGGGCAGGCCGTGCGAGCCGGTGCCGCCGTGTAAACCCCTTTTCCTGCAAGATCCCACGGCGGCCCCCTTCATCGTCCGAATAGCCATGGACTCAGACCGCCGGCGGGATGCGGAGCAAGGCGTTCGGTGCGCCGAAGCTTTGGCCGGCGCAAACCCCGGTTGCCCGTCGCTCGTTGCCGCCTCCCTGCATGCTCGGGGCCTGCTCGAGCGAGGACCCGACCTCCTGGCACGAGCTGCTGACCTGCACCGATGGCCGATGGCCCGAGCTCGGGCCGCAGAAGATGCCGGTGCGATGATGCGGGCAGCCAATCCCGAGCAGGCGCGGGCCTGGATGATGCGGGCGCTGGCCGGCTACGAAGACATGGGCGCCCACCACGATGCTGCCCGCGTACAGACTCAGTTGCGCGCGCTGGGGGTCCGGCGGCGTCTCGGGAGACAGCGTCAACGACCAGTATCGGGTTGGGGCAGCCTCACCAGGACCGAACGGAGCGTGGCGGGGTTGGTGGCGTTAGGACTCACCAATCGTCAGGTCGGCGAGCGGATGTTCCTTTCCCGCCACACCATCGACTTCCACCTCCGTCAGATCTTCCGAAAGCTCCAGGTCGAGTCCCGGGTGGAATTGACTCGTATGACCATCGAGCAGCAGCCGACACAGGATGAGGCATCGAGCCGCTCGGCTTAATCCAGCAGCCGCTGACCGACCCGGCCACCCGTCGCTGCGCTGCCACGTACCGGTGGGGTCGTACCCACGTCTGCAAGCCGGCGGGCCGCCAGGCCGGCCCCTACGGACTGACCGTCGGATTCTCCGTCTGGCCGATCCGCGCCATGCGGTCGCTGGACTTCACCTTCTTGCCCGACGGTGGCATCGTGGGTAAGGTCCGGGAAGCTGCTCCTGAACGGGCCCGGCATCAAACCCGACGAGCGCGTCACGCCCCTCGTGCGCCAACCCGCAAGTTGGACTCGTGGGGCTTGGACGTGAAGGCCCTCAACGCCCCCGGCGCGTGCAGCTTCGGGTTCGCCATCGATGGCCCGTTCGGACATGGGGACGGCACCCTGCAAGGGGTCACGGTGCTCAATCAGCCCGGTCCGCCACTGGGTCGAGCTGGACCGTCGGCTCGCTGCCGTTCCTCGGTCTGGTCGTCGTCCTCGTGGTCGCCTTGCGGCGTATCCGGCCCGGCCGCCAGCCCCTCGCGATCTAGATCAACACAACAGCGCCGGTGATCATCTGCCGGCGGTCACCGCTTTCAGCTCGTCCATCGACTCCCGGATGAGCTGCGGCAAGTCTTCCTGGTTGCTCTCGTTGACCCAGCGTTCGAACGCGACCTTGAAGACGGCGATTCCCGCCTCGGCGGTTAGCGTCGCGGCCGGGCCTGTGGCACCGCGCCGGCGCAACGCGTCGGCGAGCGCCGAGGCGAGTGATGCGAGCTTGATCAGCTCGCGCTCTCGCAGCTCAGTGCTCGCAGCGATGACGGCCTGGCGATGCCGGGCGAATTCGCGGCGCTCCTGGAGCAGGGCGCCCGCGGCTTCGAGGGCAGCGGCGACCGCGTCGATCGGCGCGGCGGAATCGGGGGCGCTGACTGCGGCGCTCACGAGGACCTCCTGCAGTGTGCCGGCGCCCGAGAACAGAACCTCGCGCTTGTCAGCGAAGTACCGGAAGAACGTTCGCTCCGTCAGTCCTGCGCGCGCGGCGATCTCCGCAACGGTGGTGTTCTCGAACCCGCGCTCGCCGTAGAGAGCGAGGGCTGCCTGCTCGAGCCTGCCGCGGCTGTCCGGTTCCCAACGTGCCATACCCCGATCGTACCCGATGATGACAGCGGCTGACATCCCTGGTAAGAGTGATGACAGCAACTGACATCAGCCGACTGACTGGAGGTATCTCATGCGTGTTTTCGTCACCGGCGTTTCCGGCTGGATCGGCTCCGCCGTCGTCCCTGAGCTCATCGGCGAGGGCCATGAAGTCATCGGGCTGGCTCGCTCGGATGCCTCGGCCGCTGCCCTAGCCACGAGGGTAGTGAGGAATCTTCCCGGATGAACTCGATGGCGGGCATCACGACGGTGGCCAACTGGCTCCGTTTCCACCAGCAGGCTTCGATGGAGCAATGACGGCGGGCACGAGTTAGTCGAGCTCCTCCATCTCGTCGATCGGGATCTTGGCCAGGAGCGACGTCCCGCGTCCGGGGCTGCTCTGGATCTCGAACGTCCCTCCGAGCGCCTCGACGCGGTCTCTGAGGCCGATGAGGCCGGACCCTCGGTCGGGACGTGCGCCTCCGACGCCATCGTCGCGGATCGCAAGCTCGACGATCGAATCCTCCGCTTTGAGCTCCACGTGCACCACGGAGGCCCGCGCGTGCCTGGCCGCGTTCGTGAGCGCTTCCGAAACGACGTAGTAGGCGGCAACGCCGACTGCCTCCGGCAGTCTCCGTCCGGCACGGATGTCGAGCTGGACCGGCACGGGAGCGCGGCGGGCGAGGGTCTTGAGTGCGGGCCCGAGGCCGCCCTGGGAAAGAATCGCAGGATGAATTCCCCGAGCGATCTCCCGCAGGTCCTCCAGCGCTTCCGCCAGACCGCTTGCGGTCTCGGACAAGTCCGCCGTCAGCTCGTCCAATTCGGGAGGGACCGTGGCCTGCGCCGCACTCAGGGCAAGCGCGAGCGAGACCAGCCGTTGTTGCGTTCCGTCGTGCAGGTCACGCTCGATGCGGCGGCGGCTCTCGTCGGCGGCGGCCACGACACGGGCGCGCGATGCGGTGAGCTCGGCGCGGCTGTCGGCATTCGCGATCGCGGTGGCGACGAGCTCCGTGAACTGGGCGAGGCGCGCCTCGGTGTCGGGGGGCAGCGGCCGGTCCTTGGTCGAGTACGCGACCATCACTCCCCACAGGCGGCCCTCCACGACGATCGGCGCCCCCACCGATGCGCGGGCGCCCGCCTCGCGTACCGCGGCGGCAATCTCGCCGGAGCTTCTGGCATAGCTATCCATCCGCGCCGGACGGCCGGTCTCCGCGACCAATGTCGTCACGTTCCTTCCTCCGATGCTCAATCGAGCAGGATAGGCAATCTCGGTGCCCCTTCCGCTCCAGTGAGCGACGCTGCTGACCGTGCCGTCGGACTCGTAGCGGCTCATGATGGTGACATCGGCAGGAAGCAACTTCCAGATCTCCTCGGTGACGGCAGCGAACACCTCGGCAGGCGGTGCCCCTTGCGCCACGAGCGTCGCCACGCGACGCAACGCGGCCTGCTCGTGGGCGAGCAGACGCAGCTCGTCCCGGCTCGCCTCGACCATGCGCTGCGCCTCCCGCAGCTGGTCCTCGGCGCGCCGGCGGTCGGTCATGTCCCGGCCAACCGCGTAGACGAGACCCTCCCCGGGCACGGGCCGGGTGCTCCACTCGAGCCAGCGCTCGGAGCCGTCGCTGCAGATGTAGCGGTTCTCGAACTGAACGACCTCTTCGCCACGGGCGAGCGCTTCGACCGCCACGCGCGTCCGCTCCCGGTCCTCCGGATGGACGAAGTCGAGAAGCGGCCGGGACAGCAGCTCCTGACTCGAATACCCGAGCGTCCGCTCGAAGGCGGGGTTCACCCGTTTGAAGTAACCGTCGAGGCCGGCGGTGCCCAGCAGATCGAGCGAGACATCGAAGATCCGCTCCACCTGGCGCTCCGCCCGCTGGCGTCGCACGATCCCGCGCCCCACCAGCAACACGAGGAGCGCCGCCGCGATGGGCCAGGCGAGCGCGAGCCAGGGAAACAGCGACTGAAGGGCTGAAGCCGGCTCTCTCCCCACGTCGATGCGCCAGTGCTGTGCGAGCGCATCGAAGCTTGCGCCGGCGCCGGGCGCAGAGCCGAGCGCACCCTCGAGCCGTTGGCCGCTGAGGCTGATGGCCAGGAGCCGCGGGTCGTCCTGCAGCAACGACGTCAGCCAGCCCCCCGGGACAAACACCGAGAGAAAGCCGCGGCTGTTCCCACCGCTGCCAAACGAGCCGGCCTCCAGCAGATAGAACCCGGGCTGGGACCCGAGGGAGCCGGGGCCGCTCGCGGCGACGGCGAAGACCGAGGCGGGGTTCCGGATGGCGGCGGCGAGAGCCGGCCAGTCGGACACATCCACGCCCGGCTGCAGCTCCGGGCGGGTCCCACTCGAGAAGGTGACCGCCAGGTACGACGTCGCGGGTGGGGCCGGCTCGAAGCCCCCCGATGGCGTCAGCCGCGTGATGGGCGCCCCGAGGCGACTCTCATACGACCTGCGTTCGGAGTCGGCCACGCTCTGCACCCACATCACATCGACGAGGCCGACACTCCCTGCCGTGCTGCCGGCCAACTGGGCGAAGCGCCGCTGGTCCGGGACCTGCTCGCCCGCCAGGACGTTTCCGAGGCCCACGACGTATGCCCTTGCGCGCCCGAGGACTCCCTGAGTCCGGACGCTCTCGACCTGGGCACGCCGCTCAGCGGCGGCGATGCGATCCCTCCCGATCGTCTCGCTCGTCACGAGATAGCCGAAGACGCCCAGTAACGCTACGAGCGCGGGGACCGCAATCCGGAACGAGCCAGCGGAGTGAAGCCACGAGTGCCGCAACGGTCGGCCTTCTCCACGGTCGGCGTTTTATCATGGCGCAAAGGACGTCTGCTGACAAGGGGCCGCCGGCGATGCCGGAGATCGACTGCAGGGCCCTTGGCTCCCGTCGTCGGACGGACCATGATGCACATGTGTGCGCCCGTGCTGGAGTAGCCCGTCGGCCCTGCGCGGGGCGCAATGGATGATTGGACGAGCCGCGGTGTCAGGCTTGCTCGTCGTGTGTGCCGTGAGCTGCGGCACGTCGGGCGGTGGCTCCGTACCGACCACTCGGAGCGCCACCATCGCCGCCGTCATCAAGGGGCTCGACAATCCGTTCTTCGCGACGATGAGGGATGGCCTGGTTGCGACCGCCGGGCAGCACAACGCCCGACTGAGTGTCGACGCTGCAGCGGGTCTTCAGGACACAGACGGGCAGGCCGCCACACTCGAGTCATCGGCGACCCAACAGGAGGACTGCTACATCGTGAATCCCATCAACAGGACAAACTTGATCCAGCCACTGTCGCATGTCCGGAAGGGCACGCCGATCGTCAACATCGATTCGCCGGTCGACCAGAACGCGGCGAGGGCGGTGGGCGTCAAGATCACCACCTATATCGGAACCGATAACGTCGCAGCCGGAAGCCTGGCCGCCGACGCCATGGCCCACCTCGTCCCTCGCGGCGCCAGTGTCGTAATCATCACGGGCATCCCGGGCGACGCAACGAGCGAGGCCCGCGCCCGGGGCTTCAGGGAGGGCGCCCGCGGCCGCTTCGATGTCGTGCAGACGATCGCGGCGGACTTCGACGCCGAGAGAGCGAGGCTCGCCGCCGAGGATCGCCTCCGCGCAAGTCCGCCTGTCCAGGGCTTCTTTGCCGTGAATGACCAGATGGCGCTCGGCATCGACGCAGCGGTTCGCGCCGCCGGCGAGAGCGGCCTTGTTGCGGTGATTGGCATGGACGGCATCCCCGACGCTCTTGCCGCCGTGAAGAGCGGGGCGATGTCGGCCACGGTCGCCCAGTACCCCTACATCATCGGCCAACTCGGACTGGAGGCCTGTCTGGCGGCGATGCGTGGGAAGTCCGTCCCAGCCAACGTCGCCGCCCCCGTCCAGGTGGTCACGAAGGAGAATGTCGAGCGCGCGCAGGCGAACTTTCCACACCCGGTGGAGCCCTTCAATGACCCGCTGGTCCGGCTGCTCAAGGGCTGAGCTCGACCCGACGAAGCTGATCACCTTCGCCCAGGCCACCCGTGTCTGGCGCAGGGGCCAGGTTGGCGATCAGGCTCCAGCGTCGGGAGCGCTTCCCGGTTCCGGCCTGGGTGGGGTCCAGCAGTGGGTAACCGGTCGAGAGACGCTGCTCACAGGAGGCGAGCAGGTCAGGGTCGGCACCGAGAACCTCCCCGAGGTAGCCGAGGCGTTTGAAGACCGTCCGGTTCCCGAGGCGCTCCGCGTACTCAATGAGGGTGGCCGGAGGGCCTTCCTGTAGGTAGGCGGCCAGGATCTCGGTGGCAAGGCGGATCCCGCCGGACAGGCGTGGATCGTCCAGGACGTCGACGACGGTGCGTGCGGGATCGGCCATGAGAATGGGGATTCCGTTTCGCCACTCCCGCCGGAGACCCCAGGCCATGGAGGCCGGGGAGGTATGCGAAACAACGAAGTCAGAGTCGAGCAGACGTTGCTTGGACTGGCGAACCCGCTGGGTGGTACGGATCACCGTACTGCTGAACACTTGCTCCGTCAGACCCCAGTGGTTCGCCGCGCTCCATCCCGTCACATAGGCGGGGCGCCAAACGGCGCTAGAAGGAAGGGATCACCCCCCCATCTCTCCGGGCGTTCGGGCGTCGACGGGGCGGGGATGTAGAGGTCTCGGCGCACTCGCCGCAGCCATCCCTGCTCGGCCCACCGAGCGAGCTTCTTGGTAGCCACTTGCCGATCGATCCCAAGAACCTCCACAGCGTCGGAAACCGAGACGAACTGACGGCCCTAAATTGAAAAGAACGGGGGTGAAATACGGCCTCATGCTGGCATCGGGCGCCTGAGAAGGCGCTCCGCGGCACCAGGATAGTCCCGGATCGCGCACATACGCGCGATCAACGACTAACTTCCACGTCCAACGGCTGCCGGCACCCGTATGTCAAGGGCCGTTGAGATCTGCCGCCAAGGGACCGCCGACCCGCCTCAGGCCCCAGACTCGGCACAGGCAAGCAACGGCCGGTGGGTAGCAAAAGGGATTTCATACCTCATTGGTGGCCCCCGAGGCATGTGGACTGACACCTGGCTTCACTGGGACGGCGTCGGAACCCGGCTGAACAACCGGCCAGCGAGGTCGATTCCCACGACCGCGCCGCTCTTATCACGGGTGAACACGCCGCGAAGTCCCTTCATGGCGCCGCTGGTGATGACGTACTCGTCCGCGTTGGCGGGCAGCAGGCCGAACTCGGCCGGTATGTGGTCCGGGGGCATCTCCTGTCCGACGCCGCGCGGATGAGGCTCGGGCGGGCCGAGAAGAAGCACATGCGATCTTTTCAGAAACCGGCGCGCCACAAGCTGATAACGTTCAAGAAGGCTCTAGCTGCGCGATCGGTTGGGCAGTCTCGTTCACGAATGCGAGCTGGCCGCGTGAGGCGACCGGGATTTCGGCACCTACAGGCGGGCCGCCCCAAGGATGTGCGGGTGCTCTCGGCGCTGTACCGGCACCAGGCCTCGCGCTCGGAGGGCCGCTGACGTTGCCAATGAGTAAGGTTTCTCGCGTGATGGCGACCCCCTGGCATCGGCACCTGCCCTCGGGGATAGAACCGGCAGCGATCGACCTCCTCGCAGAGCGAAGCCTCCCCCAAGCGTGGGCCCAGCGCTGGGCCGAGGCCCCGGACCGGGACCTCTTGTTCATGGAGCAGCAGGGCTGGCTCTCGGCCGGCGCCTTCGACCGGGCCACCCGCGCCGTGGCGGGGCGCCTGCACGCCGCCGGCCTCCGCCGCCGAGACCGGGTGATCTTGAGCGCCGCACCCTCCGTCGCGCTGGTCAAGGCCTACGTCGCGGCGCTGCGCCTCGGCCTCGTGGTCGTACCGCTCAACCCGGGGTACCGGGAGCGGGAGGTCACCCACGTCGTCCGGGACGCCGAGCCTCCTGCGGCGATCGTGGACGATGCCGAGCGGGGAGCCTGGATCCGTCGGGCCGCCGGAAACGCACTCATCCTCGGTCCGGACGTCGAGCTGCCCGATGGGAACGTCGCCGACCTGGACGACCTCGACGCCGGCGACCCGGCCCTCATCTGCTACACCTCCGGGACGACGGGGTCGCCGAAGGGGGCGGTCCTGGCCCACGGCAACCTGCTCGCCAGCGCGCAGGCGATCCGGTTGGCCTGGCGGTGGAGCGACAACGACCGCCTGGTGCTCGCCCTGCCCCTGTTCCACGTGCACGGGCTGTGCGTGGGGCTCCACGGGACGCTGCTGGCCGGCGGCTCAGCGGTGCTCCAGCCCCGCTTCGAGCCGGACGCCGTGCTGTCGGCGGTGCGACGGCAGGAGGCCACCCTGTTCTTCGGCGTGCCGACGATGTACCACCGCCTTGCTCGATCCCCCCGCGTGACGGAGCTTGGCCGCCTCCGGCTCTGCGTGTCGGGATCGGCTCCGCTCGCCCCGGCCCTGTGGGAGCGGATTCGCCGGGAGTCGGGCCAGCACGTCGTCGAGCGCTACGGCACGACGGAGACCCTGATGAACACCTCGAACCCCTACGACGGCGAGCGGAGGCCGGGCAGCGTCGGGATGGCACTCCCCGGGGTCCAGGTCCGCCTGGACGGGGAGGTCCCCGGCGAGATCCTCGTCGCGGGCCCGAACGTCTTCTCGGGCTACTGGCGAAACGCGCAGGCGACCGCTGATGCGTTCGACTCCCAGGGCTGGTTCCGAACGGGCGACATCGGGCGTCTCGGGGCGGACGGCTACCTCCGGATCGAGGGACGGGTCCAGGAGGTGATCATCTCCGGGGGCTTCAACGTCTATCCGCGCGAGGTCGAGGAGGTCCTCCTCACCCATCCCGGCGTCGCGGAGGTCTGCGTGGTCGGCACGCCGTCCGAGGAGTGGGGTGAGACGGTGACCGCGTTCGTGGTTCCGGTGGACCAGTCTCCCGAACCCGAGGCGCTCCTGGCGTTTGCAGCCGAGCGCCTCGCCGCCTACAAGCGCCCCCGCACGGTCCGCTTCCTGAACGCCCTGCCCCGCAACGCCACCGGCAAGGTCGTCCGCCGCGAGCTACCTGCCTGATGGGCGCCAGTCACACAACATGTGAGCGGGTGACCGACCCGAGGTCGGGGGTGCCGAGCAGCGTCATGGCATTGCGCATCTCCACCGACAGCAGCTCGAGCGCGCGCCGGACCCCGTCCTCGCCGCCGGCCGCGAGCGCGTACAGGTAGGGCCGGCCGATGAACACGCCCTGCGCCCCAAGGGCCAGCGCGATCACCACGTCCCCGCCTCGGCGCACCCCGCCGTCCAGGTAGACCTCCAGGCGCCCCCCGACGGCGGTGACCACGTCCTCCAGAACGTCCAGGCTGGCGGGGCAGCGGTCGAGCTGCCTGCCGCCGTGGTTGGAGACCACCACCGCCGAGGCGCCATATGCGGCCGCGAGCTCGGCGTCGTCGGGGGTCAGGATGCCCTTGACCACCAGCGGTAGGGCGGAAAGAGAGCGAACCCAGCCGACGTCGTCCCAGGTCAGCCGCGGATCGAAGGATGTCGCGATCAGCTCCCGAAGAGAGAGGTCGCCAAGTCCCGGCCGGTCGAAGTTGCCCAGCCCGTCCCAGCGGCCCGCGAAGCCCTGTCGCAGCTCGCGGTCGCGGTAGCCGGTCACGGGAAGGTCGACCGTGAGTACGACCGCCCGGCAACCGGCAGCCTCCGCCCGCCGCACGAGGTCTTCGGTCAGGGCCCGGTCCTTCTGGATGTAGAGTTGGAACCACCAGGCGCCGTCGGTCGCCGCTCCCACCGCTTCGATGGGGTGAGTCGACACCGTCGAGAGGCAGTAGACGACGCCTGCGCTTGCCGCTGCCTGGGCCGCGGCGATCTCCCCGTCCGGGTGCGCCAGCCCCTGCAGCGCTGCGGGAGCCAGCCCGACCGGCATCGATACTGGCGCTCCCAGCATCGTGGCCGACGTGTCCACCTCGACGACACCCGTGAGCACCCGGGGCCACAGCCGGCGTCGGGCGAAGGCCGCCGCGTTCTCCCGCAGTGTCACCTCGTCGCCGGCGCCGCCGGCGACGAAGTCAAAAGCCTCGGGATCCATAGCGGCCCGGGCAAGGGCCTCGAGGTCGTGCAGGCTGACCGCATCCTTCCATGCGGCTCCCCCGGGCATGGCTCCTCCTGCAGGTCCCGGCTGCGCACTACCCGGCCTAGGCTCACAGGGTCTGTCGGCGCCCGGGTCGATCCCTTCCAACCGCCAGACAATCCCCCATGATCGGTCCCAAATCGCCTGAACGCGGCGGTACGTGCCCCACTTCAGGGTTACGAAAAGGTACCCACAAGGTTACCCATCACCATTAAGGCACCACGGCGGCCAAACTACAGCTCAACTGTTATGGGAGAATATGCTTCATACAGCAAAGAAGAGTGTTAAAGAATTGGTGGCATGTTCACGGAAGGCCCTGACCAGGGCGAATGGGATCCAGGCGACGAGTCTCCACAGGTTTACGGCACCGATCTCCACAATCCTGCTCAGCCCGGGATCGCACCTCAGAAAGAGACACGGCCAACCACCACCCTCACGGGGTGGGCGGCAGAGGGGGTGGGGTGCCTTTGCGGAAACGCATCGACCTGGCGTCAAGGTACTGGGTTGAAATTGCGTCATCTCTCGATCCCCAGGGCGGCGATGAATTCGGCAACCGCCGCGACGGCGTCATTCGCAACGACGTCATAGCCGAGGTCCGGATGGAGGCTCAACATCGTGGCCGCGTAGGCAATGCTCCCCTGAGCTTCGACATTCGCAAAGTTAGCTGCCAGCTCAACGAGGGCCGTCTCCGTGGGACCGACGAGTGCCGCCTCGAACCGATCCCGGACTCTCTGCGCGGCAACAACCGGCCCGCCGTCGTCGTTGTGGAGCAGGACATACGCGATGTCGTACCAGTCCTTCTCCACACCACGTCCCCGTGAATCGTGAACCTTGGCGAGCAGGTACGCCGGCAACGTTGCGACACGAAGATCGATGCTCTTGGCGCCTTGACCGAGGTCGGCCTTAACCCGGCGGACCTCCCAGTCCTGGGAGCGAATCCGGTGCCCCGCAGGTTGACCGCTCCGAAGAACTCGCAGTCGTCGAACAAGACCGTCGTCTGGTTGGGCACGTCATCGAGGTCAGCAAAAAACTCGACCTTCACGACCATTGCGGATGCGGCCTGGTCTCTCCAACGCCAAACCCGCTCGCCGTCGGGAACGAAGCGCGCCTCGCGGAGGGCACCCTCCAATCGGGCGGCGTTCACGGAGCCGCCCTGAATCTCGAGGTCGACCTGGACGTCCACGTCGGTCGTGCCGATGTGGCGGTGCGCCGCTGCACTGCAGAGAAGATCCGGAACGAGACCACCGAGGAGAACGAACTCCGGAATCTCGCCGTGCGCCGCGACCAATCGCACGAGAGCGCCCTGGGCAAGGTCGCGCGCCCGGCGACTACGAACCGGGTCCGACACCACGTACCTCCCTCAGATGGTTGGCTGCCTCAGCCGCCCGGCCTCCCGACGCGATGAGGTCCGCGTAGACGCGAGCGGGTAGGGCGACTTGGACGCCTCCGATCTTTGGTCCTCTGGCGCTCATGGACGTGGGCAGCTCGCGTTCGATGCGGTGCCCCTTCTCGACCACGCGTCCGCCAAGAACACTGGCAAGGCGATCACGTGCGATGAGCAGGGAACGGTCGACGTACAGCTCCACGACCGTGACGTCGCTGAGGTAGGGCGCGAGCAGTGTCGACGCGGCCGCTCCGCTCACGGCCCATGTGACCCCCATAGCGGTAAGCCCCGGCCCGATCTCCATGTCGAGCACGTCGAGCGGGTTGGCCCAGAGCCGGTGAACCCGGACCACCTTCTGCCTCTTTCGGAACTCGCCGGCCGCTTCGGTGTCCTGATCGATGAGGGAATCACCCGCGACTTTGACATCGGGCGTCTGGTCACCACGGAGAACTTCCAGGCCCTGAAGGCAGTGGCGCAGGCGGCCAACGCTGCCCTGATCGACCTAGAGCACTCCGGGGAGACCTGTGCCCCCGATGCGGACACCCTCCAGAGGATCGTCCTGCCGTCAACGAAGGACGGCGTAGCGGCTCCGGGGCTTCGCTTCGGAGATCCGCGTGTGGTGGCGTTGCTCGCCGGCCTGGTCAGCTTCACCCATCTGGTCGCAGGGTTCACCAACGCCTCCCTGCGCACCCTGGTGGAGGG
>JAOPZY010000203.1 GCA_025963875.1 Actinomycetota bacterium
CGACGTCGGAGACCATCCACAAGACCCTCGCCGAGGCGATGCACCTGGCGGCGTCGGGCGTCACCCTCAACGTCTTCATGCTGGAGGACTCGCCCGGCCTCGTCGCCTTCATGGAGAAGCTCGGCCGCCTGACGGCGGGCCGGGTGTTCCGGATGGACAGCCAGGACCTCGGCCGCTTCATCCTCTCGGACTACGTCCGCCGGGCCTGAGCGCTCCGGACCTCGGCCAGGAACTCGTCCGGGCGGTTCGTCACCTTGTCCCACGTGGCGTGGATGACGCCGAGCCCCAGGGCGGTGAGGAGGTTGCGCCGGTCCAGGTCGTGCTGCCAGTCGAGCTTGGAGGAGTGGTTCGCCCGGCCGTCGGACTCGATGACAACCGGCGAGCCCACCAGCTTGAAATCGACCCGGGCCACGAAGTTGCCTTTGTCGTCGGTCACCACGAACTCCTCGACGAACTCGATGCCGGCCCGGATCAGCAGCCGCCGCGTGGCGGCCTGCAATTCCGACGAGGGCTGGTAGTCGGGGTCCCGCTCGTTCACCAGCCGCCGCAGCACCCCGGCGCCGCGATCCCGGTCCACGGCCTCGCGGAGCGAAGTCATCGACACGAGGCCCTTCCGCAAAAGCTCGTCGAGCAACTGGTTGCCGCGCTTAAGGCTGATGATCGTGACCGCATCCCGCAGTGTGCGGAAGGCATTGGTCACCGGGATGCCGAGCTTGCTCGTGGTGAATGCGGGGTCCACGAGGATCCGGTGAACCTTGAAGGCGGTCCCTGTCCGGTTCTGCTTGAGCGCTGAGATCTCAAGGGGACCGGGACCAAAGCCAGCGAAGCCCCATAGTGCCGCAGCCGACCGGTACGAAGCCACGGCCCCCTCGCCGCCCCAGAGCTTCGCGGCCATCAGATCCTGCTCCCAGCACCGGCGGGCTCCAGTAACCCGGTAGACACTGGGGAGCACTTCTTTCAGCGATCCCTTCCTGAGCCGCCACCAAATACCGTCGTCCGTGAGACCGGATTGGAGTATTTGAGCCCGAGTGATCAGGCCATATTGCTTCGAAGCCTTCGCCATCCACTGCTCCACAACATGATTCTAAGCATCTGTGAGCATCTCACCGCGTAGAGCGCGGTCAAATGCTCACAGAATCTCCCCACGCGCCGCCGCCCGGGGTCTGGACCGAGATGATGTCGTGTTTGCGGGCTTCGAGGGTCACCTTGTCGGGGAGTTCGGTCTCGGTGCCGTCCCGCAGGAGCAGGTTGCGGCCCGGGGCGCCGGGGCCACCGCCCGAGAGGCCCCACGGGCCACGCCGGCGGCGGTCGGTCTGCAGCGAGACGGTCGCCGAGTCGCAGAGGACCTCCACGTCGCGGCGGATCCCCATGCCGCCGGGCCAGCGGCCCTCGCCGCCGGTGCCGGCGCGCAGCTCGTAGCGGCGGACCCGCAGCGGGTAGGCGTACTCGAGGGCCTCGGCGGGGGTGTTCTTCGTGTTCGTCATGCCGGTGTGGACGCCGTCCATGCCGGCGAGGCCCGGCCGCCCGCCCTGGCCGCCGCCGATGGTCTCGTAGTAGGCGAACGTCGGGCCGCCGACGATGAGGTTGTTCATCGTCCCCTGGGACGCTGCCGGTATCCGGTCGGGCATGGCCTGGGCAAGGGCGCCGAAGATCACGTCGACGATGCGCTGGGACGTCTCGACGTTGCCGGCCGAGACGGCGGCCGGTGACAGGGCGTTGACGACGCTGCCGGGCGGGGCGACGACGGTGACCGGCCGCATGCCGCCAGCGGTCGGGGGGATGTCCGGCCCGGTGAGAGCCCGCACGACGAAGGTCACCGCCGAAACGGTCACGGCGAGGGGGGCGTTGACGTTGCCGTGGGCCTGGGGGTCGGTCCCGGTGAAGTCCACCGAAAGCTCGTCGCCGTGGATGCGCACGGTCGCCGCGATGCGGACGGGACCCGACCCGGCGCCGTCGGAGTCGAGGAAGTCCTCGAAGGACCACTCGCCGTCGGGCAGCGCCTCGATGCCGGCCCGGACCGCGCGCTCGCTGTAGTCGATCAGTCCCTCCATGGCTTCGGTGAGCGCATCCGGGCCCATGCGGCGGGCGAGGGCCCGCAGCCTGACGGCCCCGGTGGCGTTGGCGCCGGCCTGCGCGAGGAGGTCCCCCCAGCGCTCGGCGGGCGCCCGCGAGTTGGCGGCGATGACCTTCAGGATGGTGTCCTGGGGCACGCCGCGCCGCCAGGCCAGCACGGGCGGGAGCCGGAGCCCCTCCTGATAGACGTCGGTCGAGTCGCCGGGCATGCTGCCGGGGACCTTGCCGCCGACGTCGGCGTGGTGGGCGCGGTTGGCGACGAAGCCGAGAAGGACCTGGCCGTCGAAGACGGGCGAGACGAGGGTAAGGTCGTTGAGGTGCGTGCCGCCGGCGAAGGGGTCGTTGAGGAGTACGGCGTGGCCCTCCTCCATGAAGGGGAACTCCTCCAGCGCCGCGGCCACGCTGGCCGGCATCGCGCCGAGGTGGACGGGGATGTGCTCGGCCTGGCCGCACATCTCGCCGGCCGGCGTCATGAGGG
>JAOPZY010000205.1 GCA_025963875.1 Actinomycetota bacterium
CATCGGTCGTGCCCCCTTGGGCGGGTCTCCCCGAATACCTCATGTGAGGGATGACCCACCGGCGGCTGGGCGCGACGCTTCGGACATGCCGCGATCCATGCGAGAGGATTGCCTGCCCGCTGGGGCCCTGGTCTGCGACGACCACTACCCCGACTGGGAGGAGATCTACCGCGACAACGTCGTCAGGCTCTACCGCCTGATGTACGCCAAGGTGGGGAACCGCCCCGACGCCGAGGATCTGACCACCGAGGTATTCATGGCTGCCCTGGGCCCCCTGCGCGTCGGCGCCTCCCGCGGTGAAGTGCGCGCGTATCTCACGGCCACCGCCCGTACGGTCCTTGCCGGCTACTGGCGCCGGCGCCTGGGCGTGCAGGTCACTTCGATCGACCCGGAAATGGACGTCGTGTACCTGGAGGAGCCTTCGGCCCTTTCCGACGCGCCGGCCCGGGCCCGCCGGCTCTTGAACGCCCTGCCCGAGCGATACCGCCGCATCCTCGAGCTGCGGTTCCTCGAGGCGCTCAGCATCAAGGAGGCCGCCCGGGAGATGGGCATCACCGTGGCCAACGCCAAGGTGCTCCAGCACCGTGCCCTCCGCATGGCTGCCAATTCGGGCCCGCCCGAACTCGGCGGCTCCGGCTGACACACGAGTCCGGGTGTATCCACCCCACCTATCTCTTGGGTGAGATCGGTCTCATCCCCCCGGACAAAGGAGAACTTGATGCAACACCCTCCGAACCATGACCGCCCCGTAGAAGGTGCACTCGCCATTGGCCTCCAGCCGTTGCGGGTGCTGCGTTACGCAGCCGCTGCCTCGATCGCCGTCGGTGGCTACATCCACCTCTGCCTGTACCGGCACGGCTTCCGCGCCATCCCGAAGATCGGGCCGGGTTTCCTCCTCCAGGTGGTGACCTCGGCCCTCGTTGCCGGCACCCTCCTGATCGGCCGTGAACGGATCCTCCAGGTCGGCCGGCTCGTGGTACGCAGCTCCGCTGCGGTGCAGCTGTTCGGGCTGAGCCTGAGCCTCGGGACGCTCGCCGCCTTCGGCCTCACCCGGACGCCCGCGGGCCTGTTCAACTTTCAGGAACGGGGGCTCCAGCCCGCACCCCAGGCGCTCATCGCCCTGGTCGCCGAGCTGGTCGCAACCGTGCTGCTCGTGAGCACCCTGGTCCTCGACCATCTCCGGCCGGTCCCGCTGGAGATGGACGCTCGTCGATCCCGGCTGGTCGCGCCTGTGGCTGTGTCGTCAATGGGACGACGCATGGCACGACTGGCTCGCCTGCCCGGACGCGGAGGTCGGAGGGCGCTGGTCGCCGGTGTTCTCGCCATCGTGGTCCTCATCGGCACGATCGCCTACGCGACGACCAACCGGTCCAAGCCAGCTGCGGTCGGGCTCGGTCAGATCCAGCACATCGTGGTGGTCTCCATGGAGAACTGGAGCTTCGATAGCCTCTACGGGAAGTTCCCCGGCACCAACGGCATCGCCAACGCCGCCGGGACGCAGGTCGACCGCAGCGGTGTCCCCTACCCGCAGCTTCCTCAGCCCCCGGCCAGCACGAAGGCGGGGCAGTCGAGCGCCACGTCGCCGCCCCCCGATACACGCTTCCCTGCCGGCCTCCCCAACGCCCCCTTCGACCTGGCCCCGTACGTGCCGCCCACCGACGACATCGGCGACCCGGGGTCCGGCTTCTATCAGGAACAGGCCCAGATCGACGGCGGCCGCATGGACCGCTTCGTCGCCAGCGGAAAGGGGGGTGCCCTGCCGTTGGGCTACTACGACGCCACGAACCTGCCGCTCGGAGCCCTCGCGCAGCAGTACACCCTCGCCGACAACTTCTTCCACTCCGCCTTCGGCTCGTCGATGCTGAACCATTTCTGGCTCGTGAGCGGAGCCACGCCTCAGTGGCCCGATGCCCCCGCGTCGATGCGGGCGGTCCTCGACCAGAGCGGGCACCTGGTGAAAGACGGGGTCGTGACCCCCGATGGGTACCTCGTCAACACCGCCTACCCCGCCGGCGGCCCCCACCCTGCCAAGCTGGCGCCCGGGACCCAGCTCGTCCCACCGCTCACCGCACCGACGATCGGCGATCGCCTGAGCGCCAGGAACATCAGCTGGGCCTGGTACGCGGGGGGCTGGTCGAACGCCCTCGCCGGCCACCCGGACCCGTTGTTCCAGTTCAACCACCAGCCCTTCGACTACTACGCCAACTACGCCAACGGCACGCCCGGCCAGGCCGCCCACCTCAAGGACGAGTCCGATCTCGTCGAGGCCATCCGCACCGACACCCTTCCTGCGGTGAGCTTCTACGAGCCGATCGGCACCGACAACGAGCACCCCGGCTATGCAAACCTCCTCGACGGTGAGACGCACGCGGCCTCGCTGATCCAGAGCATCATGGCGAGCAAGGCCTGGAAGTCGACGGCGATCGTCCTCGCCTACGACGAGAACGGCGGGTTCTGGGACCACGTGAGCCCGCCAGCGGGTGACCGCTGGGGTCCGGGGACCCGCGTTCCGGCCATGGTCATCTCCCCGTTCGCCAAGCGGCACTTCGTCGACCACACCACCTATGACACGACCTCGATCCTGAGCCTCATCGAGCACCGGTTCGACCTCACGCCCCTCGGCCCCCGCGACGCCGCAGCCCCCGACCTTCAGGCAGCATTTGCGTTCAAGGGTTGACCGGACGCTCGCCCAATCCATGCTCCACCGCCAGGCGAGTGAGCTCCACCCGGGAGGTGATCCCAACCTTGTCGAAGACATGCTTCAGATGGGTCCCCACCGTGTAGGTCGAAAGGTACAGGCGCTCCGCGACCTGGCGGTTGGTGAGGCCCTGGGCGACGAGGCGCACGACGCGGAGCTCGGCGCTGCTCACGGCCTCCCAGCCCAGCTTGGGCCGCGTGGAAGGAGCAACCCGCTGCGCCGAAGGACGGATGCCGGCGCGTCGGAGGTGCCGGCGCACACGTGCCTCGTCCCGCACGGCACCGGCGTTGTGGAACGACTCGAGGGCCTCGTTGAGGTACCTCGCGGCCCTCGAGTCGGGTGCTCGGCCGAGGAGGGCCTGGCCGGCGTCTTCGAAGGCGGACGCTCGGGCCATGACCCGCGGGCTGTCACGGAACTTCTCCGCGGCAACGACCAGCCCATCCGCGTCCCCGGTGGCAAGCCCCCCGCAGTGGGCGGCGGCAGCGGCGAAGGCGCCGAACCCGGGGTTGAGCAGGGCAAGCTCGTCGGCGGCGGCGATGACGACCCCGGCCCGGCCGAAGTCATCGGCGCGCTGGGCCAGGCGGACGAGCCGGGGCGCCAACGTCGGGTCGCGCGAGAGGTTCTGTCTGAGCAGCTCGGGCAGGTCGAAGGTCTCCTTCAGGGTCGCGACCGCTCCGGCAGGGTCGCCACGAGCATCGCGGAGGAGGGCTTCGGCCAGGCTGAGGTAAGCGGGCAGCGTGTGCCCGTACAGGTCCCGGTAGCTCCGGCTGCGGGCCAGGTGCGCCTCGGCAGCCTCGAGGTCGTTGCGATGGAGCGACACGAGGGCCAGCACCCCCAGAGGGAGGTTGGAGTCGTGCCACATGTCCAGAGCCTCGATGAGCGCGAGGGTGACCTCGGCTTCCACCGCGGCTTCTCCGAGGCGGCCCGCCATCATCCGCGAAGAGCAGGCGCAGCGCTCGCAGAACTCCAGCGCCCACGACGCGCCGAGCTCCTCGGCCTCTTTCCGGTAGGTGGCCAGGACGGCGTCGGCTTCGACGAAGCGGTCCATCGCGGACAGCACCCCCACGAGCAGGGCCTGGGGAAAGCGCTGACGGACCTCGGTGCTCCCGCGCTCGGCCGTCCGAGCGCACCCTTCGGAGATCGCGAGGGCCTGGGCCAGATGACCACCGGACGCGGTCACGAACCCGATACCGATTCGGCAGGCGAGGATGACCCCCTCGTCCCGGGGCTCGGCGCAGGCAATGCCCTCGTCGTAGGCGCGGGCGGCGGCCGAGACCTCTCCCTCCATGGCGAGGGCGAACCCGAGGTTGTGGAGGAAGTTGGCCCGCAGGCGGGGAGAGAGATCCGGCCGCGCCAGCGCCTCGCGGCACTGGACGATGACCTCGCGCCGGCGTCCCCCGAGCATGAGCGCGTCGGACAACCCGAGTCGCACGACGCTCGCCGACTCGGCGTCAAGCTCCAGGGCAAGGGCACGGTCCGCCAGGGCCATGGCCTCCGGGAAGCGGGATCCCCATGCTGCGAGGCGGACGGTGCCGGCCAGCGCCTCGGGCCAGCCGGGCCGGTCGGGGGTCATCAGCTCGATGGCTCCGAGGGCAAGCGCTGCGGCCGTTCGCGGCGCCTGGCCGGCGGTTTCCGCCGCCGCTCGTTGCAGGATGGCCACCGCCCCCTCGTCGCCGGGTGCGGCGGACGTCAGGAGATGGCCGGCGGCCTCCGTCGCCGAGCCGTTGCCGGCGACGATGGCTGCAGCCGCTCCCCGATGAAGCGCCACGAGCGCGCTCGGGGCCACGTCGGCGACGATCGCCTGGCGGATGAGCTCATGGCGGAACTCGAGGCCCCTCCCCTCGTCGACGAGGACGTTGGCCCGGATTGTCTCGTCGAGGAAGGGGACGAGAGCGCCGGGCACCGAACCCAGGACGGCCCCCACGTCGGCGACAGTGAACGAGCGGCCGAACACCGAAGCGGCCTGGAGGAAGTGCAGCGCCCCGAGCGACAGCGAGCCCAGCCGCCCGCGGACGGTAGCCCGGAATCGGTCGGGTACCCGGGGGGCGACCAGCGACGCCACGCCGTCCTCGACCCGGATGGCATCGTCGGCGACGAGGGCCTGCAACAGATCGAGGGCGAGGAAGGGATTTCCGCCCGCACCGGCGAGAAAGCTCGCCAGCTCGGCGTCCGGGGTTCCGCCCGTCACGTCCGCAGCCAGCGCCTCCATGTCCGACGGGCCGAATGGCGCGAGCTTGATTCGGGCGGCCCCCGCGGCCACCAACTCGGCGAGCAGGCGGTTGGCGCCAGTGCCGGCGGCTTCCGGCCGGGCAGCGAGCACCCAACCCGCCGGAGAGGACGCGAGGCGCTGCGCCAGGCTCTGCACGGCCCAGATCGTCGCCGGATCCGCCCATTGCACGTCGTCGATGGTGATCAGGACGGGCGTGGACCGCGATCGCACCTCGAGCAGCTCGGCGAGCTCCTCCAGGAGCCAGAACCG
>JAOPZY010000219.1 GCA_025963875.1 Actinomycetota bacterium
GGATCGAGCGGGCGAGGGATCTTCTCCGCTCCGCCAACCTGACGGTCACCGAGATCTGCCACATCGTCGGCTTCTCGAGCCTGGGCTCCTTCAGCGCCCGCTTCACCGAGCTTGTCGGGTGCTCGCCAAGCCAGTACCGGGAGGACGTGATCCGCAACGGCGGGCCACCGCGGATACCGGGCTGCGTCGTGATGATGTGGACCAGGACGGGCTCCCCGCCCCACTGAGCAATCGGGGAGAAGCGCGCTGGGGCAGGGCGGCCGTACCCTTCTCGCTGTCAAACACGGATCGATCGGAAGGGGACGAGGCAATGATCAAGCGGCTCTCGCACGCAGGTGTCCCGGTGCTCGACCAGGACTCCGCCAAGGCGTTCTACACGGAGAAGCTGGGGCTCGAGGTCCGCACGGACGTCACCATGGATGGATTCCGGTGGCTCACCGTCAGCCCGCACGACCAGCCGGATCTGGAGTTCATCCTCGTGCGGCCCGGCCCCCCTATGCACGACGAGGAGACCGGCGCGCAGATCCGGGCGCTGGTGGCCAAGGGCGCGATTGGGGGAGGCGTCTGGGAGACCGATGACTGCAAGGCGACCTACGACGAACTATCGGCGAAAGGGGTCCAGTTCCTGCAGGAGCCGGCCGACCGCCCGTACGGCATCGAGGCGGTGTTCCGGGACGACTCGGGGAAGTGGTTCAGCCTCACGCAGCGGACTGAGGGCTGACATCCGGCCCAACATCTTGGGGCTCCCTTTCGGAAACCACGAAATATAGGGGAATTTCTGCGAAGGTAGCGTAGAATTTCTTCTGAGATGCGTTGTCCATCCTGTGGCCACGACGAAGACCGGGTGGTGGACTCGCGTGTGGCCGAGGAGGGCCGCGCCATCCGCCGCCGCCGTGAGTGCGAGGTGTGCAGCCAGCGCTTCACCACCTTCGAACGGGTGGAGAACGCCCCGCTGCTCGTCGCCAAGAGGTCGGGGGAGAAGCAGCCCTTCGACCGCGAGAAGCTGATCTCGGGGGTCCGCAAGGCGTGCAAGAACCGCCCGGTGCTGCCCGAGGCGATGGAGCGGGTGGCCGACGACATCGTCGAGACGCTCCGGCTTGAGGGTCGCAGCGTTGTCTCGACCGCGGATCTCGGTAGAGACGTCCTCGAGCGGCTCCGCGACATCGACGAGGTCGCCTACCTGCGCTTCGCCAGCGTCTACAAAGATTTCAAGGAGCTGAACGACTTCGAGCGGGAGCTCGGGCTCCTGGCCAAGAAGGTCCCCCCGAAGCTGCCCGCCGGGGTCCCGGAGGAGTGACCGACGCCCCAAAGGTCCTCATTCGGCGGCTCGATCCAAGCCTCCCGCTGCCGTCGTACGCTCTGGCCGGCGACGCCGGCATGGACCTCCGCGCGGCGGTCTACGCGGTCTTGAAGCCCGGTGAGCGTTGCCGGATCCCCACGGGCATCGCCCTCGCCATCCCGGACGGCTACGCCGGCTTCGTGCAGCCCCGCTCCGGTCTGGCGGCCCTGGCGGGCCTTAGCCTTGTGAACTCCCCGGGCCTCATCGATTCGGGGTACCGGGGTGAGATCCAGGTGGTCGCCATCAACCTAGACTGGCAGGAGCCCATCGAAATCCGTCGGGGCGACAAGATCGCCCAGCTCGTGATCCTCCCGGTGCCGCAGGCGACGCTGACCGAGGTGGAGGCGCTGCCGGCGTCCGACCGTGGGGACGGGGGCTTCGGATCGACGGGAAGCTGACGGCCGGGGACGGTAGGATATTGAGTCACGCGGACGTGGCTCAGCTGGTAGAGCATCACCTTGCCAAGGTGAGGGTCGCGGGTTCGAATCCCGTCGTCCGCTCCAGGTAACACCGCAGGTCAGGGGCCTAAGGGCCCGCTTCGGCTCGGGGGGAGGCTTGCCCTTCCCCTGAGGAATCCGCAAACAGGCCGCAGCCCAATCCGTCTGTGTCTTCGTCTGTGTCTTCTGAAGACCTGGGCTTACTCCTGGGCCGAGATTACCTCTCCGGTTGAGATCTACCCCCAGCACCTTGAGCGGGCCCCTGGGGGCATCTCGTGGGGAGCCCTATCCCGTGCCTCATGCCGAGCCAGCAAACCGAAGGCCGCCAGCGTCGCTGCGTCCTTGATCCTTCCTTCGTCCACCATCGCCCAGAACTCCTCGGTGGACACGTGTCGCACCCGCAGATCGCCTTCCTCCGGGTCGGGACGAGGTTCTCCTTGAGTCAGGCCTGTCGCCAGGAACACATGGCATCGCTGGGCCGTCAGCCCGTAGGCCCCGAACAGGTCTCCGAGGCGAAGCAAAGACGCAGCTCGCAACCCGGTCTCGGCCTCCAGCTCCTCCCGGGCGACCTCGAGCGGCTCGGCCTCCGGCCGGTCCTCCCACGTCCCCTGGGGGAACTCCCAATACCGGCCCCGGACCGGGTAGCGATACTGCTCCACCAGAAACACGCCCTCCTCGTCTCGGGGGATGATCAGGGAGTAGTCGAGTTTCTCGACAACGCTGTAGAGGCCCGGCGTTCCGTTCGTGTGCTCGATTCGATCCTCCCGGACGCGCATCCAGCGGTTGCCGTAGACGATCTTCGAACCAGTCGTTTCGATCTCCATAGCCGGTCCTATTCTCTGGCTGGCGGGCCGCTGACATCTTCCCTCAAGCCGACCCAAGGCACTCAGGGTCCCCGGCGTGTCTCTGGTGACTCCCTTCGCCTCCGATGGGCCTCCCCTCATGACGTCTCGTTTGGGTTCCGTTGCTTATGACTATTTCGCTTCAACCGTCTGATTGGCGTGGGGGTAGCAAGCTGCCAGGAGCTTCCTCCCAAGGACGCCCTCCTCAGAGCCCCAAGGGTTCCGAGGCGTAACCGCCCCGCGGGCGGATTTTTGACACCCGCGCCGCCAAGGTTTTCCAGAAGATTCCCTCAAAGATATTGACGCTGACTTTCATCGCTCGTAGGCTTCACATCCGCAAGGGAATGTTGCCCGGTCTCTTGAGCGATGCCCGTTGGCGGCATCGGTTCTTTCTATTGTTTCTATGTATCCGAGAGACTACCGGCGCACATCCATTCCAGGGGGGAAAAGCGTGACTCTTCGTCGACGAGTGACTCGTTTTATCGGCAGTGGTATGACGTCGCTTCTCCTCCTGGCCATGTCGGTATTTGCGGCGGTACCGTCGCACGCCGCCACCCCCGGCGGTATCTTCCTGACCGGGCATGACCCTGACTTCCATTCCGTCGGCGGCAACACCACCGGCGCCCAGCACATCATCCAGCGGGCGGTCAGCTTCGTCACCTCCGGCATCGCGAGCCCCCGCCTCCTCCTGGTAACCGACGTCCACAGCCCCGGAGCCGGCTACATCGACCCCCGCTTGGGGATGAACGCAGCGGGCTTCAGCGGGTACGACGTGGCGGACGACGGGACCGGTGGTGGCGCCATCAAGGACCTCCACACCGTCAACTTCTCGAACTACGACGTCGTGGTCATTGCGTCGGACTACGGCGGCTGGCTCCGGCAGGCCGAGCTCGACATCCTGAACGCACGCTCCTCGGCCATCATCAGCTTTATCAACGGCGGGGGTGGCCTCGTTGCCTTTGCCGAGTCCGGGGGTGCCAGCGGGACCCAGACCAGCCATAACCGGTTCGGCTTCCTGCCCTTCGTGGTCTCGAGCACCCCGCTCAGCCAAAGCGAGACGGCCAATACTCTCACCCCTTTCGGAACGAGCCTCGGCCTCGTCAACAGCGACATCAACGGCAACTTCTCCCACAACGTCTTCACGAAGACGGGGCCTCTGCAGATCGTCGACCTCGACCCGACGAACGAGATCCTGAGCGCGGCTGAGCGCGGTCTCGTCGTGCCGTCCGTGGACACCAATCTGACAGCCACCTCGGGGCAGTCCGGTACGTCGATCACCGTCCCCATCGGGAGCAGCGTGGCGGACGCCGCGACCTTGACGGGGGCGACGCCGGATGCGGGGGGTACCGTCGGCTATATCGTCTACTCGGACAGCGGGTGTACGACGGCCATTGCCAGCGGGGGCTCGGTGACAGTGGTCAATGGCAGCGTGCCCCCCTCGAATCCGGTCGCCTTCAACACCTTCGGCACGTTCTATTGGGTAGCGGGGTACAGCGGCGACTCGAAGAACATTGCGAACGCCAGCGCATGCGGCGGGGAGACGGTGACCGTTGTGAAGGCGACGCCGTCCGTCTCCACCACCCCGTCGGGAAGTGTTCCCCCAGGGGGCAGCGTCTCCGACTCGGCGACCTTGACGGGCGGCTTCTCGCCCTCGGGCTCGGTGACCTTCGAGCTCTTCGCACCGACCGACGGCACGTGTTCCGGGCAGCCGATCTCCACCACGAGTGGCACCATCACCGGCGGCACGGCGTCCTCTGGCAACGTCACCGTGGGAGCAGCGGGCACGTACAACTGGGTCGCCTCCTACGCCGGTGACGCCAACAACAACGCTGCGACATCATCTTGTGGCACCGAGCCCGTTGTCGTCACCAAGGCATCACCGTCCATCTCGACGACCCCCTCGGGCTCCGTGCCTGCCGGAGGCAACGTCTCGGACTCTGCAACGATCTCCGGTGGGGTATCGCCCGCCGGCACCGTGACCTTCGATCTCTTCGCACCGGCCGACCCCACATGTGCCGGGCAGCCGATCTCCATCACGAGTGGCACCATCAGCGGTGGCACCGCCTCCTCCGGCAACGTCCCCGTGGGAGCGGCCGGGACCTACAACTGGGTCGCCACGTACAGCGGCGATGCCAGCAACAACTCCGCGACGTCGCCGTGTGGCAGTGAGCCCGTCGACGTCACGAAGGCGACCCCCTCCATCGCCACGACCCCGTCGGGTTCCGTGCCCGCTGGGGGCAACGTTGCCGACTCGGCGACGCTGACCGGGGGCTTCTCGCCCGGCGGCAGTGTGGACTTCACGCTGTACGCCCCCGGCGACACCACATGCAAGACGCCGATCGCCACCAGGACGGGCACCCTCACCGGCGGCACAGCGTCCTCTGGCAGCGTCACCGTCGGAGCTGGCGGCACGTACAACTGGGTGGCCGCGTATGGCGGGGACGCCAACAACAACTCCGTGACGTCGCCCTGCGGCAGTGAGCCGGTCACGGTCACCGCGCAGCGACTGACGGGACGTGCCTACGGACTGTCGGCCAATGCCACGGCTGTCCTGGGCACCGTGCTCGTGAACGTGCAGCCGACACCCGACACCGGCTTCATCTCGACGACCTCCTCCTCGACCACATCCACCCCGTGCGTGGCGACACTCAGCGGCCTGGTCAGCGCCGACGTCCTCTGTGCCAACGTCACCACGGTCGGATTCCCCGGCAAGTCGACGGCCAGCGCCTCGGTCGCCGATGCCAGGGTGGGCATCGTGGGCATTCCGAC
>JAOPZY010000240.1 GCA_025963875.1 Actinomycetota bacterium
CCGAACGCCGTTTGCAACGCATCGCGCTGAGGCGGCGGTAGGCGTTCCAGGCGATCCAGCATCGGCGCGCACAGCAGCTGCAGGCCGGCGAACGCCAGCTCCATCTCAGACTGCACACCGGCAGCACGCGCCAGGCGAAACCCCGACGTCTGCTTGGCCACGTACTCCAACAACGCCGACTTCCCCACGCCCGGCTCCCCGCGCAGTACCAGCACCCGGCTCTGACCCCCCCGAACGGCCACGAGCAGGCGGTCGAGCACCTCGCACTCGCTGCGCCGGTCCAGCAACATCTAGCCCCACCGCCGTGGGGGCGACGCTATGTCGCGCCCGCTCAAGCAAGCAGTTCTGGCCATCGATTGGGCGCCCACCGTATACCGGACCAAGCCGGCCCGCCGGTGCGGCCCCCTCGCCCAGCGATGGGGACTGGCCAGTTGGCGGATGCGAGGGCGCTGAGGCGGCCTCAGATTCTTGAGGCAATGAACGGCGAGCCCCACGAGCAGTCACCCGGCCATGTCACCGCCTTGATCCGGCACTTCAACGATCTTCGGGACAGGACGCACGGCGGGTCGGTCAGTCGCGAAGACAAGGAGGCACATTTCGCCCATGCCGTGGAGCTGCTGGCGCCCGTTGCCCGCCAGGCACTCGAGGAGATCAACACGCACCTGCTGCTCGATACCGGCAGGGTGATCGCGACGGGCCTGCAGCGTGAGGCCGATGGCAGCTTGAGCGCGTCGTGGGACCTCGCCTGGCCCGAACAGCTGGCAGCCGGGGTGGGCCCAGTGACGCTCCTTGCCTACTACGGGATCGGCTTCCACCATCCGCACCTGCGCGGCGCCACCGTGCGCGACTGGCCCCTGAACGTCTTCACGATCCACGACGCCGCCGACCTTTTGCCGATCATGCGCGCCATCGCCACCGGTGACCTGCACAACCTGGTCTTCCAGGCCGACTACCGGATCATCCCCGCCGTCACGAGACCACCGCCAGAGCCGCCGCGGCGGCGCGCGTCATGACCTCCACAAGGAATCCGCGTGGCCCGCCGGCCATGACCGGCCAGCAACATCACAACCAATCAACAGCCCGAGATCGCAAGCCTCGCCGACGCAGAAAGAGAGACAGTCATGGGGGACATCACCGAACACGAAGAGGACCAGATCAACAGAGCAAACGCTTCCGGGCTCCCCCCGGTGGTGTTCGTCCACGGTTTGTGGTTGCTCCCCAGCAGCTGGGACCGGTGGCGGACAGTTTTCGAGGAGAGCGGCTACACCACCCTGGCCCCGGACTGGCCCGACGACCCGGACACCGTCGAAGAGGCAAACGAGCACCCCGAGGTGTTCGCCAACAAGTCGCTCGGCCAGATCACTGACCACTCCGAGGCTGTCATCGGCAAGCTCGACCGCAAGCCGGCCGTGATCGGCCACAGCTTCGGCGGCCTCCTCACCCAGATCCTCGCCGGCCGGGGCGTCTCGGCGGTCTCCGTGGCGATCGACCCAGCGCCCTTCCGCGGTGTGCTCCCATTGCCGATCTCGGCTCTGCGTTCGAGCTCGCCGGTGCTTCGCAACCCGGCCAACCGCCGCCGGGCGGTTCCGCTCACCTACGACCAGTTCCGGTACGCCTTCGCCAACGCGCTCGGCGAGGACGAGGCGAAGTCCCTCTATGACGAGTTCGCGGTGCCGGGCTCGGGCGAGACGGTCTTCCAGGCCGCTGCCGAGAACCTCAACCCCTGGACCGAGGCCAAAGTCGACAGCAAGAACCCCGCGCGTGGCCCGCTCCTCATCATCTCCGGCGACCTCGACCACACAGCGCCGTGGGCCGTCGCCGACGCGTCGTACAAGCGGGAGAAGCGCAACCTCGGTGTCACCGAGATCGTGCAGATGCCCAATCGCGGCCACTCGTTGACGATCGACAACGGATGGCGGGAAGTCGCCGACACCGCCCTCGCCTTCGTCGAGCGGTTCGTCAGGATGAGCCACCAGATCGGAGAGACCCAGTGAACTCCACTGTCACCCTCGTCCTGAGAGGGATCCTCGCAATCGCCGTCGGCGTCATCGCCGTCGCCTGGCCCAACATCACGATCGGGGCGTTTGTCATCCTATTTGCCGTATACGCGTTCCTCGCCGCGTTCATGGAGGCGGCCCGGGCGTTCCGGTCCCAGCGTGCCGGACCCGTTGTCGGGCGCCTGGGATTGGCAGTCGTCGACATCGCGGCCGGAGTCGCTGCGATCGCCTGGCCCGGTATCACCGCCCTCTCCCTCGTGCTCCTGGTCGCCGGCTGGGCGTTCGCCACGGGCACCTTTGAAGTCATCCTCGCCTTTCGCGCCGGCGAGAACGCCGGCGAGCGTGCACGGCTCGGACTGACCGGGCTGGTCTCGCTGGCGTTGGCCGCTGTGTTCGCCATCCGACCCGACATCGGGGCTGTCACCCTCGCTCAGGTCTACGGCCTGTTCAGCATCGTGTCGGGCATCTCGTTGTTGGTCACCTCCGCCAGCATGCCGGAGACCGGCCGCATTCAAAGACCGGGCTCACAGCCCAGCCGCGTCGCTTGAGCCGAATCGGTCCGACGACACCAGAGTCGATTTCGTCAGACATGTCTAACCGACAAACGAAGGAGAATACGATGAACGGGCAGGTTTCCTGGGTGAACGAGCTGGCAGTCAAAGACGGCAAGCTCGAGACGTTCAAAGAGCTCATGGAGGAGATGGTCTCAGGCGCGAGGAACCAGCCGGGGACACTCTCGTACGAGTGGTACATCTCGCCCGACGGCGGCACCGTCCACGTCGTCGAGACGTACGCGGACTCTGCGGCGGTGGTGGCCCACCACGTCAGCGAGGGGTTCGCCTTGAAGAACTGGGCGGGGCGGTTCATGGACTGTGCCGACGTGACCCGGGTCAACGCCTACGGCGACCCCGACGCGTCAGCCCGCGAGATCCTCGACCGCCTCGGCGCCACCTACCACTCCGCTTGGGGAGGCTTCTCGCGCTTCTGAGCGCATTTCTTCCACACCTCTTCTGTCGGCCCTGCCGCACGGCCGGGCGGCGAGCGTTCGTTCTGCCACCAAGTGTGCGCCTGGGAGCCCATGACCGTGGAGCCGCCGACATGGGAGTGTGGTCACCATGCCCTTTATCGCTCCGCCCCCGACCGCGGCGTGGCAGCATCGGGACGCCCGCTCAGGTTTTGAAGTCGTGTACTTCCACCTGCTCGCCGACGGCTGCCGCATCGAGGGGTGCACGACCGCAATCGAGGGCGGCCAGACCTGGGCCGTCGACTACTCGATCACGCTGGACATCACCTGGACGACCCGGCGATCTCGCCTCTGGGGCCGGTCGGCCTCCGGGTCGCGTTCAATCGTCCTCGAGGCAGACGGGTTGGGCCACTGGCGGGTCGATGGTGAGGCCGCGCCGCACCTGGACGGCTGCGTTGACGTGGACCTGGAGTCCTCCGCGATGACAAACGCCCTGCCCGTGCACCGTATGGATCTGCCGGTCGGCGGGCGAGCAGCCGCCCCCGCCGCGTACGTGCGCGCACGCGACTTCGCCGTCGAACGGCTGGAACAGACCTACGCGCGTATCGCCGATCAGGGCTCCCACCAGCGCTACGATTACACCGCTCCCATCTTCGACTTCGCCTGCCGCTTGGTCTACGACGAGTCTGGTCTGGTCCTCGATTATCCCGGAATCGCCGTTCGTGCAGGCTGACCGGCACCATCTCGTCTGATTGACCGAGGCCATGGTCGGACTCCGAGACGGTGCCGTGCGTACCACCAGCGCAGTAGGCCTCACCGCTCGCCTACCGCACCGGGCGTAGAAGAGAGAGCCACCCCCGACTGACGACAGCCCCGGGACTGGTCGGGACAATGAGCACATGAATCCGACCCTCCTT
>JAOPZY010000261.1 GCA_025963875.1 Actinomycetota bacterium
GATCGACGACCTGCAGCGCCGGGCCGAGTCGCTGCGCCGGGTGGCGGGGTCGGCGGCGGGCTAGCCATCCCCCCGGAAACCGGTCCTACGGCCTGCAGACGAAGTCGATGGTCGACGTGGCGCCGGGAGAACGGTGTAGGAATCGAGTTGGGTATGGCAGGAGGAGGCCGGGAGGCTGAAGACCACGCTGCCGACACTGGCCTTGTAGCTGCCCGCGGGCAGGGAGACGGAGTAGCTGCCGTCCGATCCGACCGTCACCTTGGTGGTCTTGCCCGCGTCGTCGGTGAGGACGACCTCGCCCGCCAGAGGCTGTGGCGGGGCGCCCACGGACGAGCCGACGGCAACGCCCTTCAGGGTGCCGTTGACATGCCCTGGCGAGTCCCTGTGACAGCCTGCGGTCACCACAAGCACCGACAGGGCTGCCCCGAGCAACAGCTGCGTCCGTGCACCTTTGGACGTGGATGCTTCCAGGTTCCGCTTCACGCTCCCCCCTTTTGCGAGGAGGCTATCGCAGCGGTCGGTCCGGGCACTAATCCAGGGTTCGGGCGAGGAAGAACAGCACCGCTGCCACCCGCCGGCCGACCTCCATCTGCTCGGAGAGCCCGAGCTTGCGGAAGATCGAGTCGCTGTGCTTCTCGACGGCCCGCTCGGACAGGACCAGGTCCCGGGCGATGGCGGCGTTGTTGCGGCCCGAGGCCATGAGGGCGAGCACCTCGTGCTCGCGCTCGGTGAGGCCCCGCAGGCGGGAGTGCGCCCGGCGGCGCTGGGCCTCGAGCAGGCCGTCGACCACCTTGGGGTCGAGCACCGATCCTCCGGCGGCGACCTCGCGGATCGCCTCCACCAGCTGGGCGGGGTCCCCGAGGCGCTCCTTGAGGAGGTAGGCCCTCCCGGCGGGGGTGTCTCCGAGGAACTCGAGGGCGTACTCGGGGTCGGCGTGCTGGGAGAGGATGACGACGCCGAGCCCCGGGTGCTCGGCGCGGATCTTGTGGGCCGCCTCGATGCCCTCCATGCGGTAGGTGGGCGGCATCCGGATGTCGAGCACCACCACCTGGGGGGAGGTCTGCAGGATGCACTCGTCCAGCTCGGCGGGATTGGCGGCCAGCCCGACCACCTCGACGCCGGGCACGGAGGACAGGACGCTGCGAGCCCCCTCGCGCACAAGGTAGTCGTCGTCGACCACGACGACGCGGAGAGAGGCTACTTCCATGGAAGTGGCCGCCTGCGGTGGCTGCACGGTTGTTGCATGAGGGTTCATTGTTCACCCTTCCGCCCCGTCCGTGGCAAGCAGTGGTGCTGGCACCACCATTCCGGTGGGTGTGCTGGCACTATTCCATTTTGGTTGGTGCAACGGCACACTTGAAGTCGAGTCAGGGACGGGGGATCCCGAAGCTTTCAGCGCCGGGGAACGGATGGGGGCGGACCGCCCGAGCGGGCAGCGTCCGCCCCCAGTCCCGATCGGTTCCCGCCAACCTCGCCTCCCGAGCCCCGTTGGGTGTCAGCGGCGAGGCGGCTGGGTATCGATGGTGGCGCAGCCGGTGCGCCGGCCGAGAAGCCACGATGGAGGGGCGCATCCAGGGTCGATGACGACTGCCTCGAGCGTAGTGCTCCGGGCAGTGGTGAAGTGGGCCCCGCTGCCCGGGGCACCCCCGCCTGGCTCCTGGTCGCCGGCGGTAGTCACCGGCTGCCAACACCTCCCGTCGAAGCCTCTGAGGGCTAGGCAATCCTCCCTGGTTGGCTCACCACCGCAGGGGTAATGGTTCGAGCGTGAGAAATCCCTACAAAGTAGCCGCCGGCATCACCGGCATCGTGCTCGCGATGGTCACCGGCCTCTGGCTGCTTATCGTCCTGCGCGGCTTCGTTCTCATCGTCCTGATTGCAGCGATCATCGCAGCCGCGCTCGACCGGCCGGTCACCTGGGTGCACAGCCACCTGGGCCTCCCGCGGCGGGGCTACGCGGTGGCGATCGTGTGCCTGCTGACCCTCGGCGTGCTCATCGGCTTCGGCTACCTCATCTACGAGCCGTTCCTCCACCAGTCGAAGGTGTTCCAGCAGGGGCTCCCCCCGCTCATGAACCGGGTGAAGCAACTGCCGCTCATCGGCCCCCGGCTCCGCAACGTCGACCTCGTGGGTGAGACCCAGCGGTTCCTGCAGCAGGTCCCCAAGTGGCTGACGCGCCACAGGGACATGATCCTCGGCGTCGCCCAGACCGCGCTCACCAGCATCGTGCTCATCTTCACCGTGATCGCCACCGCCATCTTCATGCTCCTGCACGGCCCGAGGCTCGCCGACGGCGCCCTGGAGCTGATCCTCGACGATTTCAAGCGGGAACGGGCACGCCGGCTGGGCCGCAAAATCCTGGACTCCGTCGCCGGCTACGTGAACGGCAACCTGCTGATCAGCCTCCTGGCCGCGGGGGTCACCGCCATCGCCCTGCTGGTCATGCGGGTGCCCTTCGTGGCGGTGCTCGCTGCGGTGATGTTCGTGCTCGATCTGATCCCCCTGGTCGGGGCGACGCTCGGCGGCACCGTCGTGACGGCGGCTACCTTCGTGCTCGACCCCCATCCGTGGAAGGCCCTGGTCTTCGCCGGGTTCTTTCTCGTCTACCAGGAGATCGAGAGCCACACCCTGTACCCGGTGATCATGGGCCGCAAGGTGAAGATCGGCAGCTTCGGCGTCTTCCTGGTGACCCTGGCCGGGGGCGAGCTCGGCGGCATTCTCGGCGCCTTCCTCGCCATCCCCGTCGGGGCCGCGATGAGCGTCATCCTGAAGGACGTCATCGACGAGCGCCGGAACAAGGCGCTCGCGGTTGCCGCCCCCGGCACACGCCTGGAGCTCGCCCGGGTTGGCGGCCACAAGGCCGAACCCAAGGCCGAAGGAGCCGATCGGGGAGGCGATCCAAAGCTGATCGTCGCCGAGCCGGAGGCGTAACCCAAAAATCAGATGTCTGTTTGACCGCGCTATGCGCGGAAACGCGGTCAAACAACCACAAGATTTTCTGAGCCTCACCGTAAGGGAACGATACTTGGGCGTGGCCCAGCGTCAGTGCGTGGTCACGGCCCCCCGGGCGGCGCTGCTGACGGTGCGGGCGTACTTCTCCAGGGCGCCGCGGGTGTAGCGCGGCGGCGGGGGCGACCAGGTCTCCCGGCGCCGGGCAAGCTCGTCGCCGGGCACCAGGAGGTCGAGGCGCCGGCCGGGCACGTCGAGGACGATCTCGTCGCCGTCGGCGACCAGGGCGATCGGTCCCCCGTCGGCGGCCTCCGGGGCGACGTGGCCCACGGAGAACCCATGGGTGGCGCCGGAGAAGCGGCCATCGGTGATGAGGGCCACGTCCTTGCCCAGGCCCCGCCCGAAGATGGCGCCCGTCACGGCCAGCATCTCCCGCATGCCCGGGCCCCCCTTCGGCCCCTCGTAGCGGATGACCACGACGTCGCCGGCCACGATGCTCCCTTCCGCCACGGCGGCGAACGCGTCCTGCTCGGAGTCGAAGACCCTGGCCCGGCCCCGGAACTCGGTCCCTTCCATGCCCACCGCCTTGCAGACGGCCCCTTCGGGGGCCAGCGAGCCCCTGAGGACGACCGTCCCGCCGGTGGGGTGGATGGGAGCGGAGAGCGGCCGGACGACGTCGCCGTCGGGCTCGCCGCCGAAGGACAGGGCGTTCTCGGCGAGGGTCTTGCCGTTGACGGTCATGGCGTCGCCGTGGAGCAGGCCGGCCTCCAGCAGCTCCCGGATGACCACCTGCACGCCGCCGACGCGGTCGAAGTCGGCCATGACGAAGCGCCCGGCCGGCCGGAGGTCGGCGATGTGGGGCACCCGCCGGGAGATCGCGTCGAAGTCGTCGAGATCGAGGGGGATCCCCGACTCGTGGGCGATGGCGAGGAGGTGGAGCACGGCGTTGGTCGACCCGCCGGTGGCCATGACCACGGCGATGGCGTTCTCCAGCGATCGCCTGGTGACGATGTCGCTGGGGAGCAGCCCCGTCCGGAGCTGCTCGACGACGGCCATCCCGGAGGCGAAGGCGAACTCCGCCCGGCGCTCGGAGATCGCCGGGGGCGAGGCGCTGCCGGGCAGCGACAGCCCCATGGCCTCGACCGCGGCGGCCATGGTGTTGGCGGTGTAGTGGCCGGCGCACGACCCGGCCCCCGGGCACGCCGAGGACTCCAGGTCGTGCAGCTCCTCGTCGGTCATCGTGCCGGCATCGTGGGCGCCGACGCCCTCGAAGACGTCCTGGATGGTGACGTCCCGGTCATGGAAGCGCCCGGGCATGATCGTGCCGCCGTAGAGGAAGACGGTGGGCAGGTTGAGGCGCACGGCCCCCATCACCATGCCGGGGAGGCTCTTGTCGCAGCCGGCGATGGTGACGACGCCGTCGAGGCGCTCGGCGTGGACCATGAGCTCGACCGAGTCGGCGATGACCTCCCGGGAGATGAGGGAGGCCCGCATCCCCTCCGTGCCCATCGAGATGCCGTCCGAGACGGCGATGGTCGTGAACTCGAGTGGATAGCCGCCGGCCTCCCGCACGCCGGCCTTCGCCCGGTCGGCGAGCTTGTCGAGGTGGAGGTTGCAGGGCGTGACCTCGTTCCACGAGGACGCCACCGCAATGAGGGGCTTGCGGAAGTCCTCGTCGCGCATCCCGACCGCCCGGAGCATCGCCCGGGCGGGGGCGCGCTGGGCGCCTTCGGTCACGTCGGTGCTGCGCGGTTTGAGCCGCAGGTACTCGTCGTCGTTCATTTCCGGTACTCCTGTCCGCCTCTTGGAACTCGATGGTCTGAACCGCGGTGAAACCTCTGCCGGGCACTAGTGTGCCTCATCGCCGCCTCCCGCCCGGGCGGAGGGCCAGCCGGAACATCAGGAACGCAACCGCGGCGCAGCCGGCCGCCGCCAGCGCGTTGAGGGCGACGTCGCCGGCGCCCCGCTTGGAGGCGGCCGCCTGGACGACGAATGCAGAACCGAGAAACAACGCCAGGGCTGCGGCAACGGCGATCAGGAGGAGTCGCTGGACGGACCGGCTCCCCTCCGCGAGCGAGCGCCGCTCCTTGCGGAGTGCGCTCATCAGCTCGGGGCTCGCCCTGGGGTCCGTCCGTGCGGACCCCCGGTGGGTCCACCGCTCCAGCGACCCCCGCCACGTGCCCGGCCCGCTGCCGCGGGTGAGCGAGACGATCACCCACCCGGCGATGCCGGTGGCGGCCAGCCCGAAGCCGAGGGCGACGTCGCCGGTGACGAACTGGACGGCGACGAGCAGGGCCAGGACCGCGGGCCCCCAGTACCGCGAGGCCGCCCGGACGGCGTTGGTCTTGTAGAGGGGGTTGCGCGGGTCGAGGCGCGACGCGGTCCCCAGGTAGTGGACGGCCTCACGCCGGTGGCCCAGCTTCTGGAGCGCGACGCCCAGGTTGTTGAGGGCCGCCGTGTCCTCGGGGTCCAGGGCGAGCGCGGCGCGGGCGTGATCCTCCACCTCGGCCCAGCGCCCGGTCTGGGCGGCCACCATCGACAGCATGACGTGGCCGCCGGGACGGTCCGGCGCGAGCGACCGGGCCTGCTCGGCGGCAGCCCTGGCCTCGTCGAGGCGGCCGTTGGCGATCTGCGCCTCGGCGAGCAGGATGCGGCACTCCGGGAGGTTCGGGGCAAGCGCGACCGCGACGCTCGCCGCAGCCAGCGCCTCGTTCACCATGCCGAGCTTGACCAGCGCCGACGATCGAAGGCGGTGGGGCCATTCCGCCGCGGGCGTTGCCGCCGCTGCGCTGTCCGCTGCCGCGAGGGCCTCCTCGGGCTGGCCGACCTGCAGGTAGGCGAGCGAGAGCAGGCAGAGGGTCTGGGCGTTGCCCGGGTCCCGGGAGGCGAGCTGGAGGAGCAGTGCGATCGCATCGCCGGGACGCTTGGCGTCGAGCAGGGCATTGGCCCGGAACAGCAGGGCGGTCGCGGACGGAGTGCCGGCGGAGCCTGGGCTGTCCATCCCTGCGCCGACCGTCCCGGCCTCAGGCGAGCTTGTGGCGGCGCATGTACGCCAGGAGGTCGTCATACGCACCGCCCTCGTTGGCGAACATGGCGTAGTTGCGGGCCACGTCGAACCAGGGCCGGGTGCTCGGCGACACCTCACGGAGCGCCCGGTCGAAGTCGCCCGAGTGGATGGGACGGGTCGTCCCGCTCTGCAGGGAGTCCTCGAGCGCGGATTCGGCGGCGGACTCGCAGAGCAGCCGGAGGTCGGCGCCGGAGAACCCCTCCGTCCGCCCCGCGAGGCGTTGCAGATCGACGGACCCGAGCGGCCGGTCCCGCAGGTGGTACCGAAGGATGGACTGCCGGGCGGGCGGGTCGGGCGGCAGGACCAGCAGCGTGCGGTCGAAGCGGCCCGGGCGGCGAAGGGCCGGGTCGATGTCCCACGGCTGATTCGTCGCCCCGAGGACGAAGACCCCCTCGTTGTCGCTCCGCGCGCTGTCGAGTTCGCTGAGCAGCTGGACGACGACGTTGCGGCCGGCGGAGCGCTCCAGGTGGCTGCGCTTGAGCCCCAGGGCGTCGACCTCGTCGAGGAACAGCACGCAGGGGGCCTGGCGGCGGGCGGTCTGGAAGACCTCGTGGAGATTGCGCTCGCTCTGGCCGAGCCACATGTCGAGCACCTCGTGGAGGCCGATGCCGAAGAAGCGGGCACCCAGCTCGCCGGCGACCGCCCGGGCAAGGAAGGTCTTGCCGCACCCCGGGGGACCATAGAGCAGCAGGCTGCCCCGGAGCGACTTGCCGTACATCTTGCGGAGCTCCGGGTTGCGCATGGGGCCGAGGAAGGAGGTGTTGAGGCGGCGTTTCACCTCGTCGAGGCCGCCCACGTCGGCGAGCGTCACCCTCGGGGGCCCGGATAATCCAGACCGCTCGATGTCGGGGTCCGAGCCGAGCACCTCCGCCAGGAAGGCGTCGATGTCGGCCTCGCCCTCCAGGGCGTCTCCGGCAGTCAGGGGCTCCCGGGGCCCGGGAGGAGACGGGCCCGGCGAGGGCGACGGGGTCGGTTCGGGGAGAGGCGCCGGGGCCGCCGACGAGGTGAGGGCCGAAAGGAGGCGCTCGTAGGCGACCGCCCGCTGCTCCTCGCCAACCGCGCGGGCGGTCCGGGCGGCGATGGCGAGGCCCTGCGGGTCGTCGGGCTGGTCGGTCAGGACCCGGGCTGCGTGGTCGAGGGCTGCGGCGGGATCCTCGTCGGCGAGCAGGGAGGCGAGGTGGATCCGCACGGCGGCGTTGTCCGGCGCGGAGGCCAGAGCGGATTCGAGGGCGGCCCGGACGGCGGGATCAAGAGCCACGACGACATCGTACCGGGGTCATCGCCGCCGCCGGAACAGGCTCTGGGCGCCCCAGCCGGTCACCAACAGCAGGAGCGCTCCCATCAGGAGCAACGGAAGCATCGCACCGGAGCGCCCCTCGGCGGCCGGTGCGAAGGCCGCCGCCAGCATCGCGACTCCCATGGGCGCACCGAAAACAAGCACCAGGGCTCCCAGCCATCTCGACGCCCGCCTGGGGGCCTTCAACAGCCCGCGGAAGATCTCGCGCCGCAGGTTCCGGATGATCCGGGCACCTTTGAGGGTGCCGGTCGAGCCGGGCCCGCGCCGGCGCCACCAGAGCCCACCGGCCGGTATGAGCGCCAGCAGCGCGACGCCGCCGACGACCGCGGGGACCTCCCGGGGTCCGCCCCGCTGGATCGTGCTGGATATGCCGAGGAGAAGGAAAAGGGCAGCGAGGATACCGACCACCGCCCAGGCGACACCGGCGCCGGCCATCTGGAACGCCCTGTCCCGGTGCTGGGGGTTGCGTGGATCGAGCTGCGACGCCGCAGCGTGGTACTCGACGGCTTCGGCGTGGTGCCCCCTCCCTCCACGGACAATGCCGAGGTTGTGGAGGGCTGCCGTGTTCTCCGGGTCGATGGCCAGCGCCGCGCGTGCGTGAGCCTCGCCCTCCCGGAACGCCCCGGCCTGAATCTCGACGGCACTCAGCATCACGAGTGGGACCGGGTCGGCCGGAGCGAGGGTCCGGGCGGCCTCGGCGGCGACCCGAGCGCCGTTGGCCTGGCCGTCGGCGAGCAGCACCTCGGCGAGGGCGACGTGCGCGTCGGCCAGCTGGGGGGCGAGACGGACGGATTCCTGAGCAGCCGCAAGGGCCTCCGGCTTCCTCGAGAGGCGGAGCAGCGCCGTGGCCCGCAGGCGGTGGGGAAACTCCTGGACGGGATCGACTGCGGCGGCTCGCCCGGCTGCCTCCAGGGCCTCGTCGTTCAGACCGAGTTCCAGGTAGGCCACGGCGAGCAGCGAAGAGGCTCGGGGGTCTCCGGGGTCCTGGGCGACGGCGTCGAGGAGGCAGGGGACCGCATCGGCGGCTCGTCCCATGACCAGCAGCGCATGCGCCCGCTCGACATCGTCGGCCCCCTCGTTCCGCATGGCGCACATGCTACTTCCCGCTCAAACGCGAACGCACCTGCCGGCAGGGGGGGAGTAGCAGCCCGCTGAGCGAAGCGAACCGGACAAGCTAATCCCGTCCTGGGCATACTGAGGGAACAATGGAGCACCTGAGCCGCCTCGCCCTCGAAGCCGGGCTCGACCACATCCGGCGCTCCCCACGCGACGAGGGCACCGTCGAGCTCATCGCCTGCCGCCCCGACAACTTCCGGCGCCAGGTGCTGGAGGAGGCGGTCCTGGACTGCGCCGAGGGCCTCATCGGCGACAACTGGCGGGTGCGCGGCAGCCGCCACACTCCCGACGGCTCCCCCCTGCTCGCCCAGCAGGTCACCGTGACGAACTGCCGGGTCACGTCGCTCGTGGCGGTCGAGCGGGAGCGCTGGGCGCTCTGCGGCGACCAGTTCTACGTCGACCTGGACCTCAGCCAGGAGAACCTCCCGGCGGGCACCCGCCTGGCCATCGGCTCCGCGGTCATCGAGGTCAGCGCGAAGCCGCACGTCGGCTGCTGGAAGTACGACGCACGCTTCGGCCGGGACGCTATGCGCTTTGTCAACTCGAAGGCGGGCCGGGCGCTGCGCCTACGGGGCTTCTGCGCCTCGATCGTCGTGGGCGGGACCGTGCGGACCGGTGACAAGATCCGGAAGGTGCCCGTGCTGGACCCGGCGCCGACGTAGATTCCGTCAAAAAGGGCCGAGGGCACACTTTTTGACGGAAACTGCGTCCTGGAGGGCGCCCTGGACGGCCGCCCTTGACGGATGGCCCGATGTCCAGCACAATCGATGGAAACTGCTACAAACAGGGGTGACATGGCGCGGTCGCAGGAAGTGAGGAGGAGCCTGAGGGAAATTCACGCCCTCATCCTTGTACTTATGTAGCGCGCGCCCTTGTTGTCCCGGCGTGCGCTACCTACCTCTCGGACACCGAGAGGTTTTTTGTTGCCAGGAGACAGTCAGTCGAGAAGTAGTCCCCCACTATGCGGAGGCAGATCTTGAGCAAGGAGATCACCGGAGCCCAGGCCCTCATGCGGGCACTCGAGGCGCAGGGCGTCCAGCACATGTTCGGCATCCCCGGCGGCGCCATCCTGCCCGCCTACGACCCGCTGATCGAGTCGTCGATCCACCACGTCCTCGCCCGCCACGAGCAGGGCGCCGCCCACGCCGCCGATGGGTACGCCCAGGCGTCGGGCAAGGTCGGCGTCTGCATGGCGACGTCGGGACCCGGCGCGACGAACCTCGTGACGGGTCTGGCCTCGTCGTACATGGACTCGGTGCCGGTCGTTGCGGTGACCGGCCAGGTGCCACGCTGGCTGATCGGTAGCGACGGCTTCCAGGAGACCGACGCCACCGGGATCACCGTGCCGGTGACCAAGCACAACTGGCTGGTCATGGACCCCGGCGACATCGCCCAGACCATCGCCGAGGCCTTCCACATCGCGTCGACCGGCCGCCCCGGCCCGGTGCTGGTGGACATCCCGAAGGACGTCCTGCAGGCGAAGTTCCCGTACCACGACGCCAGCCCGGTCGACCTGCCCGGCTACCAGCCCAAGACAAAGCCCAACGTCCGCCAGATCAAGGAGGCGGCCCGCCTCATCCTCGAGGCGGAGCGGCCCGTCATCTACGCCGGCGGCGGGATCATCGCCGCCGGGGCGGGACCGACGCTGCAGAAACTGGCCGAGCTGACCGGGATCCACGTCGTCACGACGCTGATGGCCCGGGGAGCGCTGCCCGACGACCACCCGATGTGCCTGGGGATGCCGGGCATGCACGGCAACTACACGGCGGTCACGTCGATGCAGCGTGCCGACCTGCTGATCGCCCTCGGCACGCGCTTCGACGACCGGGTCACCGGCAAGCTGCCCGCGTTCGCCACCCAGGCCAAGGTCATCCACGCCGACATCGACCCCGCCGAGATCGGCAAGAACCGCCGGGCGGACGTGCCGATCGTCGGCGACGCCAGGCTGGTCATCGAGGAGCTCATCTCGGCGCTGCAGGCCGAATTTGGCAAGGGCGCCACGGGCGACTACGGTGCCTGGACCCGCCAGCTCGACGAGTGGCGCAGCCGCTTCCCCTACCGCTTCACCCAGCCCGACGACGGCATGCTGAAGCCCCAGTTCGTGATCTCGAGGATCTCGGACATCACCGGTGGCAACGGCATCTACGTCGCCGGCGTCGGCCAGCACCAGATGTGGGCGTCGCAGTTCATCCGCTTCCAGCGGCCGCGCACGTGGATCAACTCCGGCGGGCTCGGGGCGATGGGCTTCGGCGTCCCCGCCTCCATGGGCGCCAAGGTGGCCATGCCCGACGACGAGGTGTGGTGCATCGACGGCGACGGCTGCTTCCAGATGACCTGCCAGGAGCTGGCGACGATGGCCGTCGAGAAGATCCCGGTCAAGATCGGCATCATGAACAACGCCCACCTCGGCATGGTGCGCCAGTGGCAGGAACTCTTCTACACCGAGCGGTACTCCCAGGTGGAGTTCGGATGGGACATCCCCGACTACGTGAAGCTGGCCGAGGCCTACGGGTGCGTTGGCCTGCGCTGCGAGAGCCCGGACGAGGTCGACGCGGTCATCGAGAAGGCCCGCGGCGTCGACGACCGCCCGGTGGTCATCGACTTCCGGTGCGACCCACGGGAGAACTGCTACCCGATGGTGGCGGCGGGCACCTCGAACGACGACATCATCCTCGGGCCGGAGTTCGAAACCGATCACGAAACCCATGGCGACACGCTCTACTCGCAGGACCCACCGGAGGAGGACTCGTGAAGCACACCGTTTCGATCCTGGTCGAGAACAAGCCCGGCGTGCTCATGCGCGTTTCCAGCCTGTTCTCCCGCCGCGGCTACAACATCCACTCGCTGGCAGTGGGCACGACGGAGGTGCCGGACGTCTCGCGCATGACCGTCGTCGTCGACCTGCCCGACAAGCCGCTCGAGCACGTGACCAAGCAGCTGCACAAGCTCATCAACGTGCTGAAGGTCATCGAGCTGGAGCCGACGGCGTCGGTCGTCCGGGAGCTGATGCTCATCAAGGTGCACGCCGAGCCGCAGACCCGCAGCCAGGTCTTCGAGCTGGCGGAGGTGTTCCGGGCGAACATCGTCGACGTCACCACCGACTCGGTCACCGCCGAGGTGTCGGGGCCGCCGGAAAAGATCGCAGCCTTCGAGGACCTCGTTCGCAGCTACGGCATCATCGAGCTCGTCAAGACCGGTCGCATCGCCCTCGGGAGGGGCGAGCGAGGCATCAAGGACCGCCAGCTCCGGGCTGCGGTGTAAAGGAGACGACGTAATGGCAACCATGTACTACGAGAAGGACGCCGACCCCTCGGTGCTGCAGAGCCGGCCGATCGCGGTCCTCGGCTATGGCTCGCAGGGTCACGCCCATGCCCTGAACCTGCGGGACTCGGGCTTCGACGTCCGGGTGGGACTGCGCGACGGGTCTGCGTCGTGGGAGAAGGCGGAGGCTGCGGGCCTCCGGGTGCTGGAGACGTCGAAGGCGGCCGCCGAGGCGGAGGTCGTCATGGTGCTGCTGCCCGACCAGCACGCCAAGGCCGCCTACGACGAGGCCATCGGCCCGAATCTGCAGCCCGGCAACGCGCTGGCGTTCGCCCACGGATTCAACATCCACTTCGGCCGCGTCCAGCCATCGCCGGACATCGACGTGTTCATGGTCGCCCCCAAGGGCCCCGGCCACCTCGTCCGCCGCACGTACACCGAGGGCATCGGCACGCCGGCCCTCATCGCCGTCCACCAGGACGCCACGGGGAACGCCAAGGCCACCGGCATCGCCTACGCCTACGGCATCGGGGCCACGCGGGCCGGCCTCATCGAGACCACCTTCGCCGAGGAGACCGAGACCGACCTGTTCGGCGAGCAGGCGGTGCTGTGCGGGGGCCTCACCCGGCTGATCGTCAACGGCTTCGAGACCCTCGTCGCCGCCGGCTACCAGCCCGAGGTCGCCTACTTCGAGTGCTGCCACGAGGTGAAGCTGATCGTCGACCTCATCTACGAGGGCGGGCTGGCGAACATGCGCCAGTCGATCTCCGACACCGCCGAGTACGGCGACCTTACCCGGGGCGAGCGCGTCGTCGGCGCCCCGTCGAGGGAAGCCATGGGCCAGCTGCTGGCGGACATCCGCAGCGGCGCCTTCGCCAAGGAGTTCGTCGAGGAGATGGACTCTGGCTCGAAGAACTTCAACGCCCTGCGCGAGGCCGCCAGGACCCACCAGATCGAGCAGGTGGGAGCGGAGCTGCGGGCCATGATGCCCTGGTTGAAGAAGCGATGACGCACCTCGCCGGGCTTTACACTCCTCCTACGGGGCTGACGCCTCGATATTGGAGGCTGCTCATCCTTTAAGGGCCTCGGGCGCTGCCGAAAGGAAGCGGCTCGAGGCCAGAGCGTTGAGTGCCCGAGCCGCAGATCTTCCATCCGCACGAGGAGAACCGTCAGCCATGCCAGACCGCGTACGCATTTTCGATACCACCCTGAGGGACGGGGAGCAGTCCCCCGGCATCAACCTCTCCGCCAAGGAGAAGGTGGAGATCGGCACCCAGCTCGCCCACCTGGGGGTCGACATCATCGAGGCGGGCTTCCCCGTCAACTCACCGGCCGAGTTCGACGCCGTGGAAGCGGTCGCCCAGAGCGTGAAGGGGCCGACGATCGCCGCCCTCGCCCGCATGGTGCCCGGCGACATCGACACCGCGTGGGGCTCCATCAAGGACGCCCAGAAGACCCGCATCCACACCTTCATCGCCACGTCGCCGATCCACCTGGAGAAGAAGCTGCGCATGACGCCGGACGAGGTCATGGCGGCGGCGATCGCCGGTGTCACCCGGGCCGCCTCCTATACGCCCGACGTCGAGTTCTCCGCCGAGGACGCCACCCGCAGCGACCCCGACTTCCTCGTCAAGATCTACTCGGCTGCCATCAAGGCCGGGGCTACCACCTGCAACGTCCCCGACACCGTCGGCTACGGCCTTCCCTACGAATACGCCGAGCTGTTCCGGTATCTCATCGCCGAGGTCGAGGGGGCCGGCGACGTCGTCTGGTCCACCCACACCCACGACGACCTCGGGGTCGCCGTCGCCAACGCCCTCGCCGGCGTGCGGGCGGGCGCCCGGCAGGTCGAGGGCGCCATCAACGGCATCGGCGAGCGGGCGGGGAACTGCTCGATCGAGGAGGTCGTCATGGCCATCCACACCCGGGGGTCGTCGCTCGGCGTCTCGACCGGGATCGACACCAAGCAGATCGTCCGGACGTCGCGGCTGATCTCGATGCTGACGGGCTACCCGGTCCAGCCGAACAAGGCCATCGTCGGCGCGAACGCCTTCGCGCACGAGGCCGGCATCCACGCCCACGGCGTGCTGATGGAGCGGACGACCTACGAGATCATGGACGCCACGTCGGTCGGCTGGGAGTCCAACCGCATCGTCCTGGGCAAGCACTCCGGCCGCCACGCCTTCGCCAAGACCCTGGCCGACCTGGGCTACGAGCTGACCGGCGAGAGCCTGGACCGGGCCTGGGCGCGCTTCCGGGACCTGGTGGACCGCAAGGTGTCCCTCACCGACGCCGACCTCGTGGCCCTCGTCACGGACGAGATCTCCAAGGTCGAGGACGTCTACACCCTCGACTCGATCCAGGTGGCAGGCGGCACGCACCTCTCCCCCACCGCCACGGTGCGGGTCCGCCACAGCGGGCAGGTCGTCGAGGAGGCTGCGCTCGGCGACGGGATGGTCGACGCCGCCTGCAGCGCCATCCGGCGGGCGGTGGGCCTCGATGCCCGCCTCATCTCGTTCAACGTCGGCGCCGTCACCGGGGGCACCGACGCCCTCGGCGAGGTGAGCATCGGCATCCAGTACGAGGGCAACTTCCACACCGGGCGAGCCGTGGCCACCGACATCGTCGAGGGGTCGGCCCGGGCCTATCTCAACGCGATCAACCGGGCCATCTCCAAGAGCCCCGTCCAGAAAGTGCAGGCACCTTGATGAGCGACGACCAGTACGGCAGCACCATCACCGAGAAGATCCTCGCCCGCGCCAGCGGCCGGGAGCGCGTGCGCCCCGGCGACCTGATCATGGCGAAGGTCAGCCTGGCGATGGCCAACGACATCACCGCCCCCATGGCCATCGACGCCTTCCGCAAGATCGGCGTGCCGAAGGTGTGGGACCGGGACCGCATCGCCCTCGTGCCGTCGCACTTCGTGCCGGCCAAGGACATCGCCTCGGCGTCGCTCGGAATGCGGATGCGGGGGTTCGCCCGGGAGCAGGAGATCACCCACTTCTACGAGGTCGGGCGGGCGGGCATCGAGCACATCCTCCTCCCCGAAGACGGGCTCGTGGCCCCCGGCGACGTGATCATCGGCGCCGACTCCCACTCGTGCACCTACGGGGCGCTGGGCTGCTTCTCGACGGGCGTGGGGTCCACGGACCTCGCGGGCGTGCTCGCCACGGGCGAGATCTGGCTGCGGGTGCCCGAGACCCTGCGGATCGTCTACTCCGGCGAGCCCGGCAAGTGGGTCGTGGGCAAGGACATGATCCTGAAGGTCATCTCGGAGATCGGCGACGACGGGGCCCTCTACATGGCCATGGAGCACAGCGGCGACACGATCGCCCACCTCTCGATGGAGAGCCGGCTCACCCTCACGAACATGGCCATCGAGGGAGGAGCCAAGTCGGGCATCGTCCCCCCGGACGACCTGACGGTGGCCTACGTGAAGCACCGCCAGGAGATCCACGGCCGCGAGCGACCCTTCGACACCCTCGTCTCCGACCCCGACGCACGATTCGCCCGGACGCTGGAGATCGACGTCGCGGCGCTGGAGCCGATGGTCGCCCAGCCGTCGCTGCCATCCCGGGCCGTGCCGGTGTCGGAGGTCGAGGGCCAGGAGGTCGACCAGGTCTTCATCGGCTCCTGCACCAACGCACGGATGGAGGACCTCCGGACCGCTGCGGCCCTGCTGGAGGGACGCAAGGCGCACCCCAGCATCCGCCTGATCGTCATTCCCGCAACCCAGGACCTGTACCAGCAGGCGCTGCACGAGGGCCTGATCCAGATCTTCGCCGACGCCGGCGCCTCGGTGGCCGCCGGCGTGTGCGGGCCGTGCCTCGGCGGCTACATGGGGGTGCTCGGCCCCGGCGAGCGATGCCTGTCGACCTCGAACCGCAACTACCGTGGGCGCATGGGCCACCGGGACGCCGACGTCTGGCTGGCGAACCCGGCGGTGGCGGCGGCAACCGCCATCACGGGCCGGATCACCCACCCGGAGAACATAGGAGCGCTGGTATGAGCACGCTGCGAGGGAAGGTCCACCGCCTCGGCGCCAATGTGGACACCGACGTCATCATCCCGGCCCGCTACCTCAACACCACCGACCCGGCGGAGCTGGCCAAGCACTGCCTGGAGGACCTCGACCCGACCTTCCCCCTGCGGGTGGGGCCGGGCGACATCATCGTCGCCGACGAGAACTTCGGGTCGGGCTCCTCCCGGGAGCACGCCCCCGTCGCCATCCGGGCCTGCGGGGTCGGCTGCGTGGTGGCCTCGACCTTCGCCCGGATCTTCTTCCGGAACTCGATCAACGTCGGGCTCCCGATCGTGGAGTGCCGGGAGATCGTGGATGTCACCCAGGAGGGCGACGAGATCGAGGTCGACCTGGCCACCGGCACGGTCCGCAACCTCACGAAGGACGTCACCGCCTCGGCGGTGCCGTTCCCGGACTTCATGCGCCACATCATCGAGGCGGGGGGCCTGGTGCCCTACCTCCACGAGAAGCTGACGAGCCCGAACGGTTCGACCAATGGCGCCCCTGACGTCGTGAGGGCCGAAGGGGGCGAGGTGGACCTCCTGCATGACTGAGCGCTCGTACCGCATCGGGCTGATCCGCGGCGACGGGATCGGCCCCGAGGTGGTCGCCGAGGCCCTGCGCGTCCTGGATGCCGTCGCCGAGGCCGAGGGTTTCCGCATCGAGACCACCGACTACGACCTCGGTGCCGAGCGGTACCTGCGCTCGTCCGAGGTCCTGCCGGGGTCGGTGCTCGGCGAGATCCGCTCGCAGGACTCGGTGCTCCTCGGCGCCGTCGGCGACCCACGGGTGCCGCCGGGCGTGCTCGAGATCGGCCTCCTGCTGCGCCTGCGCCAGGAGCTGGACCTCTACGTCAACCTCCGGCCCTCCCGCCTCTACGAGGGCGTCCCCAGCGCGCTGGGGGGCGTCACGCCGGCCGACCTCAACCTCACCATCGTGCGCGAGAACACCGAGGGCCTCTACGCCGGGAAGGGGGAGGTCACCCTCGCGGGGCCGAACGAGGAGCTGGCCACCGAGGTCTCGATCAACACGACGCAGGCGGTCCACCGGGTCACCGAGTACGCGTTCGAACTCGCCGCCCGCGAGGGCCGTAGCGTGACGATGGTCCACAAGGTCAACGTCCTGGAGCGGGCCGGCAGCCTGTGGCAACGGGTCTTCAAGGAGGTCGCCGCCGACTATCCGGCTGTGCCGACTGCCTACAGCCATGTCGATGCCGCGGCCCTGCTGATGGTCACCCAGCCGCGGCGATTCCAGGTGATCGTCACGGACAACCTCTTCGGCGACATCCTGTCGGACCTTGCCGCCGGCCTGGTGGGCGGCATCGGCTACGTCGGCAGCGGCAACATCCATCCCGGCGGCCTGTCGGTCTTCGAGCCGGTGCACGGCTCGGCGCCGGACATTGCCGGCACGGGGAAGGCCAACCCGATCGGGGCCGTCATCTCGGCAGGCCTGATGCTGCGCCACCTGGGCGAGGAGTCCGGGGCCGACCGGATCGAGGCGGCGGTGGCGTCGGTCGCCGGCAAGGTGGCCGGAGGCCAGGCCGGTACCCGGGAGGTCGGCGGGTGGCTGGCCGAGGCGGCGGGCTGATGGCCGGCACCCGTTCGGTTGACCTGTACGACACGACGCTGCGCGACGGCACCCAGCGGGCGGGCATCAGCCTCTCGGTCGACGACAAGCTGAAGGTCCTGGCCCGCCTCGACCGCCTGGGCATGCCCTACGTCGAGGGCGGCTGGCCGGGCTCCAACCCCAAGGACGCCGAGTTCTTCGCCCGAGCGCGGTCCCGGACCCGGGCAACGTCGGTGCTCACCTGCTTCGGCATGACGCGCCGTCCACGGAGCGCCTGCGACGACGACGCCCAGCTCGCCGCCCTCGTCGAGGCCGGGTGCGAGGTGGCGTGCATCGTCGGCAAGACCTGGACCCTGCACGTCCACGAGGCCCTCCGGGTGCCGCTGGACGAGAACGTCGCCATGGTGGCCGAGTCGGTCGAGTGGCTGCGGGGGCGGGGTTTGAGGGTCTTCTTCGACGCCGAGCACTTCTTCCAGGGCTACGCCGACGATCCCGCCTATGCCCTCTCGGTGGTCGAGGCTGCCGCAGGAGCCGGGGCGGAGGTCGTCGTCCTCTGCGACACCAACGGTGGGACGCTGCCGGACGAGGTGGAGCGAACCGTCGGGGCGGTGGTCGCGGGGCTTCCGGGCAGGGTCGCCGGGCACTTCCACGACGACGCCGGTTGCGGCGTCGCCAACTCCCTGGCGGCCGTGCGGGCCGGGGCGAGCCAGATCCAGGGCTGCGTCAACGGCTACGGCGAGCGCTGCGGCAACGCCGACCTGCTGGCGGTGGCTGCCAACCTCCAGCTCAAGATGGGCATCCAGGTGCTCGACGACGGCAGGATCGGCGAGCTCACGGACGTGAGCCGGTTCGTCGCCGAGGTCTGCAACCTGGCCCCCGAGGCGCACCGAGCCTACGTCGGCAACTTCGCCTTCGCCCACAAGGGAGGGCTGCACGTCTCCGCCGTCGTGCGAACAGCACGGGCCTACGAGCACATCGACCCCCGGGTCGTCGGCAACGACCGACACCTGCTCACCTCCGACCTCTCGGGGGCGGCAACGCTGCGGGCTCGGGCGGCCACGCTGGGACTCGAGATCGAGGACGCCCAGATCGGCGCCGCCCTCGAGCGCCTGAAGCACCTCGAGTTCGAGGGCTACTCCTTCGAGGCCGCCGACGGGTCGCTCGAGCTGCTGCTGCACCAGGCGAAGGGATGGCGGCAGGGCTACTTCCAGCCGATCTCGTTCCGGGCCATCGTCGAGGAGGCCTCGAACGAACCGGCGGAGCCGTCGGCGGAGGCGACGGTACGGATCGAGGTCGACGGCGAACGGGTGGTGGCCGCCGCCGAGGGCCACGGCCCGGTCGATTCGCTGTACCGGGCGCTGCGGGTGGCGTTGCGGCCAACGTACCCCGACATCGCCGCCTTCCATCTCACCGACTACAAGGTGCACATCCTCGACCCGGCATCCGCCACGGCGGCCAAGGTGCGGGTGCTCATCGAGACGTCGGACGCCACCTCCTCGTGGATGACGGTGGGGGTGTCGACCGACATCATCGAGGCGTCCTGGCGAGCGCTGCTCGACTCGCTGGTGGTCGGGCTCCTGCGCCATGACGTCCAGCCGGTCCAATCCGGGAATGTACCGGTGGCGGGTGCGTTTTAACCGCTAGGATGAACGTTCCATAATGAGTGGGGAGGTTACTTGGCAGAAGTAGGAGGAATCGCTGAGGGTACGGTTATTCGGATCGCTGATTTTGGAGCATTCGTACAGCTGGCCGGGGGAGAAACCGGTCTCGTGCACATTTCGGAAGTCGACCGGAACTACGTGCGCAACATCCGGGACCACCTCCACGAGGGCGACAAGGTCACCGTCAAGGTGGTCGCCATCAAGGAGGACGGAAAGATCGACCTTTCCATCAAGCAGGCCGACCCGTCCTGGCAGGCCCATCCCCCGCGCAAGGGGGACCGGGATCCCGAATTCGAGGCAAAGCTGAAGCGGTTCATGCGCCAGTCCCAGGAACGCCTGGCTGACGT
>JAOPZY010000264.1 GCA_025963875.1 Actinomycetota bacterium
GAGGCCCGGGCGGCGTTCGCCAAGGCCGGTGACATGAAGGAGACGGAACCTCCCGCCGGCGCCGCCTAGCGGGCCAGCCGGATCTCCACCTCGCGCTCGACGTAGGACCACTCCTCGGTGGCTCGCAAGCGCGCCAGGAGTTCGTCGAAGGCTCCTGCGTTTGACGGAGCGAACTCGAACCACGTCAGGAAGTCGAACTCCTCCTGCCGGTCCCGCCCGTGCGCCAGGCGGCGGGCGATGGCGGGGAGGTACTCGAGGCCCACGGCGATGTGGTGGGACCGGTCCTCGAGGATGGCCCGCCGCTCGTCCTGGGCGAGGTCCCACCATTCCTGCGACTTGGTGATGGCGATCAGGGCCGCCGCCGTCGCCTCGGGCCGCCCCAGGGGCGCTTGCGATGCGGTCAGCGCATCCCGCTCGCGCCGCTCGACGTAGCGGTCGTTGCTCGTCACGCCCCGCAGGAGCCAGATGCCGCCAAGGCCGAATGGCCACGGTCCCTCGACCATGTCCACCCGGGCCACGTCCTTCAGCCCCGGGCCGGCGACGGCGACCAGGGATTCGACGTTCCAGGGCCCATGGTCGCCGCCGACCAAGCTGACCTGGACAGGTTTGGGCACAGTCTGACCCTGGTTCAGGCGGGGGCCAGGAGCAGCGCGGTCGAGCCGCCGAGGGTCCCGCTGTAGGGTCCGCCCTCGCCCGATCCGTCGCTCGCGACTTCGACAGTCCAGGACGACCCCAGAAAAACATCCACGGGCTCGTCGGAGAAGTTGACGACTACCACCCGCCGGTCGCCGGCGAGGCGGCGTTCGTAGGCGAGCACGCCCTCGGGAGCCGTCAGCAGCTCGATATCGCCGCCTGCCAGAGCCGGCGACGCCCGCCGGGCCGCCAGGAGGCGGCGGTAGAGCTGCAGCATGGACGAGGCGTCGAGCCGTTCCACCTCGGCGTTGTTCGTCTCCGGGTCCGGAGGCCAGGGGAGCCACGGGTCCGTCGTGGGCCACCCGTGGCTCGGCGTGGCGTCCCAGGGCAGCGGGGCGCGGCATCCGTCGCGTCCTCCCGGATCGACCACCCGCTCCGGGGGGATGACGGCGTCCTGCAGCCCGAGCTCCTCCCCCGCATAGAGAAACGGGGTGCCCCGCAGGGTGAGCAGGAGCACCGCCGCCGCTCGGGCACGTGCCTCCGAGCCATAGCGCGTCCGGTGGCGGACGTTGTCGTGGTTGGAGAGCACCCAGGTGGGCCATGCCCCCCGGGGGCCGAACTCCGCCTCGGCCATGGCGATCTCATCCCGCCACGCCGAAGCATCCCAGGGGGCGTACAGCGGGGGGAAGTTGAAGGAGAGGTGGAGTTCGTCACCCTGGCCGTAGTAGGCGGCGACCAGGGAGGTGTCGAGGAGATAGACCTCCCCCACCAGCACCCGTTCGCCGGGGTAGCCGTCCACCAACCGCCGGAGCCGCCGCAGAATGGCATGGGTCCTGGGGTCGTCGTGGATGGACGAGTGCGGCACGCCCGCCAGCTGCGGGGGGTCGTCGGGCAGGCGCGGGTCCTTGCCAAGAGCATGGGTCACGTCGATCCGGAAGCCGTCGACGCCCCGGTCCAGCCAGAAGCGCACCACGTCGTGCATCGCTGCCTCGACGTCCGGGTTCGCCCAGTTCAAGTCGGGCTGTTCCGGAAGAAACAGATGCAGGTACCACTGCTCGGTCTTCTCGTCCCAGGTCCACGCCGGTCCGTTCGTCAAAGAGGCAGTCCAGTTGTTCGGCGGCCGGTCGGGTGTGCCGTCGCGCCAGACGTACCAGTCCCGCTTCGGGTTGTCGCGCGACGCCCGGGACTCCACGAACCACGGGTGCTGGTCGCTCGTGTGGTTCGGGACGAGGTCGACGAGGACTCTGATGCCCTGCGCCTGGGCCTCCGCAACGAGGCTGTCGAAGTCGTCCAGGGTGCCGAAGAGGGGATCGACGTCGCAGTAATCCGAGACGTCGTAGCCGAAGTCCCTCATCGGCGAGCGGTAGAAGGGCGAGAGCCAGACCGCATCCACGCCCAACCAGCTCAGGTGCTCCAGCCGTCTCCGTGCGCCCTCGAGATCGCCGACCCCGTCCCCGTTGCTATCGAGGAACGAGCGTGGGTAGATCTGGTAGATGGCGGCCGACCGCCACCACGGCGTAGGGCTCAAGACCTACTGGGCGGCCGGGATCTCGACCGCTGCCAGCTCCCAGCGATCGAGGGTCGGAGCGCTGTCGCCCACGGAGACAACCGAGTTGGCGGCGGCGATGGGCCCGGTGGCCTGTACCCATCCTGCGCCGCCTGCCGGGTCGAGGAACTCGTGCACGATCGTCTGGCCGGCGAGGGGGGTGCGGGCCACGGCCTGGTCCGCGTCGTAGCCGACGGCCCACAGCAGTGAGCGGCTCTTCGTGGTCGTGACGGAGACCTGGGGCGCTCCGCTGGCGGCGCCCGCCACTGCCGTGGCCCCCGCCGCCGGGGCGGCTCTGCTGAAGGCTGCGACGGTCATCGAGCCGCCATGGCCGCTGCTCGCAAAGGCTGCGCGGATGATGGCGCCGGCAAGCGGCGCCGTCGCATACGCCTGCCACACCTCGGCCGTCCCCGACAGCGTGTTGGCTCTCGCAGCAAGGCTCCAGTTCAGACCGGCACCGGACAGGGAACTGACCGACTGGCCTGCACCGTCGCTGGAGACGAACGCCAGGATCAGCTCGTTGGCCGAGGTGGTCGACAGTGGCGGGCTGTCCAGGGTCGGCATGGGTCCGGCCTGGTTCACCCAGACAAAGCGGTCGGCGACCGGGCCGGCGGGCGGAGGGGACGTCGATTTCGTCGGAGTGGGTGTCGGCGTGGCGGTCGGGCCTGGGCTCGGAGGAAGGACCGTGATGGGCAGAGCCGACTCCGTGACAGCGACGACCCCCGGTGTCGCCGGCGGGGCCGGACGCGCCGGCGATGCCGAGGGGAGCCCCGTGCGTGGCGGTGGGAAGTAGAGGCCGGGGGTGCGCCCCGCACTGCCCGTGCCGCTCGCCGGCGGCGACGTGGGAGTGGGCTTGGGAAAGGAACCAGCCGAGGGGGAAGCGGCGTCGGCGGGACCGGTCTGCGTGGGTGTGGTCTGCACGACCACCGAGGGGCCCGAGTAGCGAAGTCCGAGGACGCGCGTGCCCCGCCATGCCGGCAGGACGCCCAAGATGCCGGCGGTCGCCATGGCCAGCACCGTCGCACCCGCGGCGGCGGGGGTGACCGAGGTCCGGACAATGTGCCGCCCACGCCGGAACGCCCCGGACAGGGCCGAGCCGAAGGGTCCAGGATGCGCCCTGCCGTTCGCCGCCTCCACGTCGATCAGCGCCTCGACGATGCCGGGATCGAGGCCGGTGCCGCCCATGGCACGCAGCTCTTCGAAGGCTTCTCGGTGGGAGAGGGACGGCCGGTCGCGCCGGTCGGCGAGCAACGCGTCGTAGGCGGCGACGACCGCCGCCAGCCGCTCGGCGGACTCGGGGAGCGGGTTCACCTGCTCGCCGGCACCCCGCAAGAGGAGGGCTGCGACCCGAGCCTCCTCGCACTCCGTGCCGGACAGCCCGATGGCGCCGCCGACCTCGGTGCAGAGCCCGGAGATGCGTCCCGACCGGCCGCGCCGGGGGACCCTTCCCCGGGACAAGGCGATCAGCCTGCGGCGGGCGATTCTCCGGCGCGTCCACCGCACGGGGAGGTAGTCGACGGGTCCCGAACCCGGGAGATGCAATCTGCTCCAGGCCGCCTCGACGAGGGCCCCGGCCACGAGACCGGCGAAGACGGCTTCGGCGAGCGTCAAGGCGCCGCCGGCGATGGCGGCGAGCCTGGATGTGTGGGGAATGCTGGGAGGCCCCAGCAGGATCACTGCCCCGATGGCGGTGACCGCGGGGAGAACGAGCCCACAGAGCGTTGCGAGAAGGGTCAGCCAGAAGGGCTCGGGACCAGGCAGATCCGCGTTGGGACCGGACGGAAAGACCATACCGTCGACACTACCCGGTGCCGCCAGTCACGGTTGGCTCAGGAGCGAGCTTCGCCGAGCATGCCGATCAACTCGCGTCGCACGCCGTCCGCCGTGAGCTGCTCGGTGCGGAAACCGATGCGCATGGCCTCACGGCGGTCTGCCCCAAGCTCGGCGACGACCTCGTAGCCGTAGCGGTCGACAGCGGTCATTGAAGCCGAGACGACATCTGCCCGCCCGGCGTAGTGACGGCAGAGCGTGACCAGGGCGTCGGCGTGATCTGCATTCATGTGGCTGATAATGCCAGCCGCCTCCGGCATCAGGGGGTCCGGTTGCGCGGCCGCATAGGCGTCGACGTCGAGCCAGCTCATCCGGCCGAACCCGCCCACGTAACGGATATCGGTGACCACGAGGCGCAGGCAACGGAAATCGCCGTAGTCCACGTAGAAGGCTGCCGGGTTGGCCCCAAGGTAGCCCGACCGCGCAGCCGCACGTTCTTCCGGGTCGGTAACCTCTTCGACCCTCCCCAGCAGGGTGACCCGGCCCGATGCCAGGGGATCCGCCCCGGCAGGCGTATCCTCGACCACCAGCAGGCTGGCACGGGGGTCGGCGTCGAGGTTGCGGGTGTGCTCGGCCATCGTGCTCACGAAGAACCAGGGCTGCCCGACCGGGTCCAGCCCGTACGTGACCACAGAACCGAACGGGGT
>JAOPZY010000249.1 GCA_025963875.1 Actinomycetota bacterium
AGAGGCGCTCGGCCTCGTCGAGGCGGTGGGTGGTGAGGAAGATGGCGGTCCCGCCCTCACGCAGGGAGGCGATGAGCTCGCGCACCTTGAGGGATGCCTCCGGGTCCAGCCCCGAGGTGGGCTCGTCGAGGAACAGCACCGCAGGCCGGGGGAGGAGGGTCCGGGCGAGGGCTGCCCGCTGGCGAAGTCCCTTGGAGAGCGTCCCCGCAAGGGACTCGGCCCGGTCCTCCAGCCCGACCGCGCTCAGGCACTCGGCGATCCGCCCGGCGACGTCGCCACGGGCGATTCCGTAGAGGCGTGCGAAGAACTCGAGGTTCTCCTGGACGGAGAGCTTCAGGTAGAGGCCCGGGTTCTCTGGCATCACGCTGATGCGCTGCCGCAGCTCCGATGCCTGCTGCGGCGACAGGGAGGGGCCGACGGGCAGGCCCGCCACCTCCGCCCGCCCTGCGCTGGGAGCGAGGAGGGTGGCGAGCACCCGCACGGTCGTCGTCTTGCCGGCGCCGTTGGGACCGAGGAAGCCGAAGATCTCACCGGCCTCGACTTCGAAAGACAGGTCCTCGAAGGCGACGCGGGCGCCAAAGCGCTTCGTGAGCCCCTCGGCAACGATGACCGGATGGTTGGCCATTGCAATCGATGCTAGCCGGTGGGCCCTCCCCGCATGGAACCGCGTGCCAGCTCCCTCACCTCCAGCACCTCGGGCACCCGCATCCGCAGGACGAGCCCGATGTAGACCGGCACCCCGATCGCGAGGCCTGCGACGATGCCCGCCACGGACCCGATCAGCCCGATCCCCAGCGCATCCGTGATCGCGTGCGAAGCGGCGTACGCGAAGACGGCTGCGACCAGGCCCGCCAGGCTCAGCCGCACGAGCGTCCGTCCCACCTGCGCCTGGGGCTGGCGGCCGAGACGCCGGCGCAGCAGGACGGTGAACCACGCGTAGCCCACGAAGTAGGAGATGGAGTACCCGATGGCCAGGGCCACCGCGCGCTCGGCAGCCGGCAGGACGAGGATCATGACGAGGTCGGCGGCGATGTTGATCCCGGCCAGCACCAGGTTCACCAAGGCCGGCGTCCGTGTGTCCTGCATGGCGTAGAAGGCCCGGAGCTGCAGCTGGAACGCCGAGAAGGGGACGAGGCTGACGGCATAGGCGGCGAGCGTCGCCCCGATGAGCCGGCCATCGGACTGGGAGAAGGCGTGGTGCCCGAACAGGACCCCGCCGATGAGCGGTCCGAGGACGATGCCCGCCAGCGCCGAAGGCACGAGCACGACGGATGCCAGCTTCAGTCCCCGGGCCAGGTCGTCCCCCACGGCGTCCAGGCGTCCCAGTCCGGCGTTGCGGCTCATCTGGGGAAGCAGCGCGGTGATGACCGACACCGCCACGACGGAGTGGGGCAGCAGCACGAGCGTGAAGGCGTAGACGTACACCGTGAAGGACCCGTTCTTCGGGGCGGTCGCCAGCCTCGTGATGACCAGGAACGCCGCCTGGTTGGCGAGGACGTAGATGAACACCCATCCCGCCAGGCGCCCTGCGGCCGACAGCCCCGCCGACCGGAGGTCGAAGCGCGGCCGGAGCCGGAAGCCCGTGGCCCGCAATGCAGGCAGCAGGGCGAGGGTCTGGACCACGATGCCCAGGGTGGTGCCCGCGGCGAGGAGGATCTCCTGGGAGGAGGTCAGGCGCCCCTGCTTGACGGCGTCGGTCTGGGTGATGGCGATGAACAGGATCCCGGTCAGGATCAGGACGACGTTGTTCAGCACGGGGGTCCACATCGGCGGGGCGAAGCTGCCCCGGACGTTCAGGATGGCTCCCACCAGCGCACCGACCCCGTAGAAGAAGATCTGCGGCAGGAAGAAGACGGCGAAGAGCGTGGCCATCGGTGCCACGGTGGGGTTCACCAGGTAGAGGCGGATGATCGTCGGAGCCAGTGCCACCGCCAGCAGGGTGATCACCCCCAGCCCGACGACCACGACGGTCAGCAGGCGCTGCGCGTAGGCCTCCCCGTCATCGGTGTCGCGCTGGGCGGCGGCGACGAGCAGCGGCACGACCACGCTCGTCAGGACGCCGCCAAGCAGGAGCTCGTAGATGATGTTGGGGATCGTGTTGGCGGCGTTGTAGGCGTCCCCGACGAGCCCGCCGATCGCCACCCCGATGATCAGGGTGCGCAGGAACCCCGTGGCCCGGGATGCCAGCGTCCCGAGGGCCATGCTCCGGCTTGAGCGGAGCGGCTCCGCCGGCGCCCTAGATTTCCCACCCATTGCCCGAAGGCTACCGGGAAGGCGCTCTATGGCCCCGGATCGATCCCAGACGCTAGCTCTGGGCGGGGGCCGGCAGGTTCCGCAGGTCGACGACGCTGCCGTTCTCGAGGCCCGCGTCCAGCAGCCGCCACAGGTCCCGCGCGACGGCGTCCGGGTCGGCCAGCTTGGCCGCGGCGTGGAGGTCGACAAATTTCTGCCGGCTCGGGAAGTCCTCCGGTGCCGTCGCCCGGAGCTGGGCCTGCATGCCCGTGTCGACGGTGCCCGGCGCGACCGCAAGCACCTGCACCCCGCCGCGGATCGACTGCTCCGCCCCCACGTTGCGGACCCACTGGTCGACCGCCGCCTTCGCTGCCCCGTACGACGACCAGCCCGGGTACACGCTGCTGGCGGCGCCCGAGGTGAGCATGACGAGGTGGCGGGTGGCCGCAACCGCCCGGGCGGCGGCCAGGAAGAGATGTCCGAGGACCTGGCCGGCGGCACTGTTGAGCACGACGTTCGCGGCGTAGGCACCGGTGTCCACCTCGCTGGCGAAGCCGATGGGGTCCAGGGTCCCGGCGGCGTGGATGAACACCGCCCGCTCGCCGTCGAAGCCGGCAAGCTCCCGCGAGAACGACGACCCCACGACTCCCCATTGGGAAGGCTCCGCCAGGTCGGCCAAGAGGTGCTCCGCCCCAGCGGTCCTACCTGATCCGGCGCCTTGAGGGGCGCCTGGGGGGCGGCGGCTGATCCCGATGACCCGTGTATTCGCCCAGGGAACCGTGCGGATGAGCGCCTGCCCGATGCCACCCGATGCCCCCGAGATCCACACCACAGCGTCACCCACGTTGGTCCTCGCTTTCCCGTTCGCGTTGGGTCTCGATCATGGATACCCGGCTGGTCAACAGCAACGACACCAGGGATGCGACCAGCACGGGTGGGAGCAGGCGGAGGCCCGCCATCTGGGCCACGATGAGGCAGGACCCCAGCGGTGTCTTGGTCACGCCGACGTTCGCGGCGGCCATCAGGGCAAGCATGAGGATCACCCGATCCCCGCCGAGTGCGGATCCGCCCGCAGAGCCGAGGGCAACGCCGATGAAGAACAGCGGGATGATGAAGCCGCCCCGCCATCCGGCGGAGACGATGGTGGAGGAGGCGGCCAGCTTCGCAACCGCGGCAACGAGGAGCACGGAGACGGCCAGCCGGCCGCTCACCACCGTCTGGATCTGACCCTCGCCGTAGGTCAGGGCGAAAGGGCTCACCCACGCCAGGCCTCCCAGGATGAGGCCTCCCACCACCGGCCTGGCAGGGACCGGCAGGCGGCGGAAGCCCAGGCGGAGCACATGGGTGAGGTAGGTGAACGCCGCCGCCACCAGCGCTCCGCCAACACCCGCCAGGAATCCCACAGCGAGGTCGGAGGGCCGGATCGCCTGCACCTGCGGGAAGCGCCGGATCGGCGTGATGCCGAGGTGCGCCGTGACCATGGAGATCGCGTAGCCCGCGAGCGACCCCACGGCGGCCGGCATGAGGGCCTCGTAGTACTGCAGTCCACGCCGGTGCAGGATCTCCAGGGCGAAGATCGCGGAGCCGATCGGGGCCCCGAACAGCACCGTGAAGCCCGCTGCCATGCCGGTGATGGTTAGGGTACGGGCCTCGACCGCCGTCAGGTTGGTGCGGTCGGCTGCCCAGGCGCCGATTTCTCCCGTGGTCTGGACCAGCGGCGCCTCCGGCCCGATGGCGCTGCCCGCGCCGATGCCGAGCAGCGACACCGGGATGAGCGACCGCAGGTCGCGCAGGTCCGAGCGTCCCCCCACGTGGATGTTGTTGACGAGCAGCTCGACGTCCCCGGGATTGCCGAGCACCTTCGTCAGGGCAGCGATGCCGCAGCCGGCTGCCACCAGCACGAGGAGATGGGCAGGGCGGGACCAGGCATCCGGCCCGAGCAGCGAGCTGACCGCCTTGAGGGTCACGACGTAGGCGGCACCGGTCAGGCCCCCGGCGACGCCGACGGCGCCGACGAGCAGCCAGAACCGGCGCGTCGTGCGCGCCTGCAGCATCCCCGAGAACATATCCCGACATGATATATTATCGTCGGTACATGGCACCCAAGGCGAAGTTGACGACCACCGACTACCGGCATCTGCTCCAGGTCAGGACCGGCCTGCGCCGTTTCCTGCACTGGAGCGAGGAGCAGGCGCATTCCGCAGGCCTCACACCGGCCCAGCACCAGCTGCTGCTGGCGGTGCGGGGGCACCCTGGGCCCGGCGCCCCCACGGTGGGCGAGCTTGCGGACCACCTGCTCATCCAGCACCATGGAGCGGTGCAGCTTGTGGACCGGGCCGCAGCGGCGGGCCTCGTGACCCGACGGGGAGACGAGGCCGACCACCGCCTGGTGCACGTCGTTCTCACCGACGAGGGCCGCCGCCTGCTGGAGTCGCTCTCGGCACGGCACCTCGACGAGCTCCGCCGGGTGGGCCTGTCCTTCGGGGAGATCTCCGCCGGCATCGACGCAGGCACATAGTTTCCGTCAAAAAG
>JAOPZY010000273.1 GCA_025963875.1 Actinomycetota bacterium
ACGCGACGATCGGGTGACCCGTGCGCTGTTCCGTCCCCACCGCATCCTCCAACCACTCGACCTCACGACCGCGCGCTCGACGATGTCGTCCGAGGTCTCGTAGAGGTTTGGCTCACGATGCTGACCGAGGAGCGAGCGGATGTCTGAACGCCTACGGGGCAAGGCCGCCCTGGTCACGGGGTCCACCAGCAACATCGGGAAAGCAATCGCAATCCGGTTCGCCGCCGAGGGTGCGCGCGTTGTTGTGACAGGACGCGACGCCGCGCGCGGCCGCGCGGTCGTCGGAGCGATTCAGGCAGCCGGCGACGAGGCGAGTTTCCTCCGTCACGAGCTCGACGGATCGGTCGAAGGCTCACGTGAGTTGGCGGAGCTGGCGACGAAGGTCTACGGATCGATCGACATCCTCGTCAACAATGCGGGCATCTACCCGCCGGGTGGCACACTGGCAATCGACGGGGAGACCTTCGACCGCATCATGGCGGTGAACGTAAAGGCGCCGTACTTCCTCACAGCCGCACTCGTCCCTGCAATGGCTGAGGCCGGTCGGGGTGTAGTACTCAATTTGGGTTCTTGGGGGGCACGCCTAGGCATTCCCGCTGGAACGGCGTACGCCTCGTCGAAGGGAGCGATAGAAACGCTCACCCGCGCTTGGGCTGCGGAGTTCGGTTCACAGGGGGTACGCGTCAACGCGATCTCTCCCGGCGTCACTTTCGACAGCGCGAGCCCGGTGGCCGAGATAGCCGGGCCGATGATGGCGACCACGCCGCTCGGGCGTCTCGTGACGCCGGACGCGATCGCGCGAGCCGCTGTGTTCCTAGCCAGCGACGACGCTACCGATGTCCACGGCACCGTCTTGGACGTCGACGGAGGGCGGTCCTCGGTGCTGTTCGCGGCCCGATGACCAAGCTCACCGCAAAGGCGTGGCCGCTTTGTACTTGTCGCCGTGCCTCGTCACGACCCTCACGGGCTCGCCTCCTCTTACATCGCGAACATGCGATCGCGTCCCAGCGTATTGCACGGCGTCCGCGCCCCCGTGCCGGATCCCGCCGCTGCACCTCTGCAATAAGCTCGCTGAGGGTGAAGGGCGAGCCCACACGTTCTGCGAGTTGAGTCGCCGCCTCGAGTACGAGGGCCCATGTCGGCCGAGCATCAGCCATAGCCAGGACTCTAGCCCGCAGCTGCCCTCCTCCGAGGCAGACGAACCATGGGAGCCAGGTCCCAGGGGTCTAAGCCCAATCGAGCGATGAGCCGCCCCAAGGTTCCAGGTGCCTCGGGCAAGGAGCATCCTCGTGACAACCTCAGCACCTACAAGGGATGTTTGCGGCCGTCTGCCCACGCACGCACGGGACCACGTTTCAGGGGCACTGCAGCGCTCGACGAGGCTGGGGCATGGATTGACCCCAGGAAGGAGGTGATCGGGGCTCTCCGTCGATTCCGGAAGTCCAAAACTCAGCGCATAATTCCGGGCACAGCGCTTATCGACGACCTGCGGAAACGCATAGATGCACAGCGCTTGGCCTTATTTATTTGCAAAGCAGGCGCTCTACCTACTGAGCTACGGCCCCATGTCTTGATGAGTATAAACGTGTCGCACCAAACTCGCAAGAATACGTACGTCACGCCCATTCTGAGCCCAGAAACCGCACAGCGCTTGTAGAGCGTCTGCTTTTCGTGCCAGGGCCCTGCGTCAGCAGAATGCGTCAGCGCGCCGAGCGCTTAAATGCGAGGACGGCAAATGCAGGGGATGGCCCCCCAGCGATTGCGGCCGGTCGGCGAAGTCCCTCCCCTGGCATCTGTGACTATCAGGCTTTGCTGCGCAGTGTGGTGATTGCCGGGATGGTCGGCGTCAGTGGGCAATCGCTGGCGGGCGCCGGCGTCCTTGAGGAAGTACCCGTCAAGGAAGTCGCTCGCGGCGGAGCAGCATCGACGGTGGGATGTTCTGGTTGAGACGAAGGAAGTTGGTCGGGTCGTATCGCGTCTTCAGGGCAACGAGGCGTTCGAACTTGCGCTCGCCGTACGTAGGGATATGACGGCAGACCGGCTTCCCCAAGACGTCGTCGGCTGAGCACCAGATCGCGTAAGTTTCCTGAACGGATCTTAACGTGACTTTCCTGTTGAGCCGGGCAAGAATTGCCCGGGGGGAAAGTGCGGCGTGGAATCTGAGATGGAGACAAAGCGTAGTCGCCGAGCCCCCAAGTGCTGGGACACCGCTCGAGTCAAAGGTCAGCTATGAGACGCCTCCGGGTGCGCAAGTCTCTGTGGATCTCGACGGTGGCCATGATTCTCGGCTCCATGCTCATCACAGCACCGAGACCAGCGAGTGCGAATTCCAGCTTCAACGTGCAGTTAGCCACGACCCAGGTAACGGTCGATAACGTGAGTGATTACCCCGACGCCCGAGTTGGCTTCCTCGTGCAGATGGCCGACAGGGGGATGGGGACCACCGATCCCTCGCACAACAACGTGGCGGGCGAGATGCAAAGCGGCGACCGGGTGGTCGTCACCCACTATGGGATCTACTGGCTCGACATCGTCCGTCGAGGAGGGCTCCTTTCTGGGATGTGGGCCCTGGTACCGAGCATCAGCACCGGCGCAGACTTCCAATACGTCGCCAACGCCAACCAGTGGTCACCAAATGAGTTCTTGCCGGGGGCGGACGGGAGCAACGCCAGGATCTACGACACGGGCCAAGGGGTCAACGTCCTCGGCACCGGAGGGAATGACGGGAGCTGCATTAAGGGCAAGGGCACCTTCATCATCAAGAACTCCTTCAACTGCGGGATCGCCAACAGTCACGCCCACGTAAGCTTTTCCAGCTCGGTCGCCGGCTACGAGCATCTCTACACCCTCTCCGGCACCCTCTATCAGGAGGGGACACGCCACAACACCCAGATGACCGACAGCTACGGAAACACCGCCAACATTGACTTCACCCTCACATACCGCCTCCGCGATTACACAGACCCCAACTACGACTACGGGGCCTGCTGCGGCCCCGAGGCCGAGCGCGTCCGGGTGGAGGTGACCCTCAAGCCCTCACGTGCGATTCACCTCGGGACGCTGGTGGTGGCCGGGAACTCCGACCCGGGGACCATCCCCTATCCCTACCGGAAGGTCAACTACTCCAACACCCTGCGACACGGCTACGGCTGCAACGGGGGTGATTTCCCGCCCGGCACGACGGCGACGCTCTGCGAGGGGGCTCCGAACGCCACCAACTGGATCTCGGAGGGTAACTCGCTCCCGCAGACCCTGAGCCAAGGAAACTTCGTCACCGAGCAGCAGTCCTCCGTGACCGGCAGCGTGACCGATAGGGAAATAACGTACCTGCTTCCCTACTCATCGGCCTACCGGCTCCCGGAGCGGATCGACCACATATGGAACGCCGGTCTGGGCGTGAGCTCGATGGACGTCGACTACTTCAACAACGAGGAGGCTTTCGTGCCCAACGGCGGCTCGCTCACCCTTGGCTTCGACCTCCAGATGCAACCGCATCCCTGACCCGCCACCGACCGGCTGGGTTGGTTATTTCCGCAATCAGTGGTGCCCCTCGGAGGAAACCCACAAAGTCATATGGATCGCGCCCTGCGTGAAGGGTCCGGAGGGCACTCCGCTCGTGCCCCACGTCTACCGTGTCAACCGATAGTCGCCTGATTCACTCGTCCTCGAAGCAGCGCTGGCCCCTAGGCTGTGCGCGATCACTGAACCTCGCTCCTCCCGCCCCAGGTTGCGCAGTCGCCGAATATCGAGTAAGTGCCTTCGAGAATTCAGACCCGCTCCACCAGGACCGGAGGATCGGCCTGGATGGCGAGAGCCTTCAGATCCTTCGGGTCCTGGGTGAGCACGACGCCCCCGCTTCCCTCGGCGAATGCGACGACAATGGCGTCGACGGCCGAGCCGCGGCCAGCTCCGGTCCGCAGTTGCGCGGCGCGGCGAGCGACGGGCTCATCAACCGCTTCCACATCGCACATCCCAAGAAGCCGCTCCTCAAGGAAGTCCCTCCGGGGATCGCCACGGAGTGCCTCCGTGAGGACCACCGCTGGGACGACCGGGGGCCACAGGCCGGCGCTTCGCAGTTGGCGGAGCCGCTCTCGGGCGGGAATGCTGCGCTCGGCCAAGCGGGTCAAACCTCCGGAGTCGAGAACCGGTGGGTTACGCGCTCCGAGGTTTCCTCCGTTGCGCAGTGTCCGGCCCAGTCAGCTTGCCCACCCAGGCTTCTGCCTCAGTTATCTGATCGCTGGTCGCCGGGCCGAGCTCGTTATCCAGCTCAGCGAGGTAGGCATCGAGCGCAGCAGCCTTTCGGTGTCGCTCGACTTCTGCCGCGATGGCACGCTGGGCAAGCTCGGACAACGGAAGATGCAGATCCTTCGCTTCCCGGTGCAAGTCCTCGGGGAGCCAGATGTTCACTCTCGGCATACGCATATCATACGTACGTCCTGGGATGATTTGGCAAGCCGGCGGCAAGCCTGGACCCTCCACCCTCTTGGGGCAGCCTCGTCGTACCTGGATCGATACAGCCCCCTCAGGCCCCAGGGTCGGGCGAGGAAGGCTTTATGCTCCAGCACCAGCCGATCGGGCCTCTGAGGCGATCCTGGGTCCTCAGCGAAGAGCGGATAATTCTGGCCTCAGCGCTTATCGGCCACCTGCGGAAACGCACTAACGCACAGCGTTTGGGCTTATCTACTTGCAAAGCAGGCGCTCTACCAACTGAGCTACGGCCCCGTGTGTTGATGAGTATAAACGTGTCGCACGAAACTCGCAAGAATACGGACGTCAAGCCCATTCTGAGCCCAGAAACCGCACAGCGCTTGTAGAGCGCCTGCTTTTTGGCCCTGAGGCCCTGCGTCGGCGGGAGCCGGCAGGACTCGGCGGTGACCGCGATGAAGCACGCCGAAGCGGCCGGTGCCGACTGGCTCACGCACGCGGCGTTCCAAGGCAAATCCGGCGGTCTGCCGCGCGGCCGGGTCTCTGGGCTTGGAGGCGGTTGCGTCGTCGCACGCGTTGAAGAGTGCGGCTCACGGGGGGCGCCTTGGCGCGATGGTGTTTGGGTCTCTGATCGCCCTTGCCTCGTGCACGGGCCACTACCCCTAGGGGCGCGGCATTCCCGACGGCCCAACCCACGGCGGATGTCACCGCAATAGCCTGTCGGCCGGGCGGACAGCGACAGGTGTTGTATGCGGCTTCGCCGTCGAGACGCTGCGAGCAAGCTACATTCCGACTGGCCCTCGGCCTGATCCAAGGAAATGAAGACCCCTTCGGTGGCTCGGTAAACGTACATGGACGGCTCCGGAACGTTTGTGCGCAGCGTCATCGTCACAAGGGGACTTCTCGACCGGTCCGCCGGACGAGTTCTTCGCAACGCATGTCGAAGAGGCTCCTATCTCGATCCAGGGTCACGGCGGCGTGATCGAGTTCCCTCCGGCCGCCCCGTACTCGGCCACACGCATCGCCTGGAAGCCCCTGCCCCAACATAACGATCAAGGGGAGGCCGGGTTGCGGTTCCCTCTGTTCGGTAAAGCATCGCCGGGATCAACCGGCTGTGCCTCCGTCGACCAGGCGCGATGATCGGAGCGAGACTGATGGCCGAGGGGCTACCCATGGTGTCCACCGAGGCGCGGACGGCTGCCGGCAAGCGGCTGCGGCGCGTCGTTCCCCGAGAAGCACACGGTGAGTGGAAACCGGGACCGGAGAGGGCCGACCCGCTCGCGTTGTTGGACGAACAGAACCTTGCCCGGATCCCGGAGCTGGTGCCGGTCCGTATGGGACGCATGGCCGCCTCGCCCTTTGCGTTCTACCGGGGTGCCGCCGCTGTCATGGCGGCCGACCTGGCCTCCACCCCGGTGACGGGCATCGAGGTCGCCGCAAGCGGCGACGCCCACCTCTCCAACTTTGGGCTGTTCGCGTCGCCGGAGCGGCGGCTTCTCTTCGACCTCAACGACTTCGATGAGACACTCGCGGCGCCCTGGGAATGGGACGTCAAACGCCTGGCGGCCAGCGGCATGATCGCTGCCCGGCAAAACGGGTTCGACCGAGCGCTCAGCGAGGAGGCAGCCCTGGGAGCGGTTCGAACCTACCGGGAGCGCATGATCAGCTTTGCCCAGTTGGGGGCGCTCGACGTCTATTACAGCACGGTCGACACTGATTCCCTCGTCCAGGTCATGGCCGCCGTACCGCGTAAACAGATCGATAAGGTGGTCGCGGCAGCACGACGCAATACCGCGGCCAGGGCGATGGCCAAGCTGACCGTCACCACTGACGGCTCGCCTCGAATCGTGGACCAGCCGCCGCTGGTCGTCCATCCGCCCAAGTTTCTATCCGACCGGCCTCTCGTCGACGCGGCCGTGGCCGCCTACACGACGTCCGTACGCGAGGACGTCGCCATGCTGCTGTCGCGGTTCCGGCCTGTCGACGTAGCCCACAAGGTCGTCGGGGTGGGAAGCGTCGGCACCCGCTGCTTCATCGTCCTGCTCCTCGACGACCAAAACGCTCCCCTGTTCCTGCAAGTCAAGCAAGCCCAACAGTCCGTTCTGGAGCGGTACTGGCGACCAAGCTCGATCAAGCACCCCGGCCAGCGCGTCGTCTCCGGTCAACGCATCATGCAATCGGCCAGCGACATCTTTCTCGGATCGAGCAGCGCCCACGGACATCACTTCTACGTCCGGCAACTCCTTGACATGAAAGGATCGGCGCCCATCGAGGCGCTTCCACCGGCTGCGCTTGCCGAGTACCTCGGGTTGTGCGGATGGGCACTCGCCCGAGCACATGCGCAGAGCGGACGGGCAGCCGAGATCGCCGGCTACCTCGGCTCCAGTAGCGCCTTCGACGAGGCCATCGTCCGCTTCGCGGCCGCCTACGCCGATCAGAGCGAAATTGACCATCAGAAGCTCCTTGCCGCGATCAAAGCCGGCCAGATCTCAGCCCAACCGGGCGCCTGAACCAAGCCCGCCCACACCCGACCAACGCAAGAACGTTGGACACAACGAGTTGCTCGGCCTCAGCGTTCCTCGTCCCAAGACTTGGCGAGCAGGCCGCCATTGACGTCGGGCGTGTGGCCAGGGAAGCAACCGTCCGCCTCTTCCCCGACCGCCCGGCACGGGACTCTAAATCATCGAAGTTCAACGCCTAGCCTAACGAGCATAGCCCCGGCAGCGAGGTCACCTGGCGACGAAGCCTCATCCGGGCCAACCAGGCGCTCACTGCAGTCGACGAGCTTGACTTACCAGCAGGCTACCGGCTGTCGCTGTCGTCACTTCGGCGCTCGATGGAGGTGTCTCGCACCGGTGGCAATACCTGCGAGTCCGACCAAGAGTGCGATCAGTCCTGCGATCATCCACGCTGCCGACCCGCCCGTCACAGGCTTGCAGTCTGCCGCACACAGAATCGGGCGGATGTGTACCACGTCTGCTCCCTGCAGGAACCACAAGCCGCCGAGACCTGTCAGGACCACACCGGCAAGCAGAAGCGTGATGTTCCGCCAACTCATGTGCCGTCCCCCTCCCTTCGATGCCGTTGTCGCTCGGCCAAGGGGTGCAGCTGTAGGAAGCTCACCAACCCCAGCATCTAGCGAAAGGGGTTCTCGGTTCCAGGGCCACTTGACGGGCTCCCCAGGTGCCATTCGACCCCTGGTTCCGCTCGACGAACTAAACAACCCGGCGCCTTTGGGGATCATCTGCTGGGGATCATCTGCTGGGCTAGAGGTCTCCCCCGCCTCAAGGAGCGGTTTGGTGTCCAGCGCGCGGCGGTCAAGCCAGAAAGGCAGTACCTCCTCATTGCTGTTGAACAGCTTGCCTTTACTGACGGAGGCACATGGACGACGCGGCAGCAGCAGAGATCGAGGAGATCTTCCAGCGTCGTGCGCTCGACCTGCGGATTCCCGGCGCCACATTAGGAGTCGCCGACCCCGTCGCGGTCGGGAGTTCGCTCTCGGTGTCCTCAACGTCGAAACGGGCGTGGAGACCACCGTTTGACAGCCTCTTTCAGATCGGCTCCGTCATCAAGCTCCTCACGGCAACCCTCGAGATGCAACTCGTCGACGACGGCCTGGTCGACCTCGATGCCCCGGCGTCTGAGTACCTGCCGGGCCTGCGGTTCGGCGAAGGCTGCACCGTCCGCGACCTCCTCACGCACTCCAGCGGGGTCGACGGAGACTTGGTCGAGGATTTCGGCCGGGGCGACGACGCGATCGGGCGCTACGTTGATGCCAGGGCTTGCCGATCCGAACCCCAGGGCTCGGCCTGCCGTCGGTCAGTGCGTGTCGTCCGGATGGACGCGCGAGTTCAGGAGCCCGTTTGCAGCACCACGCTGCCGAGCCAGTGGCAGGCGAGGAGCGCGAGCTCCACATCGAGCCGGCCCTCTCGGAGGGGACGGCCGCGAAGCTCCTCCGCTTTCTGGACGCGGTACTGGGCCGTGTTGCGATGGAGGAAGAGCTGGTCGGCCGTCGCGGTGTAGCTGCCGCCGGTCTGGAGGAACACCCGTGCGGTCTCGCGAAGTCGCTCGTGGCGATCGGAGTCGATCGCCAGCGGGCCGAGTGTCTCGCCGACCCACTCGCGGGCCGACTCGATGTCCGAGCACATCATCGCGACGGGAGCGACGTCGGTGAAGTACGTCACCTGGACATGGGCCGGCCCGGCGGTCACGGCCACGGACTGGGCGCTGAGGGCCTGGCGATGGGTTCGGCGGAACCCCTCGACCCCGGACGCCGGCTCGCCGAGGGCCACCGAGACGGTCCGGTCGGACTCGCCGATCACCGCCTGAGGGTCGTCCCGCCGCAGCACAGCTCCGGGCGTGACCGCAAGCCAGGCCCAGGCGCTGGTCTCGTCGCAGGGGACGAACAGGGGGGCCTGGGCGGATCCGGCCGCCACCGCCAGCGCGGACGCCACGCGGTCGAGCCTGCCGAGCGGATCGCGGTCTGCGGCCCCCCGCTCGACCCAGAGGACGACGCCGAGGTGCCGCTGGAGAAGGCGGTACCCGAGTGCTGCCTCTGCCACCTTGGGGTCGACGTCGTCTCCCGCCAGCACCGACTCGACCCGCATGATCAGCACCGCCTCGCGGTTCTGCACCCAGCGCTCCCGGGCGCTCTCGTAGGCGGCGAGGACCTGGCCGACCACCCGATCAATGGACTCAGAGACGTGCTCGACCATCCAGTGGGTGCTCATCCCCTCGACGTGGTCCCCGTGGGTCTGGGCCAGCAACTCGTCGATGCAGTGGTGGAGGAACCGGGCCTGACCGACACGGTAGGCGCGGATCAGGGCCGTGGCCGGGACGTCGTGCTGGGCCAGCCGCCGGGCGTACTCGAGGGCGGCGGTGGGAGCCTCGACGTGGGCCGTGACGATCCCGTGCCGGAGCATGTGGACGAAGGTGACGACGTTCTCCTCGACACTGGCATCGAGAAGACTGGTCAGCTGCGGGTCGGCCCCCAACCTGGGGATGTCGCGCTGGATCAGGTCGCGGATGTCGGCGGCCAGCTCGGCGATCCGCGGTTCCAGGCTAGCTGCGACCGAGGCGACCTGCTCCCCGACTCGAGGATCGGCGATCTTCACAGACTGATCGTAGGCCGGGCCGGGGTCCGTGCCAATGGGCACAGGACCGTCATCGGCATGACTGCCGAGGCCTGTGGGCCCGGATGTGGGGAGCGGGTCGCCCCCAAGCGCTGTGCTGAGGCCACGAAGCGCACAGGAAATTTCGTCGTGAGGACACGATGCCCCGGTGGCCCCCCAACCGCTAGCGTGGGTTCCGCGTCGACGTGAAGAGCGAGCTTCTCATCAGCAGCGAAAATCCCCCGGGCCCTGCCTGGCAAGCGTCAGGCAGCGTCCGCCAGATAAGAGAGGAGTTGTCATGTTCCGTTCCCTGTCGAAATCACTGCTCTGGCGCGGTCTGCTGGCCATCGCCATCGGCATCGTCTCCATCGCGTGGCCGGGGGTGACCATTACCGCGGTCGTGGTCATCTTCGCGGTCGCCGTCTTCGTCGACGCAGTTCACCAAGGCAGCCGGGCCTTCTCCAGCGAGCGGGCAGGACCCGTCGCCGGCCATCTGCTGCTCGCTCTCCTCGACATCGCCGCCGGTGTCGTCGCCATCGCCTGGCCGGGCATCACGGCCTACGTGTTGACGATCTGGATCGGGGCCTGGGCCGTCGTCACCGGCATCGGCGAGTTCGCCATGGCGTTCGCCTCGCACGAGGCCGCAGGCCAGCGAGCCCTGCTCGGCTTCGGCGGGTTGCTCTCCGTGGCACTCGGCGTCGCGCTGTTCGCCCGCCCGGACCTGGGCGCCGTGTCGCTTGCCGAGGTCTTCGGGCTCTTCAGCCTCGCCTTGGGGACCTGGAGCCTCGTCGTCGCCGCCTCCGCCCAGCACGCTCACTCGCAGATCGAGGGCGCGCTCCGATCGGGCGCCTGACCCTGCCGATCACCACAGATGCCCAGGGTGGGGCGGTCGGCGTCGTGCTGGACGCCCGCCCCGCTCTGGGTGCCTACCACCAGAGCCACACATGAGAGGAGCACGACCATGAGTCAACGATTCTTCCCTGATGCGGCCGCAACCTCCGGCCTGGCCGCTTGGCCCGCCGAGGGCGTCACCTCGGCCGAGGCAGGGACGGACGCGGAGCACGCGGAGGGACTCCTCGCAGGGGCCGGCGGCGTCGAGATCTACTGGCAGGCCTGGGTGCCCTCTAGGGAGCCTCGGGCTGTCGTGGTCATCGCCCACGGCATCGGCGGGCACTCCGGGTGCTACGGGCATGTCGCTGCCCGCCTCAACGCCGCCGGCTTCGCCGCCTACGCACTCGACCACCGCGGGCACGGCCGCTCCTCGGGACCGCGAGGCCTCATCGACCGCATGGACAACACGGTCGAGGACGTCGACTCCCTTGTGAGCCTCGCCGCCACCCGGCATGCGGGCCGCCCCCTTCATCTTCTCGGGCACAGCATGGGCGGCGCGATCGCGATCGCCTACACGCTGCGTCACCAGGAGCGGCTCCGTGGGCTTCTCCTCTCCTCGGCCGCGGCGTCGCTTGGCAGCGCCCCGGCCTCAACACGCCTTGAGGCCAAGGCTCTTGGTGCGGTCGCCCCTACGGCGGGGATCATGGAGATCGACCCCTCGCTGATCAGCCACGATCCGGCGGTGGTGCGCGCCTACCGTGAGGATCCTCTCGTCTACCAGGGCAAGCTCCCCGCTCGCACCGTCGCCGAGGTCGCCGCCACGATCGAGGGCTTTGCCGCCGGGGTGCCGGCCCTGCGCGTGCCGCTGCTGGTCATGGCCGGCACCGGTGACCGCATCGTCCCTCCGTCGGGCAGCCGCATGGTGTACGACTGTGCCGGTTCGCCGGACCGCACCCTGCGGCTCTACGACGGCCTGTATCACGAGCTGTTCAACGAGCCCGAGCGCCGCGTGGTGCTCGGAGACGTCACCGCGTGGCTCGATGCTCGCACCGTTCCCCAGCACGTGGAAGCTCAGGCGCTGAGCGCGTGAATGTCCACGGGGGCGCCCAGGGCGCCTCCCTCGCCTCGAAGACGAATTCCAGCCGACCTCGGGGCATCCCAGGCCGTGGTCCCAACGCCACGGCGAGCTGTTCTGCTGCCGCGGATCATGATCTGGCGCCTGATTGTCTCCGTATCGATCCCGTTGCTCATCGGTGCGGCCGGCTGCCTTCCCTTCCCGGCGGCGCTCCCCAATCATCAGTCCAGGCTGCTCGGCGACGCCGGGGTAATGGTCATGGCAGCTAGAGAGGTGCCCCTCGCCCCGTCGACTGCCGACCGCACGAGGCGAGCCCGCCTCTTCGAGGCCGCGCGGGAGCAGGGCGTCCCCCTGGCAGCGATCCTCACCTCCGTCGCCGTGGTGGTCGGCCTCTACCTGGTGGGCAAGCTCGCCTACCGGTTGCGTGACATCCTGCTCATCTTGCTGATGGCTGGATTCGTGGCCGTGGTTCTGAACCCGTTGGTGGTGGTCCTTCAGAGGGTGGGGATCTCACGAAGGGGAGACGCCGTGGCGGTGGTGACGGTGCTGGCGGTCCTGGCGTTCGCCGGCCTGGCGGTGGCGTTCGGGTCCCCCTTGATCACCGGGGTTACCCACCTCCCCCATGGCCTACCGGCTTACGTGGCTCAGGCGCAGCACGGGAAAGGCTGGATCGGGCACCTGGTGCGCCGCTACCACATCGAGGCCTGGGTGCAGAAGAACGCTCCCAAGCTGGCCGGTGTCGGGTCGAGCCTCGCAAGGCCGGCCCTGACCTTGGGGAGGGGCGCCGTGACGCTGATGATCACGCTGTTGACCATCTTCGTCCTCGTAGTGCTGTTCCTCCTTGAGGGCCCGAAGTTCCGCACCTCAGCGCTTCGGATGATGTCCCCCGAGCGAGCAGCACGATACGCCCGGGTGGCGGGGGAGGTCAGCAGGTCGGTCGCCGGTTACGTGCTGGGAGACCTGATGACCTCCTTGATCGCCGGCACCGTGGTCCTCCTTACGCTGGCGGTCCTCGGCGTCCCCTTCGCATTCTTGTGGGGCCTGTGGGTGGCGCTCGTTGACTTTCTCCCCGAGATCGGCGGCGCCCTCGCGGGGATCCCCACGGTGTTGTTCGCGGCCACGCATTCAATCACTGCAGGCATCGTGACCCTGGTGGTCTTCCTCGTCTACACGCAGTTCGAGAACCATGTGCTCAACCCCGTGATCATGAGCCGGACCGTGAAGGTCAACCCCTTGCTGGTGCTGGTATCCATCCTGGTCGCAGCCTCGATAGGCAGCTGGATCGGAGGAACCTTCGGCGGCTTCGTGGCAGCGCTGCTCGCCATTCCCGTCGCCAGCTCAATCCAGGTGATCGTGCGTGAGGTCTGGACTGCCACCGCTCCGGTGGACCACCGCGAACTTGAGCGATAGGGGGACAGGTTCGCCAAGCCGTGTCAAGCCTTGGTCGGGGACCCTGACCGCTCGAGTCTTCGCCGAGAATCCCGGCGTTCCGCGCTTGCCTGGAGCCAGATCCAAGAAGGTCGTCATTGGGTATCCCCGGCCCTTTGGTGGCCGACCGGCCGGCCTCGAGCGCGCGCAGTTCCTCCAGCAAGGCTTCGGTCCAGACGCCGTCGGTAAGAGGTGGAGCCCGGGATTACCTCGGACTTCGCAATCCTTCAGGAGGCGAAGGTTAAATCCCTGACCGGAAGCTTCCGATTGCTAGGCTTGGCATAAGGCTGGAAGAGGGTTTCACGTACGGAGGCACCCGATCGACCCTCTGAGGCGATCCTGGGCCCTCGGCGAAGAGCGGATAATTCTGGCCTCAGCGCTCACGGCCCACCTGCGGAAACGCACTAACGCACAGCGTTTGGGCTTATCTACTTGCAAAACAGGCGCTCTACCACTGAGCTACGGCCCCATGTTTACTTATGCTTAGAATCTCCTAAACGGGCCAGGATGTCAAGCCGTTTCCCGGCCGAGAACCGCACAGCGCATGAAGAGCGGATAATTGTCGATCTGGGCCCCACCGAGCACGCTGTCCTCCTGGCCGACAGGACCTGCGAGTCGTCCAAGTGGGGCGGCCCAACGCCGCAGGCTGGGTGGCCTACCGGAACCACCAGCGACCGCCAGAGGCCACTGAAGTTCGACATCCCCGGGCGGAACAAGAGCGCTCTATCGCCAGCGGAGCGTCTCGGCGATGGCCCGGAACAGCTCGCCGAACGCCGTCTCAAACCCGACGTTCGGGGTGGCGAAGCTGAGTGTCACGATGTCGCCAACGGTTGGCACGAAATACTGAACACTGCAGGCCTCCGCTCGGACGTCGTGACTAGGCAGGGGAATGGTGACGCGCCTGAGCAGACGGACGGCCAGCCCGACGGGAAGCTGCACCAGGTCAGCGTCGACATTCGCTTCCCCTGAAGCCCGGACCCGCTCAAGCAGCTGGGAGGCCTCTGGCCTGCGGGCTGAGCACCCCAACCACGTCTGGGCGGTCGACTTCCAGTTCGACGAGACCGAGGAGGGACGAAGACTGAGGCTCACCAACATTGTCGACGAGCACACTTCTGGTGATACTCGACGGGGG
>JAOPZY010000005.1 GCA_025963875.1 Actinomycetota bacterium
CCCTTAGGAGGGGTGCGTCAAAACATGCCATTAAGAGTCTTTAATCCAATACATGGGTTGGTGTAGAGATGGGCGAGCCACTACATGGGTTGGTGTAGAGATGGGCGAGCCGATGCAGGCATGCCTCCTGTTGGGGAAACGTGTCCTGGCGGGACCTTGAAGGCAGTCTTGGGCGCTATGGCGCGATTGCCGAAGACAAAACGTCGCTCAAATGGCGCATATGGTCAGGGCACGCGGCCAGATGGCCTCAGCGATGGTTCCATCAGTTCCCAGAACGTCTCGAGCCGGTCGAGGAGGTCCTGCCGCTCGCTCAAGGCCTGCGAGACTGCCTGAGCGCCGTAGAAGAACGAGACCATGAGCTGCGCAGCCGCCGCCGAATCCACGCCGGTGCGCACCTGCCCACGGGTCTTGGCACGTTCGAGAAGCTGGGTCACGCGCTCGATCCACCCCACGAAGGGCGCCGGCAGGTCGATCCTTATGAGGTTGCGCTCGTTCGAGAGCCGGGTGGCCGCACGGGTGAAGCTGTCGGTCTGGTACCCCCGCCCCACCCGGTAGCTCATGTCGATCAGGGCGTCGACCAGGTTGTCGTGCTCACCCGCGACGCGGGAGGCCAACCGTTCCCATGCCGCGAAGTGGCGGCGGACGATCTCTGCCGCGAGGCGTTCCTTCGTGGGGAAGAAATGGTAGAGGGCTCCCTTTGTGAGACCCAGTTCCTGCACCACGTCGTTCAGGTTGACCCCGAGATAACCCCGGCGATCGAAGGCCCGGGCGGCCGCCTCCAGAATCCGCTCGCGGGTGGCCTCACCCCGCACGGACCTCCGGTTCGCAGCTCGCCGGCGTGGTTCGTCCTGCTGCCCAGGAGCCTGTGGCCGGGACGGCCTCATGACAACGTCAGCCTCATGGCAACGTCATGCCCGCTGCATACCTACCGGACGGTACGATGCTACGCTGCTCCCAACCGGCCGCAGTACTAGCACACGGAGTCGGTGGCGAAGGTGAGGGGACTAGGAACCGTCGGCACCAGATCAACATACCTTACCCAAGGGCTGAATTGGACGCGCCCCGTGCTCTTGGAGCTGGTTCACCGATCCGCCGAGTCCGAGGTTCTCATCACGAGCGTCTCCCGTGACGGCGACGATGCCTACCTGCTCGCTGCACGCTGGCCGAGGGAGCACACGTTCTACCAGCCGGACGAGACAGGCCGCCACGATCCGATGCTCATCCCCGAGACCATGCGGCAGGCAGGGATCGTTGTGGCCCACACTGGTTACGACGTGCCCTTCGGTACTCAATTCATTATGGCCGACATCTGTTTTTATCTGGTCAATACCGCCCCCCTGATCGTCGGAACTGGCCAGCAGCAGATCGTCGTATCGCTCTCGTGCTCCGAGTTTGTCCGCAGGGGCAGGATGCTCCGGCGGGCGCGCTTCCACGTTGGCCTTCTCCGGGATGGCGTCCGATTCGCCTATGGGTCGGGCCTTCTGGTCTGCCTCCCGTCCGGCGCCTACGAACGGCTTCGAACGCGGCGCGGTCCGCCGTCCTCGGCTCCGTGCCGGAGGCAGCCGACGCTGCATCCGGCGGTCGTGGGGCGGCGGTGGGAAGGCGATGTCCTCCTCTGCGACGGGCCGGACTGGCGCCGCGGGAGCTCCACAGCGTCCTGGGAGGTGCAGGTCGATCCGGCCCACCCCGCCCTCTTCGACCACCCGTTGGATCATCTGCCTGGCATGGTCCAGCTCGAGACGTTCCGTCAGGCTGCCCTTGCGCTCACGACGCCGGCGGGTGATGCGAACCGGCACCGGTTCCTCGGCTGTGACGTCCGGTTCCTCCGTATGGCGTATGTCCCCGCATCGGTGCGCTGCTGGGCCCGGCGGCTTGAGTCGCATACCGTCCAGGTCGAGCTCGCCGACGAGGGTCTGACGCCTCTGACCGAGGGCTCCGTGCGGCTGGGTTGACCGGCCGCGGTAGCACGCGGTTCGTCGGACGGAAGGTTTGGCGCTTCGGCAAATTGGACATCATACCTTCCGTAAGGTATGCTTTATCTGTATCTTTGCTGTCGGGCGCGTCCGGGTCTCGACTTCCTTGCGAGACCCTGGCGTCCCCGCCAGGACGTCCTCCCCCTGCGGCCATTCGCCGAGCCAGACGCCATCTCAGGACCGGCACCTCGTAGACTCACCGGCGGATGGACATCATCGTCGCTCTGAAGCAGGTGCCAGACGTGGGCGCCGGCATTGCGATCAACGACGAAGGCACCGACCTCGCCCGGGACCGGCTCGGCTTCGTCACGAACCCCTTCGACGAGTGGGCGCTGGAGGAGGCGCTGTTGTTGAAGGACATGACCGACGGGTGGGTGACCGTCGTCTCCCTCGACGATCCCGGTATCGACCACGCCCTCTACCGCGCCCTTGCGCTCGGCGCCGACCATGCGGTGAAGCTCGTCGGAACCGGCCCGGCGTGGATCGACTCCCATCGACGGGCCGGCATCATGGCGTCCTGGATCCGCGAGCAGCTCTACGACCTCATCCTCTCCGGCGTGCAGGCCCCCGACGACCTCGATGGGCAACTCCCGGCCCTGCTTGCCGCGGGCCTGGGTCATCCCTTCGCATCGGTGGTGGTGGCCGTGGAAGTCACCGAAACCGGCCTGATCGCCACCCAGGAGTTCGGCGGCGGCCGCGTCGGCCGGATCGAGCTTGCACTGCCGGCCGTGCTCGGCATCCAGGGGTCGCTCCGGGATCCACGCTACGTCTCGGACATGCGGATCCGCCTTGCGAGCATGGGCGGAGGCATCGAGGAGGTGCGCTCTGATGGAGAAACCGGTGTGCCAACCGCCGGCTCCGGGCTCAGCGTTCGCCGTGTGTTCACGCCCGAGGCGTCCCGGCGGGCGGTGATGCTGCCGGCATCGCCCCACGAAGCGGCCGATGCCATTCTCGGCCTCCTCCGCGAACGCGGCCTGATCGCTTGAACCACGACGTCCTCGTCCTGGCCGAGGCGGCCGGCGACAGCTTCATCGACCCCACCTTCGAGCTTCTCGGCAGAGCCCGGGACCTCGCCACCGCGTGGGGTGGCCGCGTGCTGGCGCTGGTCCTCGGCCCGAGCCCGGACCCGAGCATGCTGAACGCCGACGTCGTCCTCACGGTGTCCCATCCCAAGCTCGACGCCTACACGCCCGAGGCGCACGCCCGGGCGGCGCAGCATGTCGTCGCCGAGCTCGACCCCAAGCTCGTCCTCCTCGCCAATACGACGGAGGGCATGGATCTCGGCGCTGCCCTTTCCCTGTGGTGCCAACGACCTCTGGTCGCGTACGCCGTCGATGTCCGGGCCGAGGATGACGCCATCGTGGCGACCAGCCAGCTCTTCGGGGGCAGGCTGCTGGCCGAGGTCGCCCTCGAGGGGGACCGGGGCATCTGTGCCGTCGTCGGTGGCTCGTTTCCGCCGGCCCGCGTCCCAACTCGCCCTCCGGTGGTCGAAGTCGTGGCACCGCCGGTGTCGCTCGACGGCGTGACGACGGTTCCCCGCGGCATGCCCCCGGGCGAGGACGAGGACATCGACATCACCAAGGCCCCGATGCTGGTCGCCATCGGCCGCGGCCTCAAGTCGCAGGACAACGTCGCCGTCGCCCAGGCGCTGGCCGAGGCACTGGGGGCCTCGCTGTCGGGCACGTCCCAGGTGTGCGATCTCGGCTGGCTGCCCCGCACCCGCCACGTCGGCAAGTCAGGCGTGAAGGTCCGGCCGCGCGCCTACCTGTCGTTCGGTATCTCCGGCGCCCCCGAGCATCTCGAAGGCATCAGGGAATCGGAGCTGATCATCGCCTGCAACACCGACGAAGCCGCCCCGATCTTCGACGCCGCACAGTACGGGACGACGGCCGACGCCATCGAGTTGCTCAGGGCGTTGACGAGCCGAGTCCAGCAGCGCTGAGCCCCAAGCCCCCGGCTCTACACTGGTTCTCGCAATGTCCTGCAGGCGGTGTGTCGTGATCCTGATGCTGGTTTCGGTGCTGCTTGCCGCCTGCACCAAGAAGGCGCCGCGGGCTCAGAGTGGCTCCCGGACCCCAACCACCGCCACGGCGACGTCGCCTGCCATCTTCCCCGCGACCACGCCGACCTCGGCCCGCCCCACCTCAAACGTCAACTGCGGCATCGTCAGCGTCGCCGAGGTCAACGAGGCCTTGGGGACAGCCGTGGGCGGCCGCCATATCGACAACAGCAACCTGCCGGCGACCGTGTGTACGTACTCGGGCGGGACGGCTGCGAAGACCGTCATCATCCGCTTCCAGACCGGTCAGGACAACTTCACCTTCGCAGATGACAAAGCGAGCCTCAGCAGCAACGGCCAGCAGATCACCGATGTCAGCGGCTACGGCGACGAGGCGTACACCTCCGTCCTCACCGCTCCCGGCGGCATCGCGGTCACGACGCTGGTGGCCCGAAAGGGCGACGTCGTCGTCCTCATCAGTGCGCCCACGGCGCTCGGGCCCGTCGAGACCCTGATGCAGAAGATCCTGTCCCAAGTACAAGTACAAGGTTAGGAGCCCAGCGCGCGCATGTGCGCGATCTGCTCCTAAGTTCGGGCGGGTCGGGGCCGGAACCGCGGAGGCCGTCACGAGGCCAGTTCAGAGGCGATCGCGTAGTGGCCCCCCGGCAGGGGATCGAGCACCAGCGTGGCGCCATAGGGGGCTCCGTTCTTCGTGCCATGCACCGTCATCCCGATCCGGGGCGCATCCTGGGGCCGGAGCGGGTTCCTCACCAGCACCACCGTCATCCGGTCGAAGACGTAGGCGGCCGGACCCTTCGCCGCCAGATCGCCCACCACGTCCTGGCCCATCGCCTGGGCCGCCTGCTGCGTGATCGAGGCGGCGATCCGCTGGACGCCGGGGTCGATCGCCACCTGCGGGATTGCCGCTGCCGGCGCGACGAACCGCTCGCCGGCCACCGGACGCGACACCGCTCCGGCGGGCCGGGCCCGCACGCCTGCCACGAACAGCAGCCCGCCGCCCACGACCACGGCCACCAGCACCGCGAAGGCGGGCACACGGATCCGGCCCCCCCGAGTCGCGACGAGGCGCTCGACCAACGGCCGTGCGGCGCAGACGACCGCGAGGCCCGCCAGCACGCCGACCTTCGTCGAGAACTCCGTGCGGGCCGGGGCCAGCAGCAACGCCGCCACGAACCCCACGGAGGCGCCGTAGACCGCTCGGGCCAGCTTGCCCGTTGGCGTCGTCTTGGGGTCGGTGATCATGAAGAACATGAAGACCAGGATCTCGGGTGACAGGGCCAGCACCGACCAGAACGACCCGCCACACACCTGACCCACGTGCCACCGGGCGGTCATGCAGTGCCCGGACAGGGCGAGCAGCCCCGTGCAGGCCGCGAAGGTGAACCAGAAGGCCACGACGAGACCCAGCATCCGCAGCCGCGACACGATGACGAGGCCCCCGGTGACGATGACGGCGAGGGTGAGCACGAGCCCCGGCGACATCGGCCCCCACCAGAGGTCCTGGGGGTTGACCAGCCGGGTGCCGAGCAGACCGAAGACCACGACGAGGCCGAAGTTCGAGGGGTTGAACACGTGCCGGTCCCCGACCCGGATGACGTACTTCGACAGCAGCGAGATCGCCGCGGCCCCAGCGAAGATGCCGGCCCCCCGGAGGCTCCACCAGTCGCCGTGGACGGTGCCGGGGACTCGCAGGATGAATGCGACGCCGTTGCCGGTCAGCAGCGCGCTTGCCGGCCACATGAGGACCCGGCGCCGCCAGAGTGTGAGGCCGACCTCGAGGGCGGCGCACGTCAGGATCGAGACGGCGATCTGGGCAATGGACAGTTCGAAGCCCAGGACGGTCTGGCCCAGCACCTGCAACGAGATGATCACCGCCGCCAGGTGCAGCCGGGGATCCCGCAGCGTCGGCACCACCAGGGGGTACTGCCGGCCCGCGATGCGAACCGACCGCGCCGGGACGGGAGCGAGGGCCTGGGTGGTCATCCCTGAAGTATCCGCCGGGGGCGGCAGGCTCAGACGGAGGTGATGGCCTTCAGCACGTCGAGCTTGGAGGCCCGGTGCGCCGGGAACAGCGCGGCGAGGATGGCGAAGAGGAAGACGGCGATCAGGACCTCGATGATGGTCGCCACGGGGATCACGACCTGCGTGATCCCGGCCCCCGTCCCGGAGAGCGTGGATACGAGGGCGGCGCCGAGTGCGACGCCAAGGACCAGACCGAGGATCGCGCCAAGGATGGAGACCACCACCGCCTCGCCGCGGATCATGCGGCGGACCTGCCGGCGGTGCATGCCGATCGACCGGACGAGGCCGATCTCCCTGGTCCGCTCCAGGACCGAGAGCGCCAGGGTGTTGATCACGCCGACCATGGCGATGATGATCGACAGTGCAACGAGGGCGTAGATGAAGTAGAGGAAGCCCTTGATCGCCTTCTTCTGATCTTCCTTGAATTGTGTCCCCGTCCGCACCTTCAGGTCGGGGAATCCGGCGACCGCCTTCGTGAGGGCCGCCTGGACCGGGCCGGTGGTCGAGGAGGTCTTGACGAGGATGAAGCTGTCACGAACCGAGTTGCTGTTGGCGGCGATGAGGGCACTGGAGGCGACGTAGCTCCCCAGGAACTGGTTGTCCTGGAAGATCCCGGCCACGGTCAGCGTCTTGTCGCCGGTGGCGGGGAAGGTCATGGTGAGCCTGTCCCCCACGTGCACGTGGTCGTTGGTCGAGGTGGTCTCATCGACGAGGAGCTGGTCACGGGCAAGGGCCAGCGATCCCTTCGTCACCGTGATCCTGAAGACCTGGGGCCCCTGGACGGGGTCGATGCCGGCGAGGTCCTTGCTCGCCCCCTTCAGATGGACCAGGGACTGCGAGAAGCCGCTCATGGCCGTCACGCCGGGCGCCGCTTTGATGGCGGCCTCGGCCGGCCCGGCGGGGAACGGCTGCCCGGTGTTGGTCGAGACGACGTAGCTTGCCTGGAAGCTGTGGTCGAAGAGGCCGTTGAACGATCCCAGCAGCGACCCTACCAGCGTGGCGATCGCTGCCACGACCGCGATGCCGATCATGAGGGCCGACGCCGTGGCGGCCGTCCGCCGTGGGTTGCGGACCGAGTTGGCCCTTCCCAGCGTCCCGCTCACGCCCTGCACCAGCGGCAACGGTGCGCCGATCAGCTTGGACATTGGCCCTGCGATGAGCGGTACGAGCATGGCCACACCCAGGAAGATGACGAGGGCGCCGAGCCCGACGGGCAGCAGGGTCTTGCCGGCCAGCCCGATAACGAGCCCGGCGATGCCGACTGCAAGCACGGAGGTGCCGAAGATCGCCCGCCGCCGCAGCGACCCTTCGGCGACGACGATGTCGTCCCGCATCGCGGCGACCGGGGGGACCCGGGAAGCCCGCACCGCGGGAACCACTGCAGAGATCACGGTGATCAACGTTCCGGCAGACAGGCTGATGATGATCGTCCGCGGAAGGATCTGCAGGCTCGTCGCCGACAGGCTGAGTTGGCTCTTCAGGACGAAGTAGAGGCCGTAGGCCAGCGCGATGCCGAGCCCAAGCCCGATCGCCGACCCGAACAGCCCTGTCAGGAGGGCCTCGACCATCACCGAGGTCAGCACCTGCCCGCGACCCGCCCCGACAGCACGCAGGAGGGCGAGCTCGCGGGTGCGCTGCCCGATCAGGATCGTGAAGGTGTTGAAGATCAGGAAGGCGCCAACCAGGAGGGCGATGACGGCGAATACGAGCAGGAACGTGTTGAAGAGACTGAAGAAGGAGTCGAAGCTGGCGGCGGCCTCGGAGGCGGCGGTGGCGGCGCTGACCGCCTCGTAGTGCGGAGGCATGACGGCGCCCACGCGGGTGACGAGCTGGGGGGTGGTGACGCCGGGCGAGGCGCCGATGTCGATCTCGGTGAAGGAGTCCGGCCGGCCGGCGACTGCCTGCGCCGTTGCCGTGTCGAAGGCGACCAGCGCCGCGCCGGCGATGGTGTCCTGGGTGCCGAAGCCGATGGTGCCGACCACGGTGTAGGGCTGGGGACCCGGGTTGCCGGTGACGGTGATCGTGTCGCCGAGCTTCACCTTCTTCGAGGTAGCTGTCTTGGTGT
>JAOPZY010000012.1 GCA_025963875.1 Actinomycetota bacterium
TTGTGCCCATTGGCCTTGTGGCCATTCGCCGAATTGCCATTGGCCGAGGGTGCGAAGGAGACCGTCTTCGGGCCCGACGAGGAGACCCGGCTCAGCCGCTCCGGCAACCGGCCCCAGGTGTGGCCCAGGGCGCCGAGCATCCGCCTGACCCTTCCCGGTTTCTTCTCGGCCGGCTCGGCCGGCAGGACCGGCAGGGAGTTGCGCGCCCATACCGGTCGCTCATCCGCGAGGGCGGCGACAGCCTCCGCCTCCTTTCGGCGATCACGCCGGCTCGGCCGGGTCACTGTGGCCGGGCGCACCATGCCGGCGGTGCCACCCACGAGGAAGGTGGGAACGGTCGCCCGCGATCGGGACCGCCGCAGCTCCGCCGCCAGCTTGAAGGTGCGGGTGTGGGCAATGCCCAGCGTCCCCAACACGAGCAGGACGAACAGGACCACGGGAACGGTCGGCTGCGAAATGATGTGCCCGCCGGCCAGGAGAACGGAATTCATGAGGCCCCCGACGTTGACGCCGGGCGCAGGCTGCGGCCCAGGTGCCTCGAGCCCCTCGACGGGCACGACGCCGCCGGCCTGGGCGATGGCCCGGTTCAACATGTCGTCGAGCCAGGACTTCGGGTCCACCGGGGATCCCCAGGCATGCCCCGGCGGGTAGAGCTGGAAGTGCAAGTGGGGGCTTCCCCCGGCGGCGTCGCCAGTGTTGCCGACGAAACCGAGGACGGTCCCGGCGTCCACGTGGGCGCCGGTCTTCAGGCCCGGGGCGAAGCTCTGCAGGTGGGCGCCGTAGAGGCCGTAGCCGTCGTCGCCCATGAAATACACGGAGTTGCCGCCGACGCTCTCGAATCCGTAGCGCTGCACCGAGCCCGCCTCGGGGGCCACGAAGGGAGTCCCGAAGTTGGCGAAGATGTCGTTGCCCTGGTGCAGGTGGGGGCACGGGGTCGAGCGTGGCTCACCCCAGTCGTCACGGTAGGAGGCGGGCCCGGCCAGCGGGAAGGGGGCGGCCACCCGCAGCATGGTGGCCTGGACGCTGCCGCCGGGCGGGGTGACCTTGGTCGCCGCGTCGAGCAGCGGAAGGGTCGTCCGGGGAGCGGTGCGGGCGAACCTCAGGGGCGCAGGCACCCCTCCGCAGTGGACCTCGACCTGCGCTGGGATGGGGCCCGGGATCGGGGTGGCGCCGGCGACCCCGGTGTTGGGCTTCGGCTGGCCGGGGGCGCCACCCGCAGGCGCCGTGGGCTTCGCGGACGGGTTGAGGATCGGCGCGAGCGGTGCGAGGAGGTTGGGCAACAGAGACTCGAGCGGATTGGGAGCAGGCGTGGGTGCCGACTGCGCGACCGCAGGACCGGCTAGAGCCAGCGAGCCAAGCATCACTCCCAACATCATTGTGGCGGCGACCCCCCACCGCGCACCGGTGTTCGAAGCTTTCGGCATCAAGCTCCCGATGGCTTTTGCTCGACACACACAGGCCCCTGGCCGCGGGCGCCGTATTCAAACACGAGAAGGGGGGCGGTCTCAAACTTTTCCCGTATAGATGAAACGTCCTGAATGCCTTGCATCGACCGCTCGCAGCGGCGAACAAGGGGACGAACGAACGCTTACGGTGGGGTGATGCCGAGCGCCGAGCGAACGGGCCGCAGCTTGAGGCGAGCCTCCTCCAACTCGGCGCCGGGGTCTGACTGAGCGACGATGCCGCAGCCGGCAAAGAGCCTCGCGGTCGTGCCGGACAGCTCGGCACAGCGCAGCGCAATGGCCCACTCGCCGTCACCCCGGGCGTCCACCCAACCGACGGGGCCCGCATACCGCCCGCGGTTGGGTCCCTCCAGCTCCCGGATCAGGGCGAGCGCCTTGCGGGAGGGCGTGCCGCAGACGGCGGCCGTCGGGTGAACAGCGCCCGCGATGCTGAGGGCATCCGGCACGGGGTCGCCCGAGAGCTCCCCCACGACCTCCGTGGCCAGGTGCTGGACGTTGGCGAGCCGCAGCAACGAGGGCTCCGGGTCGATCCGCAGCGTGCGGCAGAGCGGGTGCAGGGCCTCGACCACGGTCACGACGGCGAGGTCGTGCTCCCAGCGGTCCTTGGTCGAGGCCAGGAGCGCGGCACCCAACCCGGCGTCCTCCTCCGGGTCGGCGCCCCGGCGAGAGGAGCCCGCCAGGGGCTGCGACCGGAGCGCCCGGCCCTCCCGCCGGACCAGCAACTCGGGGCTGGCACCGACGAACGAATCGAAGGCGAACGTGTAGCACTCGGGGTACTCCCCGGCAAGCCGGGCAAGGACCCGCCGCTGGTCGAACGGGGATGCAGAGGTGGCGAGCACCTGGAGGGACAGGACGACCTTGTCGAGCCTGCCGTTGCGGATGGCGTCGCGGGCCGCCTCGACGGCCCGCGTGAAGGAACCCTCGTCGAGTGCCCCCGGTTCGGCCCCGGCCTTGGCTATCGTCCCGCCGTCTGCGTGGGTTTCGACGTCGGCAGCCCCCCGCCCGGTCCGTGTGACCCATGCCCTTCCGCCCGAAATGCCGATGATCACCGCGGGGATCACCAGGGCCGACGCTGGGGAATCGGGGTCGAAGGCGAAGCTCCCGAAGGCGAGGGGGCCGGTCCCCCACCCGCCGACGGCGTCATCGATATCCGCTCCCCCGAGCAAATCCGCCATGGCCGCAGCGGCACGCTGGAAGCGCCCGCGGCCCGTGCCCACCCGGACGCGGGCCGCCTCACCCCAGCCAATGAACCCCTCGCCCTCACGGATCCAGGCAACCCCTCCGGTGGCAGGCAGGCGAGCGATGAGCTCTGGCATCTCGTCGAGCGGGTCGGTGCGGGACACCAGGCCCGCGGGGTCCGCCCGGTGGGCGGGCAGGCTCACGCCCGGGTGCCGGTGATGAGCTGTGCCGCGCCCATGAAGAGGAGTTGCCGCCGGGCGTCGGGGAAACCTGAGGCCCGCAGCATGGCGAGCATGTCTGCCGGTTCGGGGAGGTAGGCGGTGGACGCCGGGAGGTAGCGGTAGGCGGCCCGGTCCGACAGCAGGCCCCCGATGAGCGGGACCACCTTGCGGAAGTACATGCCGTGGACCACCCTGGCCGGGCGCCAGCGGGGCTCGGCGACCTCGAGGAGGCCGATCCTCCCGCCGGGACGGACCACCCTCGCCACCTCGCCGAAGAAGCTGCCCAGGTCGGCCACGTTGCGGAGGGCGAAGCCGCAGGTGATGCCGTCGGCCGAGGCGTCCTGGACCGGCAACTTGAGGGCGTCGGCCAGGACGAGCGGGGCCGCGGTCGTCGCCGCGGACAGCATCCCCGCGGAGTTGTCGAAGCCCACGGAGCGGAGGCCGGCAGCCGCCAGGTCATTGCAGAAGTCGCCCGTCCCGCAGGCCAGGTCGAGCACGAGCGACCCCGGGGGGAGGCCGAGGTCCGCAACCGTCTTGCGGCGCCACCCCGTGTCCATTCCGAAGGTCAGAATGCGATTGAGCAGGTCGTAGCGAGGGGCGATGGCGTCGAACATCGTCCGGACCGCCTTGACCTTCTCCTGGCCGGTGGGCAGGGTGTCGCGGGGCTTCATGGAACCTCCTCGGGGGTGGCGGGTCCTTCGAAGCGGGCCTGGGCGGTCGCCAGAAGGACCCGCTGGAAATGGTGGGCGACCAGCCGGGTCGTGGCCGGCAGCAGGGTGCGGAAGGCCTCCACCAGCCGCTCCGCCGCCTCGGCGTCAGACTGCGACTCCTCGCGGATGGGAGCCCGGACGTATGCGTCGAAGAGCTCCACCGCCCGGGCCGCGGTGGCACGGGCCGCCCGGTCGTGCTCCTTCGCGAGGGCGAGCAGCTCGTCGAGCGGGAGCCCCGCCTCCAGCAGGGCGATACCGGCGGACGCCGCCCGGACGTCGGCCGAGGTGTAGCGGGGCCCGTCGCCGGGAGGGGCGACGAGCAGGCCCTGGCGCTCGATGACCTGGATGAGGGCCTCCGGGATCCCGGTGCGCTCGGCGAACTCCTCGAGGGTCAGGAGCTCCTCGGGGTCCTTGTCCCCGCCGCCGTCGTCGCCCGGCAGGGCCCCGGGAAGCGTCCGGGCGAGGGCGCTGGCGAGGGCCTCGTCGGCGGCGTCGAGCTCACCGGCCAGCAGCCGGCGGATCGTGGCGAGCGAGAACCCCTTCTCCTTCAGGTCCCGGATCCGGGCGAGCCGCAGGCGATGCTCCTCCGAGTACCAGGAGACCCGGCCCTCCCGCTGGCCGGGCGGCATGAGGCCCTTGGCCTGGTAGAAGCGGACCGTGTCCACGCTGACGCCGCAGTGGGCTGCCAGCTCGTCGACCCGATATCGCATGAGCGCCCACTCTAGGAGTCCTCGCTCGCAGTGTCCACTGGGGAGCGCCAGTCGGAGGTTTGGTGTCTTTTTGTTCGCAGCGAACGGAAAAACGCCAAACTTCAGCTTTAACAGGCTGTCAAAATGGCGAGCGGGATTCCGAGGCCCCCTCAGGGGAATCTCGCGACGCCCTGTTAACCGCTAGATTCGGGTGATGACCCGGAACGACCGCGAGCATCTCGTCGCTCTCGACAAGGCCCACGTGTGGCATCCCTTCACCCAGATGCAGGGATGGCTCGCCTCGGAGCCACTGATCGTCGAGCGGGCGGAGGGATGCTGGCTCATCGACACCGAGGGACGCCGCTACATCGATGGCGTCTCGTCGTTGTGGGTCAACGTCCACGGCCACGGGGTCCCCGAGATCGACGAGGCCATCACCGAGCAGCTCGGCCGGGTGGCGCACTCGACGCTGCTGGGTCTGGCCGGCGTGCCCTCGATCGAGCTGGCCGCCGAACTGGTGGCGCTCGCTCCCCCGGGCCTGGACAAGGTCTTCTACTGCGAGGCCGGGGCCAGCGCGGTCGAGGTCGCCCTGAAGATGGCGTTCGGGTACTGGCGCCACCGGGGGGTCGAGAGCAGGACGACGTTCCTCTCGCTCGAGAATGGCTACCACGGCGACACGCTGGGGGCCGTGGCGGTGGGCGGCATCGACCTGTTCCACCGGGCGTACCGCCCCCTGCTGTTCCCCACCTACCGGGCTCCCTCGCCCTACTGCTACCGGTGCCCGCTCGGCCTGGCGTACCCCTCGTGCGGGATCGGCTGCCTCGAGCCGATGGCCGAGGTGCTCGAGCTGCATGCGGACGAGATCTGCGCCGTGGTGGTGGAGCCGCTCGTCCAGGCTGCGGGCGGGATGATCACGGCTCCGCCGGGGTACCTCCGCCGGGTGCGGGACCTGTGCGACAGCCACGACGTGCTGCTCATCGTCGACGAGGTCGCGACCGGGGTCGGCCGGACGGGCACGTTCTTCGCCTGCGAGCACGAAGGCGTCGCGCCCGACATCCTCGTCGCCGGCAAGGGCCTGACCGGCGGCTACCTGCCCCTGGCAGCGACGTTGACCACCCAGCGTGTCTTCGACGCCTTCCTCGGCGACCCCGCGGCAGGCAAGACGTTCTTCCACGGGCACACGTACACCGGCAACCCCCTGGCCTGCGCGGCAGCTCTCGCCAACCTCGACCTGATGCGCAAGCGGGACACGCTCGGAGGGGTGCGGGAGCGGGGCGAGATCCTCGCGGAGGCGCTGGCGCCGCTGAACGGCCACCCACACGTCGGCGACATCCGGCACCATGGCCTCATGGTGGGCATCGAGCTCGTTGCCGACAAACCGAGCCGGCGGCCCTACGAGGCAGCGGAGACCATGGGCGCCAGGGTCGCGGCCGCGGCCCGGGAGGCGGGGGCGGTCATCCGGCCGCTCGGCGACGTCGTGGTCCTCATGCCTCCGCTTGCGATCCCGATCCCGGAGCTGCTCCAGCTCGCATCGATCACCCGGGCAGCCATCGAGGCCGTGACCGGTTGTGGCTGATCCCCTGAGCTGGTGCGCCGCCGAGCTGGCCCGGCTGGAACGAGAAGGACTCCGGCGCCACCCCGTGACGCTGGCAAGCCCTCAGGGGCCGGAGGTGGTCATCGGCGGCCGGCGGGTGGTCCAGCTCTGCTCCAACGACTACCTCGGCCTGGCCGCCGATCCGCGGCTTCGCCGGGCGGCTGCGGCCGCGGCCCGGCGGTGGGGAGCCGGCACCGGCGCCTCCCGGCTCGTATCGGGCACCAGCGACCTGCACCGGGCCCTCGAGGCGTCGCTGGCCGGGTTGAAGGGATGCGAGGACGCGATCCTCTTCTCCTCCGGCTACCTGGCCAACGTCGGCACGATCCCGGCGCTGGCCGGCAAGGAGGACGCCGTGTTCTCCGACGAGCTGAACCACGCCAGCATCATCGACGGGTGCCGGCTCGCGGGGGCCCGGGTCGTGGTCTACGGGCACGCCGACGTGGGCGACCTCGAGCGGGCACTGAGCTCCGTCGACGCCCGGCGGCGGCTGGTGGTGACCGACACCGTCTTCTCGATGCAGGGCGACCTCGCCCCCGTAGCCGACATCGCCCGGATCTGCGAACGGCACGAGGCGATGCTGATGGTCGACGACGCCCACGCCACCGGCCTGCTGGAGAGCAACGGGGCCGGGGCCGGCATCGTGATGTCGACGCTGTCCAAGGCGCTCGGCTCGGCCGGTGGTTTCGTGGCAGGGCCACGTGACGTCGTCGAGTGGCTGCGCAACCGCGCTCGCAGCTACGTCTTCGACACCGCCCCCAGTCCCGCCGCCACCGGTGCCGCCGCCGAGGCGCTCCGGATCGTCGCGGCGGAGCCCTACCGCGGACCCGGGGTCGTGGCCGCAGCTGCCCGGCTTACCCAGGCGCTCGCGGGCCTGGGCTACGACGTGGGTCGCCCGGCGGCCGCCATCGTCCCGGTCTTCGTCGGCGGGGGCCCCGAGGCCATGGCCCTCTCGTCCCGCCTGCTCGACCACGGGATCTTCGTCCCCGCCATCCGGCCCCCGTCGGTCCCCCCGGGGACGGCCCGGCTGCGGGTGACGGTCACGGCGGCCCACACGGAGGAGCACCTCGCCGCTGCCGTGGAGGCGTTTGCATCGGTGCGCCGCGGCGCCGGACCGCGCCAAGCGAGGCGGCAACCGGGCGCCACGGGCGTTATCGATCCCCGCATGCTGGGAGCCGGTGGGATCTTCGTCACGGGGACCGGCACGGGGGTCGGCAAGACCGTCGTGGCCGCAGCCGTTGCGCGCACGCTGCGGCGGGCCGGCCTCGGCGTCGCCGCCATGAAGCCGGCCCAGACCGGAACGAGCGAGGGGGCCGACGACCTCGCGTTCATCCGGCTCGCCGGCGGCGTACCGGCGGCCCGGTGCTCGGCGGCGTATAACCTGCGGCGTCCGCTGGCGCCCTCGGTTGCCGCGCGGATGGAGGGCATCAGCCTCGAGCCCGGGCGCATCATCGACGACTTTCGCCGGCTACGCCGGCAGGCAGACGTCGTCGTGATTGAAGGCGCCGGGGGGCTCCTGGTGCCTTTCAACGATTCCGCCGACATGGCGGACCTCGCCTCGGCGCTGCAGGTCCCGCTGCTGATCGTCGCCCTGCCGGGCCTGGGAACGCTCAACCACATCGCCCTCACCCTCGACGCCGCGAGGACGCGCGGCCTGG
>JAOPZY010000035.1 GCA_025963875.1 Actinomycetota bacterium
CGCTGCGTCTATTGGATCGTCGACAATGGTTCGTCGCACCGCGGCCAGGCCTCCATCAAACGTCTGGAGGGGCGTTACCTGAAGGAGGGCCACCGGCGGCTGCGGCTGATCCACTGCCCGGTCCACGCCTCGTGGCTGAACCAGATCGAGATTTTCTTCTCCATCGTCCAGCGCAAGGTGCTGACGCCCAACGACTTCACAGACCTCGACGAGGTCGAGCAGCGACTGTTGGCCTTCGAGCGCTACTACGAGGAGGCGGCTCGGCCCTTCGAGTGGAAATTCACCCGCAAGGATCTCGCCGACCTCATGAAGCGACTGGCTGAGAATGAGGCCCTCCGGCTGGCCGCGTGAGAGCGAGCTCCCGATCCGTCACCGAATTTATGGCCCAGAGCACTAAGGACCCGCGAGGTAACAACCTGCGCGATCATGCCGGGCGGTGAGGATTGGCCACTGAGGGGACAGATCGGACGACGGACCTGCCGCTGGTGGCCGTGAGCTACCCGGTGGACGAGGAGTTCGAGCGGATCAATAGAGAGGTCCTCGGCAGCGACGCCCGGATCACGTTTCTCCAGCGGCTCCCCCGGGAGGACTGGCCGGCCGTCCTCGCTGAGACGGAGGTCCTGCTCGCCTGGAATCTGCCCCGGGAGGTTCCGGTCGAGCTGCTGGCGGCGGCCAAGACCCTCCGGTTCATGCAACTGCTGTCGGCAGGGCTCGACCACGTCGATTTCGGGCAGATCCCGGATCGGGTCGTCGTGGCCGGCAACGTCGGCGCGTACGCCCAGCCGATGGCCGAGCACGCGATGGCCATGACGCTTGCCCTTGCCAAGCGGCTGCCCCAGCACCATGCCGAACTGGCCCGGGGTGTGTTCGACCAGGAGACGCCGTCGCTCACGCTTGAGGAGAGCATCTGCGGGATCCTCGGTTTCGGAGGAATCGGCAAGGCCACCGCCCGACTGATGCGTCCGTTCGGGGCCCGCATCTTTGCGGTCAACACGTCGGGCCGCACCGACGAGCCCGTCGATTTCGTCGGAACGCTGGGGGACCTGGACGCCTTCCTTGGACAGCTCGACGTCGTGATCGTCGCCCTGCCGCTGACCCGAGCCACTCGAGGCCTGATCGGGCGCGCCCGTCTCGAGCTGATGAAGCCGACGGCCATCCTGGTGAACGTCGCCCGGGGGCCGATCATCGACGAGGGGGCGCTCTACGAGCACCTGCGGGCGAACCCGAAGTTCTGCGCAGGCATCGACGCATGGTGGCAGGAGCCGTTTGGCCAGGGGAGCTTCGCCACGAACTATCCGTTCTTCGAGCTCCCCAACCTGATCGGCTCGCCGCACAACTCGGCGATAGTGCCGGGCATCCTCTACCGGGCTGCACGGCAGGCCGCTGCGAACGCCCGCCGGTTCCTGCGGGGCGAGCCCGTCGCCGGCGTCGCCCGGCGGGAGGACTACGCCTGAGCGTGGGGCGCCTCGGGGCGGGGGTCCGGGAGGTTGACGACGATCGCCTCCTGGGTGGATCGGGCAACCGCCATGCGGACGGGCTCGGTGTCGCTGCGATTGGCTTCCACATGCACCTCGTGCGGAGGCACCCAGACGAAGTCGCCGGCCTCTGCGTCGTGCGAATGGGAGAGGTCGGCGCCCGACCAGAAGCGCGCAGAGCCGGAGATCACGTAGATGGCACTCTCGGACTCCCCGTGGTGGTGGACCGCCGAGACGGCCCCGGGCGCCAGCTCCACGTAGCCAAACCACAGCGCTCCTGCGCCGACGACCGCGTTCGAGACGGCTGCCTCCCGGCGCATTGCGCCGCTGGCGGTGTCGGGGAGGCGATCCGACGGCCGGATGACCCGGAACTCGCTCATCTATGGCACCTCCACGGGAGGGTCGAGGGAAGCCGGGTCGGAGGTCACCGCCGGCTTGGGCCGGGTATCGACGGTCAAGCGGAACACGTCGCGGCGGGCGTAGTGCCCCACAGGATCGAACTCGATCCGTGAGGCGCGGGCGGCCCCGGCATCGAGCTCGGCGTAGAGGATGCCCTCCTGCTCCTTGAGCGGCCCGGCCAGCAGCGACCCGTCGGGCTCGACGATGGCAGACCAGCCAGGGCACATCCAGTCCTCGTCTCCGCCGTAGAGAGCGTCGCGCCCGGGGAAGTCCTTCGGGACATCGGACCCGCGCAGCACCGAGCCGACGCCGATGACAAAGACGCGGCCCTCCCGAGCGTTGTGGCGAAGGGTGCAGATCCAGTTCTCACCGTTGTCCCAGGTCGGGGCCAGGAGGATGTCGATGCCCTGCGCGTACATCGCGTACTTCGCCAGCGGCATGTACTGCTCCCAGCAGGTGAGGGCGCCCACACGGCCGAACGGTGTGTCGAAGGCTGCCAGGGTCGAGCCGTCGCCCATGCCCCAGACGAGGCGCTCCCCGCCCGTGGGCATCAGCTTGCGGTGGCGGCCGACGATCTCGCCCTCCGGGGAGAAGGACAGCAGCGTGTTGTAGAGGGTGCCCCCGGCCTCGTCCAGCTCGTTGACGCCGACGCAGAGGTAGGCGCTCGCCTCGCGTGCGGCCCCGGCAAGGGCCTCGGTCGCCGGCGACCCAACGACGACCGACGCTTCCAGGAGCAGCCGGTACCGGGCCCTGGCGTCCTTCCAGGGCTGCGAGCGCCAGACCCAGTCCGGGTACCCCGGGACGAAGGCCTCGGGAAGGACGATGAGCTCGGCGCCGTTGGTCCCGGCCTCCTTGGCGAGGCGGCAGGCCTTCTCGATCGTCGCCTCACGGTCGAGGAAGACCGGGGTCGCCTGCACGGCTGCTGCCAGCACGGTGCGCATCAGACAACCTTACGCCCGGACTCGGCCAGCAGCAGGGTCTGCGGATCGGCGCCGGGCGCAGTCTCGGCGGCCGGCCCCAGGGCGCCGTGCCGGCGCCACAGGTCGGCCTTCTCGGCGAGGACCTTGCGGGCGACGTCCACCAGTTCCGGGTCGAGCCGCTCGTCGGCACCGACGGCCCGGGCGACGTCCCAGGCGTGCATCACAAGGTCGAGGATGCGCTCCGCCACGTAGTCCGCGGCAGGCGTATCCCCCGCGGACAGGTGCACGAGGCGCTGCATCGCACCGTCCGCGGCGCAGGCGTCGACGGCGGCCCCGACGGCGCGGCGCCACGCCCCCGAGGGGTCGTCGCCCAGCAGGTCGCCGTCGAAGCGGTCGCCGACCTCGGCGATGGTCTGCCCCTCCACCAGCGGGCCGACCCAGCTCGTGCCGGAGACGAGGTGGCGGACCAGGTCACGCACGTTCCATTCCGTGCAGGGCGTTGGGAGGTCCCACTGCCCGTGGGTGATCCGCTCGACCCGGCTCGTGACCTGGTCGCAGGCCCGTCGGTGAAGCTCGGCGATATCGGATTGCATCGTGGTCTCCTCTCTCATGAGCCTTGTGGGCTCGCTGGTAGCACGTCGGTCGCCCAGCTCTCCTGCTTCCAGTCGGGCTCCGGCGCCCGCCGGCCGGCGTGGGGGACGAACTTCGAGCGCTCGACCAGCCGGTAGCGGTGGATGTAGCGGGGGCAGTTGGGGAAGACGTCCCGGACCGCCACCCGCACGATGAACTGCGCCCCCGGGTAGGCCGCCATCAGCTCGTCGTTGCCGTCGATGGTCGCGGTCCCGTTCAGGCGCATGCGGTGGCCCCGTTCGAAGTCGATGAACAGCAGCCCCACCTCGGGGTTGGCCAGGGCGTTGCCCCACGACAGGAACATCCCGTTGCCGTCGTAGTTCGGGAAGGCGATCGTCGCATCGTCGACCACCGTCACGAAGCCGGGATCGCCGCCCTTGTAGGAGCAACTGGGGCGCCCCTCCGCGTCCGCCGTGGCCAGGAAGAACATGTCGGCCCGCTCGACGAACGCACGATCGCCGGGCTCGAGGCGGTCCTTCACGAACTTCTCCGTGATGCGGTCCGCCAGCGGCCGGGTGCCGAAACGGTCCTGGAGGCTGCGGCTGCCGGCGTGGAACCAGGCCGCATCGGGCGACTGCTTGAGGGCCAGGCTCGCCCGGTCGAAGTCGCCCAGGATCCGCTCCAGCTCCCCGGTCTGCTCCCCCGGCTGGGCCGCGAGGGCGTGCCTGGCGACCCTGGCCCCCGCCACCAGGGCGGCGAGCTCCTCGACCTTCACCGTCATCCGGACGACGCCCCGGCGCTCCCAGGCCAGCCGCATGGCTACGCTGCCGCCTGGGACGAGACGTGGGCGACCACACGGCGCACCTCGTCGGCAAACGCCTCGTAATCGACCTGCAGGCCGTTCAGGTAGACGCTCCACCCGCTGACGAGCTTGGCGTAGTGCACCGCCTCCTCGACCTCGGCGGCTGTGGCGCCGAACAGCTTCGCGGCCTCGGTGTGGAACAGGGAGCAGTACCGGCACCGGGTGACCGCGGCGATCGCCACCCCCATGAGCTCCTTGTACTTGTTGGGGATCAGCGTCTCGCCGAACTGCACGCGCTTGATGAGGTCCCACTCGGCGTCGATGTAGGCGTCGGGGATCTGGTCGACGAACGAGATCACCGTGCCGAACATCTGCCGCATCTCGTTGTGGACGTCCTGCCTGCTCATCGGCCCCTCCTCTCCTCCGGGGCTGCCTCCCAGCCCGTCGGGGGCCAATCTAGGAGGGAGGCATTGCCGTTTCGTTGCCGGTGCGCTGCAATGGGGGTGGGGAGCATGGCCATCGAGATCAGGGTGCTGGGCCGTTTCTCGGTCCGGCGGGACGGTGTCGAGATCCCCGCGGGCGCGTTCCGTGGCAGGCTCGTCCGCTCGCTGGTGCGCATGCTCGTGACCCGCCGCGGGAGTTTCGTCTCCCGAGACCTGCTGATCGAAGCCCTGTGGCCGGCCGGCCCCCCGGCCGATCCCGACCTGAACCTCAACGTCCTCGTCACGCGGGCGAGGAGTGCCCTCGGCGCTCCGTCGCTCATCCTCACCGGCCCCGGCGGCTACTCCTTTGCCCGCACCGGTGGCTGTAGCGTCGACGCGGAGTCGTTCCTGGAGCTCGTGGCCGCCGGGAGAATGACCGACGCCCTGACCCTCTGGGGCGGGGAGCCCCTTGCGGAGGATGCCTACGCGGACTGGGCGCAGGACTACCGCGACCGCCTGAACCGGGCCTACCTCGAAGCCCTGGAGGGTGCGGCGGCGGCCGCGCTCGTGGCTGGGGCGCCTGCCCGTGGCGTGGCCTGGGCACGGCTGGCGGTGGCGGATGCTCCGTTGCGGGAAGCGTCGTACCTCCTGCTGGCTAGAGCCCTGGCGGCGTCGCGCGACATTGCCGGCGCGCTTGCGGTTCTTGCAGGGCTGCGCGAGAAGCTGGCCGAGGAGCTCGGCCTGGACCCGTCCGAGGAGACCCGGCGGTTGGAGACCCGGATCCTGCGGGGCGAGGAGGTCGGGGTCCCCGTGGCCCTCCCGCTCGGGGAGACCGCCCGGCAGCTCGGAAGCCTGGTGTTCATGGGGCGGGAGGCCGAGCTCGGCGCCATCCTGACGATGGGGGAGGGCGCCGCCCTGGTTGCAGGGGGCTCCGGCTCCGGCAAGTCACGACTGCTGGCGGAGGCGGTTGCACGCTCGCCGCGGCGGGTGCTCTTGGTCCGGGCATCGCCGTCAGAGCGCGACGAGCCGTGGCACCTAACCCGGGCGCTGGTGCGCGCGGGCTTGGCGCTGGAGCCCCGGGCCGCAGATGCCCTGGCGCAGCTTCCAGCCGAGGCGCTCGCGGAGGCCGTGCCCGAGCTTGCGGCCCTCCGCCCGACCACCGGGGGCGTGCTGGACGTCGAGAGCCGGCGGGCCCTGGTGCTGGAGGGAGCGGTCCGGTTCGTGGAGGCCGCCGCAGGAGCGTCCTGCCTGCTGGCGGTCGACGACCTGCAGTGGGCCGACGCGAGCAGCCTCGCGGTGCTCGAGCGGGCCGCGGCTCGGCTGCCCGGCATGGGGCTGATCCTGGCGTTCCGTCCGGAGGAAGTCGCCCCCGGCGGGCCGGCGGCGCTCTATTTCGAGCGTCTGGCCGCCCTGGGCCGGCCGCTGACCCGGATCGATCTCGGCCCGCTCACCGGGCCGGCGCTGGGCGCGGCGGTCGCGGATCCCGAGCTCGTCCGCTGCGTCGTCGAGGACACCGACGGCTCCCCCATGGCCGTCGCGGAGCTGGTGCGGGAGCTCGCCGCTCAGGGGGCACTCGAAGCCGGCCCGGACGGGCGCTGGATGGCCGCTTCCCCGGACGCCCACGCCCTGGCCCGGAAGGCCGCCCGGCGGGGGCAGCGAACCACGATCGAGGCCCGGGTGGACCGCCACCCGTCCGCACGCCGCGAGCTTCTCGCCCTGCTGGCGCTCCTCGGCCATCCCGTACCGGCCCGCCTGCTGGCGCTGTCCGTGGGCGCTCCTGCCGGTCTCGTCCTCGGCGACCTCGATGCCCTGGGGCGGACGGGACTCGTCAACGCCGGGGCCGACGGGTGGTCGGTGACCCACGACCTCATCGCCGAGGTCGTGGCCGGCCGCATCCCGGCTACCTCGCGAGCCCGCCTGCACGAGCTGCTGGCGTCTGCGCTGCGTCACGAGGGGGCGGATCCCTCGGAGGTCGCCCGGCACCTCGCCGGCGCCGGGGACGCGCCGGCCGCCGCCGGGGCGTTTGCCGAGGCGGCGGCGCAGCGACTCCGGCGCTTCGCCCACCGGGAGGCCGAGCAGGTGGCGGAGGCGGGACTGGCCCTCGGCCCGTCCGAGGAGGTCCGGTCCTCGTTGCTCGAGGTGCGGGCGGAGGCCAGGGCGACAACCGGGGACCTTGCGGGCGCCCGTGAGGACCTCCGGGGCGCCCTCGCCGGAGCTCGGGGGGGAACCCGGCGCTCGCACCTGCTGACGAGGATGGCCCTCCTGGCCTCGGGGTCGGAGGATCTGGACAGGGCGAGCGAGCTGGCGGAGCTGGCGATGGCCGAAGCCGGGCGGGACCCCGCCGCCCGCGCCGAGGCGCTCTCGGTCGCCGCCATCATCGACATGAACGCCGACCGTCGGGCGCGGGCCGGCCAGCGCTCCGAGCAGGCCCTCGAGCTGTTCCGCCAGGCTGGCCATGCCCGGGGCATCGCCGACGTCCTCGACGGCCAGGCGATGGCGACGTTCCTCGGTGGCGACATCCGCGGAGCGGTCGTCACCTTCGACCGGGTGGCCAGGCTGTTCGAGGACTCCGGGGACCTGCTGCGGGTCGGCACGCCGCGCTCGACGCGGGGCCACGCCCTCACGTTCATGGCGCGGCCCCGGGAGGGCCTTGCCGACGCACGGGCGGCGCTGGAGCTTGCCCGGACCCTGGGCCACTCCGAGGGGGAGGCCTATTCGCTCTGGCACTGCAGCGAAGCTCTCGCCGCTCTGGGGAAGCCGGGCGAGGCCCTGGAGGCGGCCACCGCCGCGCTGGCAATTGCGGAGCGCATCGGCCACCGGGAGTGGACGGCTGCCTCGCTGCGGGCCGTTGGTATCGCGCGGCAGGCCGCGGGCGACCAGACCGGGGCGGAGGCGGCGTTCCGGCGCTCCCTGGCGACCTCGGAGAACCTGTCCCTTTTCGCCGGATGGGCGTCGGCCAGGATCGCCCTCGTGCTCGTCGCCGGGGGGGATGCGGCACGCGCGGCCCCCCATGTTGCCCGGTCCCTGGACGAGGGACCGGAGCTGAGCCGCTATGAAGGACGTCTGGCCCGGGCCGAGGTCGCCGTCGCCTCGGGCGACGTGGGCGCCGGCCAGATCGTGGCGGAGGCGTTGGCCCTCGCGGAGCGGGGCGGTCACATGCTGAGCGCTCGTCGCCTCTTCGAGCTGAAGGCCACCCTCTAAGCGGTTCCGCGGTTGCTGTGAACAAACTGTGTTTGCTACACCGCGTATGGCGCGGCAAAACAAACAAAGTTGATTCTCCGCCGCTGCAACCGGTGATCAAGGCGCTGCTGCAAGAGGAGCCCGGGGAACTTGTGGTCCCGGCGCCCATCACCGCCGAAGTGGACCACCTGCTCGGTGGCCGACTCGGACACACGGCTCGGCTGGCCTTCCTTGACGACCTGGCGGCGGGGCGGTTCACGGTTGCGTGTCTCGACGCCGACGATCACGATGTTGTGGCCGATCTGAGCGTCGCTACGATGACCTGGACGTCGGGCTGGCAGACCTGAGTCTGGTCGTGATTGCAAGGAGGTTCGGCACCCGGCGGCTCCTCACGTTCGATGAGCGCCACTTTCGAGCCTTACGGCCCCTGGACGGCGGCACGTTCTCGCTGTTGCCTGCGGATGCACCGAAGCGTGAGCCGCCGCGGGAGGACTTCAGCGATCCTTCAGCTCCTTCTCCCACTCCTCGACGGTCATGACAAGGGCTTGGCGGGGGAAGACCTTCTCGATCAGGACCCTGTGGACCTCCTCGTCGGCGTCGGCGCACCCGTCCGCGAGGACGGTGAGCTCGTAGTCGCGGTCGGCTGCCTCACGCAGGGTCGACAGAACAACCCCGCTCGTAGCGATCCCGGTCAGCACGAGGCGGGTCACACGACGAGAGCGCAGCAGCACCTCGAGGTCGCTGCCCGTGAAGGCGCTGACGCGCTTCTTGAGGACGACCGGCTCGCCGGCACCCGGAGCCAGTGCGGGGTGGATCTGCGTTGCCGGGCTGCCCTCTGTGAAAGCCTCGCCAGCCGCCTCGGTGGTCGCACGGAAGGTTCGGTTCGCCGGGCTGACCTCGGGAAAACCAGGTCGGAACGCGACACGTACGAACATGACAGGCACGCCGGCCTCGCGAGCTGCGGCGACCGCCCTGGTGAGGCGGTTCAGGAGTCCACCGGCACCGCCGTAGCGGTCGACGATTCCCCGCCGGACGTCCATGACGAGCAGAGCGCTACTCATTTCTTGTCCTCCCTACCTCGGCTAGGCCGGGGCGAGCTCCATGGAGTCGGCGAGCAGTTCCACCGAGCGGAGCATGGCTTCCGTCGTGGATGCCTGGTGGGCGACGATGAGCTCGTCGGCGTCGGCATGCTTGGCGAAGGCCTCGACGTACTCTCTGACCTCGGCCGGCGTTCCGACGGCGGAAAAGGTGAGCATGTGCTGGACGTGTTGCCCGGCGGGTGAGCGCAGCACCACGTCCGCCTCCTCGTCGCTGAATGTTCGCCCCTGGCCGAACAACAAGGTCACGCGGCTTCGCTTCGTTGCCAGGAACTGCGCCTGGGCCTCGGCCGTGGTATCCGCAGCAATGACGTTGACCCCGGCGATGACGTACGGCCGATCGAGCTGCGCCGAGGGCCGGAACCCTCGGCGGTAGGTAGCCACGGCTTCCTGCAGCGCGTCGGGGGCGAAATGGGATGCAAAGGCGTAGGGCAGGCCGAGGGTTGCGGCGAGGTTGGCCCCGAACAGTGACGAGCCCAGGATGTAGAGGGGCACATTGGCCCCCTTGCCGGGCGTGGCATCGATGCCTGGGATCCGGGACTTGCCGGTGAGGTAGCCCTGGAGCTCGAGGACGTCGTCTGGGAAACTCTCGGCCGACATCGGGTTGCGGCGCAGGGCGAACATGGTGTCCTGATCCGAGCCGGGGGCTCGCCCCAGACCGAGGTCAATGCGCCCAGGATGTAGGGCCTCGAGCGTGCCGAACTGTTCCGCGATCACCAGCGGGGAGTGGTTCGGGAGCATGATGCCGCCGGCACCAAGGCGGATGCTGTGGGTGAACGCGGCGACATGGGCGATGAGCACGCTGGTGGCCGAGGACGCGATTGTGGGGATGTTGTGGTGTTCGGCGTACCAGACCCGCCGGTAGCCCCGCTCTTCCGCGCGCTGGGCCAGGGCCACGCTGGCAGCGAAGCTGTCGGTGGTCGTTTCGCCGGGACGGATGGGCGCCAGGTCAAGGATGGAGAGCGGAATGGTCATTTGCAGGTCCCCCGATTCGTAGAGTCCCCCTCAACAAGTGTACGTACGGAGGCTCAGAGGGGGCCATCTCGGGCGATGTCCGGGTCACTGGCCGGGCGGGAGCCTCCGGGAGCGGCTTGGCGAGTCGAAGAGGTAGCTGGTTGCCAGGCTGCGGTAGGGTCGCCAGGCCTCGGCGATCCGAAGGACCTCTTCTTGGCTGGGCAGGTGATCGAGTGCGTAGACGTCCCGGATGATCTTCCGTAACGCCAAATCGCCGGGCAGGACGACATCCTGACGGTCAAGGGCGATGATCAGAAAGCCCTGTACCGTCCACGGACCGATGCCCGGGATGGTCGTCAGCCGGGCTTCGACCTCCTGGTCGGACATCGTCTCCAACGATTCATCGCTCAACCGGCCGTCGACAAACTGCTCGGCAAGCGTTCGGATCGTCGCCACCTTGCGCCCCGACATCCCGACCCGGCGCACGTCGTCCGGATCGGCGACGACGAGCTCGGCAGGGGTCGGGAGCTTCCCCCCAAAGTGGTCCCGGAGACGGCCCAGGATACGTTGCGTCGCGACGACCGAAAGTTGCTGGCCGATGACCTGGAACACGAGGACAGTCGAAGGGCTCCATCGGTGGCATCTCGGCGAGCCAAGCCCGCGGATCGAAGTCGGGACAGGCGTCAATCAGTCGGGCGAGGACGGGGTCTGCGTTCCGCAGATAGGCGCGTTCCGACGAACGCTGGGCCGGGTTGGGTGCGTTTTGGCCCGGGGATCTCATGTCGGCTGATCCTAAAGACTGATCGCCTCCGTTTGTGGTGGACTGTCGATCTCAAACGCGGTCCACATTCCTCCGCCGGGGGGGAAGATTGGAGGGTTGACGCTGTGGCCAGCTCAAATTTCCGTGACACTGTCGCAAACTTTCGGGAGTACGATGCTCCCCTCCCGACCAAGCTCAGGTTGGCGCTCAGCAACACCTGGATCAAACTACGGACCAGATCCAGCTGCTGCGGGCACCTGGGCCAGCCCGGCTGTTGACAGCGGGCTGACGGATCCCGTGAGGGTCCTTCCCACGACCACGACCACAACCACGATCACTGACAAGTTGCGCCATTAAGGAAAGCAGAAGCCTCCGGCGAGGGCCGGGCAGGTCCCGGGCGTGAAGGAGACTCCCCGCAACACGCTGCCGGCCGCGGAAGTCTGAAGGGTCTTGAAGCTCTCCCCGGCCGGGAGCGTGCCGGCCGCGGTCCGGTCGGTGATGGCCACGAGCCGGTTGGGGTCGGCGCCCTGATCCCCGCCGCCGCTCACCGTCGATGACATCGCCCAGATCGTTACCGTCCCGTCAGGGTTGACCCGACCCGTGAGGTTGCGCAGCCCGTCTGTGGCAGGTGCCCACGGAAGCCCAGTCGCGGCGTTGTTCCCTGTGGGGTAACCGGGCACCGTGTAGGGCTGGCCGAGATTCAGGCCCGACTGGAGCGTGTACGCCAGCTTCCACATGCCTGCCGTGGCGTCGAAGACCCACTTCTGGAGACCGGCCGTGGTGGAGGCGGCGGCATCCGTGTACTGGCCCGAAGACGACGAGTACGTGTTGCTACCCGTCCCCTCGTCGGCGACGTAGAGGGTGGTGGGATTGGCGAACCACACCCCGAAGGGGAACATGGTCGGCGCTGCCTTCGCCAACGTCGTCGGGAAGCCGGCCAGGATGCACATGTTGCTGGGCAGGCCCGTGGTTGTCACCGTTGAGGCGTTGTAGGCCACCGGGGACGTCGGAAGCGTTGCGCCCGGCTGCGGGAGCCCCACGCCGTTCGGGCACGCGTTGCCGGTCGTGTCCACGAAGTACACCGTGTCCACGCCGTTGCCACCGCTGCCCTTCGTGTAGTAGAGGACGTTGTTGTGGACACCGATACCGCGGAAGTTGTCGTCCTTCCCGATCTTGTCAGCCTTGTCGCCGAGCTGGGTGATATTGAAGCTGCCGACCGGGGTTGGAGTCCCTGGATTCTGCAGCGCTTCTGGTTGGAGAGAGGGCTGCGCGATCTGGGCGCCGGCGCCCTCGACGATGCCGGCAGGCTGCGGGTTGGCGCCGTTGCCGGCGTTGCCGGCCATGTACAGGAAGTTGGCCCCCGACTTGTTGTTCAAGATCGCGGCCCGCCCGTTGTTACCGCTGTAGGCGTTCGTCTCGGTGAAATGGAACTTGCCATCCCGGCCGAGTTCCGCGACAACCCGGTAATAGGCGCTCGGCACGGGGTTGGTGGGGTCGATCGCGCCAGGAGTGTTGGAGTTGGAGGCGTCGAGGGTGCCGACCGGGGCTCGATACCCCATGAAGGTCAGGTACTGACCGTCCGTCGAGAGGTTGAGCCCGATCTCCGACTTCGAGGGGAAGCTGGTCACCATCTGGTCGGCGCCCGCTGAGATGCCAGGCTGCGAGCTGTTCGGGACGTCGATGGAACCGAGCTTGAAGCCCCACGGCGTGAGCTCGTTCAACACGATCTTCGAGGTGATGCCGAAGCTTGCGTCGACGAGGGCGTTGTTGAAGACGTACGGATAGGAACCACCCGCGGTCGCGGTCACACACGTGCTGCCCGTGCATCCCGGGGGGAGCTGGGTGCTGCCCGCTACGATGTTCGGATCATTTTGGAAGACGCTGCTGCTGACGAGCAGGGCTCCGGGCAGCAACGGCAGCTGTGGCGGAGAGGGGATGTCGGAAAGACCGGCTACCGCTCCGGATTGAGCCACCAGCGCAGCCATCGCAGCAAACGCCGATATCAGGGACCCTCGGCGGAGAGCGTTACGGAAAATATGCTTCGGGCGCATTGACGCCTCCTTGGGTGGGGTTCGGGCAATGCCGCCCGAAGGTCCATCGACCCTAGCGAGGCGATCTGAACGGGAGATGACGGGTGCGTAACGGGAGGGTGATTTGTTAAGCGTCCGCCTCTGGACCGACACACAGCGGTCGGCGACGCTGAGGCGTTAGGACGCACCGCTAAATAGATTGCCCGATTGACAAGCGTCGTGCGACAGCCGGACCAGAGAGATTGCGCCTCCATGCCGGAAGATTGCGTCAAAAAGTCGCGTCGGCGGTCCTTTTGGCGGAATCTTGGTTCGAGGTGCCGCCGGGGCTGGCCGGGTGAAGCGGCCCTGGGTCCTGCTGGGCGTC